>NZ_PYME01000008.1:0-212056 GCF_003025515.1 Photobacterium gaetbulicola | reverse complement strand
CGTGTAGTATCTGAATATCACGCATCTTGTTTTCTTCTTTTTGTTTTTGTGGTGAATTCATTAGATCAGAAGGCAAGGTGCGTGTCTACTTATTGAGCAATAAGGAATTTTTGTGGGGATTCCTGAGTCAGAAGCGTTATCCCGCAGGCAAAAATTGTTGTCGATATTCCTGAAATCCAATCAGCTGAAAAGTATCAAGGGATTGCACTAAATCTGACACCAGCGCCACTACACGAAGTCGTAACTAAAGAGTTACTCGAATCTGGCTGGAGCGTCTATACTGAGAAGCCAGCAACGGCATCTGCTGAAAGCTGGTTAGAACTATGTCGGCTAGCAGAAAAAAAGGACCTGGTGTTAGTATCTGCTCCTATCAATCCTTACCTTCCTATCGTAAAGGAAATTAGACAAAAGATTGAGTCTAAAGAGTTGGGTGAGATAGTGGAGATCTATGCTAAATTCATTGGCGGAGGACCAGCACGACGTGGATATATTGATGAATCAAGACGTTGGTTTTTCGAGAATGATTCCTGCGTTATTAGAGATTTAGCTCCTTATATACTATCTCCATTAGTTACTTTACTTGGTGCACCTGGCAACCTTAAGTGGTATCGGAATTCATATACGCCAGTTATACCTGTAGTGCCTTCAGGTGAAGTAACACCCAAATATGGTTCATCTGCAACGGGCATTGGCACGCTAGGTGAGGCCATTGTAAACGTATCTGTTTCCTACCGGCCATATACGAAAGACGTTGTATCAGAATTAACATTGGTCGGCAGTAAGTCCCAGCATACCTTTAACCTAGAAGATAAAGTGGTAAACGGTGAACATCCAGAAACCACTTGTATTATAGCTTTGGATATGGTCAACAACGCTGTACAGAGTCAAGAGTTTCGTCAACAAAATATTGAGCAAACCTTCTCAACGCTCCGGCTTATATACGGGGCAATTTAACCATTAACTATTCGTATTAGGTGCTGATCGGTAATTATTATGTGTTCTGAAAATCATGTCTGGGAGCGACGCTGGCATCCACTGCTGCTGCAGTGGGTCGTCTATGCTTCGCATCGTCAAAAACGCCCCTGGAACGGTCAAAAAGCTGAAACGTTAGAGAACGTCGCGCCAACTTACGATCCGTGCTGCAATCTATGTCCGGGAAATACAAGAATAAGTAAAATAAAAACCCCAAACTATAGCGGTGTTTATGTTTTTGATAACGATCACCCGGGTCTAAGCTTAAATGCTCCAACGAAATTAGAAAAACCTCACGGGATATACGCTAATCAACCAGCAGTTGGTATAGCGCGTGTTCTCTGCTATTCGGATCAGCATAATACAACGCTTACCGAATTAGAGCCCACCGCATTCGAAAATGTCGTTGCCGCGTGGCAGTCGCAAACATCTGCATTGAGTACTATCCCACAGGTTAGCAATGTTTCTATTTTCGAGAACAAAGGAAAGATTTGTGGCGTTTCCAATGAGCACCCTCATGGACAAATTTTCGGCACTGATTTCACATACACGAGCATAGAGCATCACCTAGATGCTGCAGAGAATTTCAATAAAACTCATGGCAAGGTATTGTTTCAGGAGATTATTAACTCTGAACAGCTCGATGGCAGAAGGATCATTTGTGAAAATGAAGGTGCCATCTCATTCATTCCATATTTTGCTCGATACGCATTCGAAGTTTATATTTCGCCCAAAAAAAACTATCCAAGAATTGATTTGATGCCTGACAGCGAAGTATCCCAGTTTACTGAGATACTTCGCCAAACGTTGATCAAGTTGGATAATCTATGGCATATGAGCTTCCCCTATTTGATGAAGCTACATCAGGCCCCAGTTGACAATGGTGATTATCGAAACTTTCATTTCCACATTCAAATATATCCACCTTTGAGAACGCCGAATTTGCAAAAACATCTCGGCGCAATCGAAATAGGTGGTCAGAACTTTCATGCAGATACATCTCCAGAGCAGTCAGCACGAGTGTTAAATGAGACAAACAACACTCACTATAAAGTATCTTTATCCAATTAACTTGAAGCCGTGATGATAGACCCATTTGCAAGAAAAGCTTTCGGTTAGGCAATGTCTCTATCGCCGGACTCCGGCTTAGCACGCAAAGCTTTATCAATGACTTTCTAGGCAAGAGGAGAGCCGAAATATGTAATGCTCCATAACGATGCGTATTTCCGGCCCATGCTGACATCAGGGCCGGATTTATTTTGTTAATACCATTAACCAAAGAACAGCTCTGACCTAAAATCGTCGCTCCAGCCCGCCCGCTTTATCTTCATTTTATTTCTCGATTTTTCCGGATGTTGCAGCTGAGCCAGATTAAGTAGAATACGTCTGAACAACGCCATGCGCTCTGCTCTTCCCGATCACCAATCAGGTTCTGGTCTTCGCGGAATACCACATCCAACACCCAGTGCTGTTGGTTCTCCGTGTACCATTGCCGGCGTACGCTGCAAAAAGCTAATTTAGATTCACGTCTACCGAACTGATGTAGAAGTGCGTATCGATGGTTGCCTTGCCCTTGTTACGCCTCTCTCGCTCGATAGCGATAAAACTCTTGACTGATGGCCGCTTCTTGGCCAATTACTTAGGCAGTAGAGCGGGCAGGTGCGATATTCCGATCGCCATGGCCCTTAGTTTTTCCTCGTGCTGAGGCAAGTTTCAGTTTCGTCCCAATGAAGCATGATCAACAGGATCCGGTATACATCCATAACTTAGTTTATCAATGATAAACCTTTTGTTGTATTTCACTCATGAAAAATAGGTCAGAAAACATATAGACTGAAGTGGTACGGTGAATTTGGCCACCTGATAAGAGGTGATATCATCACCTCAGAAGTTAACAGGTGACACAATGATAGCCGCGGTTCAGCGGGTGCCCGCACAATAGCGGAAATAGTCAAGGCTAGAGGCATACCTCTGAGTCGCTATCGTGCACGTAACTTTATGAAAAAGTTGAAGATGACCAGTTGCCAGCACCCCAAGCACGCTTACAAAAAAGCAGAGCGAGAGCACCTAGAAATTCCCAACAGGCTTGACCGTCAATTTGCAGTAACTCAGCCTAATCAAGTGTGGTGTGGCGATGTGACGTACGTATGGGCTGGTAACAGGTGATGCTATTTAGCTGTTGTTATTGTTCTTTTTTCCAGGAAGCCCATTGGGTGGGCAATGTCATTGTCGCCTGACAGCGCTTTGACATGTAAAGCTCTTTCGATGGCATTCGAATCAAGGAGGCGTCCTAATGGTGTGATGTTTCACTCAGACCAGGGATGTCATTATACAAGCAGAAAATATCGCCAGAAGCTTTGGCGTTTCCAAATAACTCAGAGCCTAAGTCGTCGAGGTAATTGCTGGGATAATAGTCCTATGGAGCGGTTCTTTAGAAGCTTAAAGAGTGAATGGATACCTGAAATAGGCTACAGAAACTTCAGTGAAGCCAAAGCTGAAATTACAGAATACATTATTGGCTATTACAGCCAGATCAGGCCGCATCAGTACAACGGAGGTCTAACAGCAAACGAGTCAGAACGAAGGTACTGGCAAGAATACAAAACTGTGGCCAATTTTAGTTGACCACTTCAAGGCAATGGCCGGCTTGGTAAACTATCGGATCTCAGAAGTACTATTATGTAAGAAGATACCATGTATCTGTTGATACTATTCGGCTACAAACACCAAATTCGCATTAACGGGTACGGTAAGCAGTATCGAATTAAGCTCGGCGATCTCTTTGAGCTTGCCTATCCCACCATCGAGACCAAAGGTGCCCGCTTTCACTTCGACGGGCTGAATGGTAGAAACCAGTAAGCCTCCGTCATCCAGTCCGGTTACCTGCACTTTTGCCTTCAAAACTTCTGACTTGCCGTGTAGATCCAGCGCGAAGTCTACATCCTGTACGACAGTTTGACCGGCATTGAGTTCGCCGATAGCCTTAGCATCAACTTTCGCTGCAATAGTGGTCAATGGATACTTGTCGGTATGAAAAAGCTCTTTCTTCATTCGCTCATCACGGATCTGGATCTTGGTATCTACACTGGTCAAATCAATAGATAGCGATACTTCACCATCATCAGAAATAGACCCACTCAAATTACGAAAGCCGTGCTGCTCCATCACACTGTCATTCTTAACAGAGGAAAACCCAATCGAGGAGTGAGTGCTATCCAATTTCCACCCCGCCCAGGCACTAACAGCCCCAAATACGAGTACCGCTGAAACAGAACTCAATACCAACCTTTTTTTCCACGTTAACGCCATCGACTTCCCCTTCTATTGTTATTTCTTTGAAATATCACTTAGAAAATATAGGCCAGTTCTAAGAGGGTGGAGAAGAAGAGCTTCGATTTATCAAGTGAGACATGTCTCGAAAAGATTCTCAATCTATTTCCCTTTGTTGATATGAAGCTTGACTTAGAGCTAACTCAAACATGTATTCCTGTGAGTATTCGTAATAGGAAAAAGGAAATGGGAATGGAAAAAAAACGTCTTGGCCACTCTGATTTGAACATTAGCCGACTAGGCCTTGGCAGTTGGGCGATTGGCGGTGATATCGGTGAATGGGGGTGGGGTAAACAACCACAACAAGATTCAATTGATACTATTCATGCTGCGTTGGACAATGGAATAAACTGGATCGATACTGCGCCAGCCTACGGGTTAGGTAATGCAGAAAAAATCATC
Source organism: Photobacterium gaetbulicola (assembly GCF_003025515.1). Lineage (NCBI taxonomy): Bacteria > Pseudomonadati > Pseudomonadota > Gammaproteobacteria > Vibrionales > Vibrionaceae > Photobacterium > Photobacterium gaetbulicola. Next base: position 207,352 of record NZ_PYME01000008.1, on the reverse strand, counting down.
AACAAAGCACTGAAACAAACAAGCAGTAAGCCTTACATTTTCACTAAATGCGGATTGTGTTGGAAACCTGGAGAGACAGAGTTATTCAACCGGATTTCGAGGCAATCCATCATCAAAGAAGTGGAAGATAGTTTACGGCGGCTAGACGTTGAAGTTATCGACCTTTACCAAATCCATTGGCCTCGCCCTGAAACGGATATCATCGAAGCCTGGCATACGCTAGCTGAGTTGAAGCAACAGGGCAAAATTCGTCATCTCGGGGTGTCAAACTTCTCTGCTGAGCAATTACAACAAGTCCATACTGTTTCACCGGTGATATCAAATCAGCCAGGTTATTCGCTGCTAAATCGTTCTGCTGAAAAAGAGGTGTTACCTTGGTGTCTTGAGCACAACGTAGGAACGATACACCACTCAACAATGGCTTCAGGGCTATTAAGTGGTGCCATGAATAAAGATCGTTTTGCTCGGTTAAGTAAAAACGATTGGCGTCATGAACATCATCTCTACCAAGAGCCGACATTTAGTAGAAACCTCGAGATGGTTGAACACCTAAAAGTCATTGCTGAGGACAAAGGCTGTAATGTAGCAGAACTTAGCATCGCCTGGACGCAGTCACATCCAGCTACAACCGGTTCAATTATTGGTGCGCGCAGTACAGAACAGCTGTCTGGCCTCATCAAGGCCTCAGAAATTACCTTAACAGAACAAGATCACTCAAGGATAAACGTTGTCTTTTCAAACAAACAAGCCGAAACCGTATAGCTAGAATATCATTGCTTGTTATCAGGCAGGCTTTCAGTAGTCTGTCTGAGTTCCAAATATTCAACAGAGCCTAGTTACGCTCAATCAGCATATCCTGGTAATGGTTAATCTTCCATTCTATATGGGCGAGGAAATCTTGTGTTTCTGCTAATTTCGTTTCCAGCCTTTTCTTATGTGTAACCAGAATATCTAACAACAATTCAGCTTTATTCTCTGCATCGGCGGCTTGTTGAACGTAAGACTGAATATCTTTAAGTGGCATTCCAGTGCTTTTCAGGCACTGTACAAAATTGAGCCATCGAATATCATGCGCTGCGTAATATCGATGTCCAGACGTGTCTCGAGGAATTGGGTAAATTAATCCTGCTTTCTCATAATATCTTAGGGTGTGACAACTTAATCCACTCTGTTTCGCTGCTTCCTGTATTCTCACTATTCTTTCCTTGCAACTTCACGTCCTTGTTTTCACCCTCCCATTATCAATAAATATCATGGAGATAATCCATTGATATAAAGATATAAATTGTGATGTCCGCTGGAAATAAACAAGGCCACCAGCAGTTAGGTAGCCATGATTAATCGTGACTAACCAGACTACTTTTCAATTGGCGAAAAACTCACCCTCTCTCCTTCGGCAGTCAAAATAGCAATATCGACAGGCTTACCGTCAGCATCCAGCCTAACTTCACCGATGGCGCTGCGGTTAATCAGGCGGTGATTCCCCGGCAAGTCCGGATCGCGTTTGAAGATTTTAAGACGCTTTCGCTTGGTGAGCCAATTGAGCGGGGAGCGAGGGCTATATAATATACGGTCCATGAAATCACAGACACGCAATAACGCATTGGGAAATTCGTTTTTGATCCCGCTTGAGGTGATCTGGTAAATATTCGGGCTACTATTGCGAAAACGCAGCTTAACGTCATAAGCGAACGAGTAATGCACATCACCAGATAAAATCACAAAATTGGTTGGGGTTTTGGTATGGGTGAAAATGCTGATCAAAGTATTGGCCGAGCCTGGATGGGCCATCCAGTTTTCAGCATCGATAAGCAATGGCTGCCCTAGCCAAGTCATGCCACGCTGCAAGGATTCAATAAACTTCACCCCGAACATCGGCGCAGCAGAAACCAAAATCACTGCGGGTTCATTCATCAAAGACATTTGCAGCTCGCTGAGCGCTTCCCAGTCCATCAAACCCGACGGCTTGTTCATCTTGGACTCAGAACGCCAGCGGCGGGTACGGGTATCGAGTACCAGCATTTTCGGTTCTGTATTAATGATGTAGTGCCATTGCTCAAACCGGTAGAGAAAGTCAATCAGACTGTCTTGGCTATCGCTGGTTGGCTGCTCGAAATAACTTTCAACATGACTAAAAAACGTCTCGTCAAAGCTCTCAGGCGCATTGCCCCACCCCTGACATAGCCAATAACTGATCAAGCCGTTACCGATGATCCGCCGAGAAAAGTGGTTATGGTAAGCCGCTTGCTCCCACCCTACCGTCAGGTTCCAGTCGTCAGTAATATCGTGATCATCAAAAATCATGTAGGTTGGAATATGCGCCATCAAGCGGCGGACTTGCGGTAAGCCTTTGACAAACTGATCTATCTGTATTTTTTCATCAGCCCAAAGCGTTTGCCATTTAGCTTCAAGTGTATTGCCTTGCCACTGGAACAGGTTGTGCTCCAGTCTCGCACTATCGACCAACTGCCACAGCTCTGGAGACCATACCAACAAGTACATAGCGTTGAACTCACTTAGTGTGATCAGGTGATTGCCAGATTCACGAGAGCTGAAAACCGGAGACTTGCGCCGTAACCAACTGGCAACTCGGGGAAATCTCTCAATGATATCTTCCCCTCCTTCCAGGTATTGCGGTAACAGTTTTTCCCTTCCATAGAAGTTATCAGCATGGCAGCGCAGCTCCTTGGTATTGGCTACCGGTGCCTTATCGAAATCTTCATCATAGAGCCCCAGTAAATCAATAACCTGCTGAATACTGTCAAGTGTTGAACCGGCAACATGATCGGCATAGATTTGATCACCGCTCATCATGAGCAATGACGGCCTATCGTCAATTTCTTGCCCTGCAACTTTAACATCAGCGGCCACTAGGCTGTCTTTACTTGGATAATGCGGATTGCGACAAGAGCCATGCATCACATAATCGGCTTGTGTTTTAATGATAAAGGCTGGGCGTGATTCCCCGTCATAGAGCAGATCTGGAATGAGCTCAGTGAGTACGCCGTCCTGTGTTTCAACTTGGTATTCCAATGGGGTGTCAGCAGGAAACTCGCCCAAATACGTTACCTGGTATATCCAAGCTCGCTCACCGATTCGGACATGTTTACCCTGCGAGAGGCTGCCGGAAAATAGCTCTTTTTGATCTGCTTGCTGATATAAAGTAAAAATTCCTTCCAGCGGACTCGAGACTGCAAACCACAACGTCAGCTCCTTGGGCGTTACCTTACGCAATATTGGCCCAGCAAGAATAAGCGGCAACGATTGGGAGGTGTCATGGGCAGTGGTTAGCGGTGATTCTTCGGTCATAGCTCGGCAGCACTCTTTACTTCAACATATTTCAATTGGTTATAAGTACGACATTAACAGCAACAATTTGTTTAATAAAGATAACTAGAAAATGATCGCGATAGCTAGAAGATTTGGGCCATTTCGCTATACAACCAGTCCATCACTCGACCTACGCCCTTATCCCTGCGCTTCACGACCCCCATCTCTACCATTAGTGGCTCAGGGATCTCTTCCGTTGATAGTTCTACAAGCTCGTCTACATACCACTCTTCTTGTGCAACATGCTCTGGCACCAAGGCCCAGCCGATCCCACGTATAACCATTGAAGAAATGAGGTAGTAGCTATCAATATGCCAATAATTAGATGAAATGGGCGTCGCTTTCCCCACTCCCATCCTGTCCCGAATAACCAGCTGCCGGTATTGAATCAAATCAGTCACTTTCGGTACCGGAATACCTGCCAAAGGGTGATCTCGCGATACAATCAACGCATGTTTGAACTGACCGATAGAAGTGAACTCCAAACTCTCAGGCAGGGTATCTTGATGAAACAACACCCCGAGGTCAGCTTTCTCCGTCGCGACCCACTGAGCAATATCTTGTTGTGATCCATTGATAACCGTTAGCTTTAGAAACGGGTGTGTCACGGATATCGACGTAAACAAACTTTCAAAGGCAGTAATCGGCACTGCCTCATCAATTGCGATCGTAAATGTCGCCTCCTGCCCGGAGGATACTGTCATCGCCCGCGCGGACATCCGCTCGCATTGCGCCAGCACCGCTCGGGCTTCAATATACATTTCTTCACCAGCAGCAGTCAGTACCGGTAAACGGGCACTTCGGTCAAACAATTCAAAACCCAAGTCCACTTCTAGGTTGTTAATAGCGGTACTCACTCGAGATTGAGCTTTACCAAGATGCCTCGCTGCGGCTGAAAAAGAGCCCTGCTGCACCGCACACACAAAAGCTTCCAGCTGATCTATCGTCCAATTCACCTTGTTCATCTCACTCTATTAGCATATTACAACCTCATTCTATCCGAAAAGCGGATAGTTCCTAACTTCAATCAATCATAAAAAGGGGGATAATGTTCTCAAAGTCACAAAAGCCAAAGATCTCCTATGCAAGAGAAATTTACACAAAGTCTCCCCCAGCAAGACACCACAATCGATAATAAAAGTATCAGCAAAACCTTTTGGCGATATGCGATCCCCTCCGTTGCCGCCATGCTGGTTAACGGCCTCTATCAAGTCATTGATGGTATTTTCGTTGGCCACTTCATAGGCTTTGAAGGATTAGCCGGGATCAATATGGCCTGGCCTATCATCGGGCTTATTGCGGGCCTTGGCCTGCTTGTCGGCATGGGGACTGGCAGCCTGATTTCGATATACAAAGGTGAAGACAACCACACAAAAGCACAACAGGCGCTTGCTACTGGCCTTGGCTTAATCGCCATTGCGGGCCTGTTGGTGATGGCTGCACTGGCGCTGATTGCGCCGTCGCTCTTAATCGCTCAAGGTGCAACTGGCGCACCGCTGGCAATGGGCCGGGCTTATATTGATGTCTTCACCTGGGGAGCCGTATTCACCATTGCGGCAGGTGCCTTGCCAATGCTCATTCGCAACGACGACAGCCCTAACTTTTCAACCGCCCTGATGATGGCTGGTGCCATTGTGAATATTATCCTCGATTATATCTTCATTGCGCAGCTGGACATGGGGCTAAGAGGAGCAGCTATTGCGACTATCATTGCCCAAATATCAATTACTATCGTGGCAGTAGGCTACTTTTTCACTGGCTATTCCAAATTGAGGCTCAGCCTCGGCACCTTCAAGTTTAACGCAGGGATTGCTGCCAATGCAGTTAGCCTTGGAACATCAAGCTTATTCATGTACGTCTACTTTAGTTTCATTATCGCCGTGCATAATAAGTTATTTATGCACTACGGCAGTGCCGTGCATGTCGGGGCATTCGCCATTGTCGGCTACTTGATGACGATGTACTACCTACTTGCCGAAGGGATCGCCAGTGGTATGCAGCCCCCAGTGAGTTATTACTACGGTGCCGGACACGGCAGAAAGATCCGAGCGACACTGCTCCTTGCGAGCAAAGTGGTAATGCTAACGGGTATCACTTCGGTGCTATTCCTGAATCTATTTCCGAACGCCCTAGTAAGCTTATTTAGCAACGGGGATCCGGCTCTCGCAACCGAAACAGTCAATGGCCTGCGCCTGCACCTGTTCGCAATGTTCCTCGATGGCTTGATCGCGCTGGCTTCTGTGTATTTTATGTCAGTTAACCAAGGGGCAAAGGCCCTCGGGATTTCGGCGGGCAACATGCTGGTACAACTGCCTTTCTTGTACCTATTGCCCCAGTGGCTAGGTGTAGATGGGGTATGGCTGTCGGTGCCGCTGTCTAACATCCTGCTGGCCGCTATTGTTATACCGCTGGTTTGGAAAGATATTCAGAAAAAGCAACATAGTGATATTACAGTAGGCGCTGTCACTGCCTAATCACAGTCGCTACGATGGCCAATAAAAAAGTACACGCCATTGCGTGTACTTTTTCTATTCAACAACAGGCAACCCTAAAAGATCCCTTTCTTCTTGATCTTCTGCACATGGGCAAGACGCTCGTTCAAATCTACAACAGGGGTTTCACCTTGTTCTTGGTTTGATAAGCCCGCCTGCGAACTTATGCCGCCCTTAGATAACTTGCCGATGAGTTCAGACTGCGACGCCAGCATCTGCTTAAGCTCAGCAATTTCTTGCGATTGTCGTTCGACCAGCTTAACCAATCTCGCGTTTTGTGCATGATGGCCTTCTACCGCATCAGAAACAGCAGCAGTCACCGCTTCAACCGTATTCGCCGCACTTCCCTTTTCACCCTCTGCTGCCAACGTTGATGACATGACCGCTGATAGGTGCTCGCGCGTACGCTCAGCCTCAGTGGTGACCTGCTCGAAAATCGACGCCTTTAAAGCCTCAAACAGCTCTTCCTGGGTTTGCTGGTTGCACACTTGCTCAGTGTTCGTCGCTAGATACCCAAGTCCCTGGAGGGTCTTTTCCAGCGTAAATTCAGATACCTGGGCTTCAGTGAGCTGCATGCTCAGTTGCTGAGATAAGTCAGGACTCAGCAAGTGCATGAACAGGCCACTCAAATAGACCTGCTTTTGGACATTCCGCGCATTGAGTAATGCCAGGCTGTGCTCATTGCCGGATTCTGATTTCAGCCTGGCAAAATCGTCAGCCCATTGGTGCAGTACCTTACTGGCATAAAGATCTGCCGGGTTATTAACCGGGTCGAGATAAATGGAATAATTGATCCGTTTTAGACGATCAGCCATTTACAACCTCTTGTTCTGGCATATTAACCGCCTCGCCATCGGCATGATACAGACACAATTCACGCGCCAAGGCTTCTTGCGGCTCGTCCACCAGCACTACGCGCTCGCCCAGTGTTTCGTAGGCTTTTTTCACTGCCGGGAAAATTAAGCTCGCACCGCCACCGACCAAGTAGACACGGTTCGGGTTCTTGGCAAACTTCTTCGCTTCGTACGCAACCTGCTTGCCAAGCTCATCGATTTTGGTTTCGATTTTTTCAAGGATAACTGGGATCTGGGTTTCGTCATTCACGACTTCCCGCACAAAATCCAGGTTATCGCGCTGCTTGATAAGCTCATTCGCCACCAGGTAGCTTGAATCACTATCGGCAACGGCCAAGGACTTACGAGCAACATCGGTCACCATGGATACGCCAATTTCGTTATTTCCGTAAATGGCAGAGACATCATCAAATTCACCGACAATCACCCCCATATCCAGCGTAGTCCCGCCAATATCAATGACCAGTGAGCGATTGAATTGGCTAACAGACTGCATCGTCAAAGTCGAGAGCACAGCAGGTAAACTCTCGGGCATCACTTCGACATCAATGATATCGAACAACTCACCTTTGTTGAGTTCAATTTGACGCATCAAATTATCGCGCTTGCGGGCAATTTTCGCTTCGTTTTTTTGGCAATCTTCGGCGTTGTAATATTCGGTAATAGGTAGTGTCACCACCAACTTAACCGGACCCGGTTCAATACCTGTCTGCAGCAGCGCATGGTGAACGGAAAGTAGATTCAGATCATCATACTGGTAATCAACATGCGTTGTTTCCAGGGCTTTGTCTGAAGTCATGTCGTAGGTATATTTGGTTGAGCCAATCGTATAATTAAAGATCTTCTTGTCTTTTCTCAGTGCGGCACTTTTCCAGTTTTTACGGAACGAGTTAGGAGAGATAACGGTGTGTAGTTCACCTTGTTCAATCCAACTTACTTTAACGTTGGTTGAACCGTCATCAACCGCAAATTTACGTGGCGTCATTGTTTTCCTACTTTATCTCGGTGAGAGTGATTTGTCTGCGCGAAAGTAAATAAACCACTGGCCAATGGCAAACCTAACGCAATGGTTTTGAAGCAGTTCAGCAAAACAAAAAAAATCCGACCTTTTTGTTTAATATCCTTCAGATTTGGTCGATCCGCCCGCATTGCAAGCCAATAAATGCCACCGACTTGGATCGGCGGATACACTCAAGCAGTAAACTTAATTTACCACTTTAACTTTCTTTCTATCCAGCACTCTAGTTTGGCTCATCAATAACAGCAAAAAAAAAACCAATATATACATACTCTTAAAGTTAAATTAGCCAACCATTCACACATTATCGGCGTGGGAGTAATGAAAGGCTAATGAAATAAGTATCCAGAAACACTAAATATTTCTCATTAACTCGCCCTACCACTCACAATCAATAGAAATTCAACTGACAAATAGAAAAGCACCGCCCATAAACCTGACAAATAATAAAAATAGTAGACAAAAAAAGCGCTGAACATATACCAGCCGCACGCATTACCAGTCAGAAACTGGTCGCACCAATTTGCTAGATAAAGATCACTTACTCATTTCAATTCAAAGAGTTAATTAAAACCCCACTTCAATCAACTTCATGAAGCAATATCACATAGTGACAATTTTCCGCTCCATTAAGGCATTAGCAAAAGATTTTTCTTTGACCAAAATAAGCACCTTTGCTACTAATTTAATGGTACTTGTGACAACGGCAAACTAAATGAAAGTTTAGGACGCAAAGCTTCCGGTCTAACGAGTTTCTCAATGATAGCGGGGCTACCTCAAGTGGAGTTTCTCCATTTACGTTGTGCTCGTATTTATTAAAACAAATGAAGCGTGATTGTAATGGGTTAATTCTATTTTTCTTAATTTATAAATAGAAAATCAATTTGTCTCGCTCCCTGAACCATTATTCGTTTTAGGTAAATGGAGTTTATTCTGTGAAAAAGTCTAATCTAGCCATATTTATTGGCGGTTTACTCTCGTCTTCAATAAGCTACGCAGCCGCGCCCGGTGCCCCTACCATCGACTGGGGTGAGCACACTTACGCCCTCGTCGAGCTAAACCGTGATGCCAGCAGCTACGAAGATATCGTCGTCGGCATCCACGATACTGTTACCGTGACAGTGTCTTGGCAGTCCTGGAGTGGCGACCCTGCCGACACGGCCAAGGTCAAACTCGATGGCAATACGGTTTGGACCGGCAGTGGCAGCGTCAAAAGCGCCACCTTTGATGTCAGCAAAGGCGGTGTCTACGACATGACTGTCGAGCTATGTAACGCTGATGGCTGTAGCGAAAGTGGCAGCGTCAAGCTTACAATCGCCGACACGGATGGCAGCCACCTCGCTCCACTAGTCCCCGTGCTACAAGAGAACAACAAGCCTTACACCAATAAGTCCGGCAAGGTGGTTGGTACCTACTTTGTCGAGTGGAGTGTGTATGACCGCGCCTTCCCTATCGATAAAGTACCCGCTCAGAACCTGACGCACATTATTTACGGTTTCACCCCAATCTGTGGCGGCAACGGCATCAACGATAGCTTGAAACAGATCCCTGGCAGCTTCGAAGCACTGCAAAAAGCCTGTGCCGGACGCGACGACTTCAAAGTCGCCATCCATGACCCATGGGCTGCACTGCAAAAAGGCCAGCAGGGGGTTAACGATTGGGCTGATCCTTACCGGGGTAACTTCGGTCAAATGATGGCATTGAAGCAAGCCTATCCGGATTTAAAAATCTTGCCATCAATTGGCGGCTGGACGCTTTCTGACCCTTTTTACTTCATGCATGATGAAGCGAAACGCCGCACCTTCGTCAACTCGGTGAAAGAGTTCCTGCAGACTTGGAAATTCTTCGACGGTGTCGATATTGACTGGGAATACCCCGGCGGTAACGGAGCCCACCCTACCCTGGGCGACAAAGAAAAAGATGGCGAATTGTACGTCACACTGATGAAAGAACTGCGTGAAATGCTGGATGACCTATCGGCAGAAACCGGCCGGACTTATGAGCTGACTTCTGCCATCGGCGTCGATGTCAAAAAGATCGAGGTGGTTGATTACAGCCGTGCCCAGCAGTACATGGATTATATTTTCCTGATGAACTATGACATGTTCGGCGCATGGGATTTCAATAACTTGGGCCATCAATCCGGACTGTATGATGCCAGCCACAACCCAGCAATCACCCACACAGCAGACCGAGGGGTAAACGACCTGTTGGCTCAAGGGCTTGATCCTAAAAAACTCGTCATTGGCGTGCCGAAATATGGTCGAGGCTGGAAAGGCGTTCACAACTATACTGGCGATAACCCAATGACCGGACAAGCTACAGGTGCTATCGATGGCACATGGGAAGCCGGCGTGCTCGATTACCGTGATATTGCCAACAACCATTCGGGGGCTGGCTGGGAAGATCGCTATGACGAACAAGCCGAAGCCTCCTACAAATGGAACCCTACCACCAAGGAACTTATCTCTTACGATAATGCCAGGGCAGTACAAGCCAAAGGGAACTATGTTCAGCAAAGAGGGTTAGCCGGTCTGTTCTCGTGGGAAATCGATGCCGATAATGGCGATGTCCTCAATGCCATGCACGATGGTTTGGGGCATGGCGGAGTGACACCACCACCGGTAAACAAGCCACCTCATGCTAATGCCGGTGTCGACCAAACGGTGACAGGGCCTATCGATGTCATTATTGATGGCTCAAATTCCTACGACCCAGAGCAACAAGCAATCAGTTATTCTTGGAAGCAAACAGCTGGCGATACTCTGCCAATTGCAGGCGAAAACGAAGCTAAGGCCACCATCACGGTACCGTCTACCGATACTGACATCAGCTATACCTTCACCCTTACCGTAACTGATGAAGAAGGCCTGACTGACACTGACACGGTGACCATCACCAACAAAGCAGAGCAGGAAAACCAGCCACCGAGCGTGTCGCTGCCAGCCCAGCTTTCGGTAAAATCGCAGGATAACTTTACCCTGAATACCCAAGCCGATGATCCAGACGGTGATCCATTAACTTACAGTTGGACCATCCCGCAAGGCTTTGCTCTAGTCTCCGGCCAGGGCACCGCATCGCTGACCCTTACCGCTCCAACTGTTTCTGAGAGCACGCAGGCAAAAGTATCGGTACTGGTATCAGATGGCGCTTTGGATGCCCAGGCACAAACCCAGGTCACAGTGACCCCTAAAGATACCGGCGGTAATGAGTGTGACCTCACCGACCCGAATGCTGGCAACTATCCAGCATGGTCTGGTGGTGCGGCATACAACACTGGCGATCAAGTTAGTCATGATCAGCTGGTATGGGAGGCTAAATACTGGACACAGAACAATGAGCCAAGCGTGACTGCCGATCAGTGGAAACTGATTAGCGACGTCGAGTTCGGCTGGAACACGGGAGTAGCCTATAACGGCGGCGATGAAGTCAACCATAATGGCAACCGCTGGAAGGCCAAATGGTGGACCAAAGGCGAAGAGCCTGGAGTTGCAGCTGTGTGGGACAACATCGGAGCCTCAACCTGTGACTAACAGGTAAATGGCCACCGAAATAAAAAAACAGCGGCTCAGTGAGCCGCTGTTTTCAATCTAGCGCTTGTTATAAATTAATCGCGTGATAATTTCACTTCAAAACGATCCCACTCGACTAACTGCTTCTCTACATAACCCGCGCCTGATGGCTTTTCTGCGGTTCGATAGATCACGAAAGGCTGCACCGCATTCCAGTCACCATCGTAAAAGTCATATCTATCAATCAGTGATTTATCGACAACAGTGTAAGTCACAATACGGTTTGTCGGGCCAGTTTGACAATAGTTTCCTTTGTAAAAAGGCTGAGCTTGTTTTTGCGCCATCAAATTGGGCAAATTCATTACATTCACGGTCGTCGCACACCCTTCATAGCGTTGCACATACAACCTTACCGACTCTTGATATTGATGACCGGTCTCTCCAATCGGCTCGGCCGATTGCACATCCACAGACAGGGCGACTCCCAACCCCAGCTTCTGTACTTCCTCGATAGTCGGCTGCATTACCGTCGCTCCCGCAAAATCAAGCTCTGTAGCCTGATATGGCGAACTGTAGGCATCTATCGTACTCCCTACAACAGTGAATACTCCTGAAATAGTCAGATCACGGGTAGCGCTCCCTTTTTCCGGGGGCACAACGGAAAGGTAACTGGCCGACATAGGTGCCAGTGCTTTGTAGAATTCACTTTCCTGCTCGCTAACTTGCAAAGCGAAAAATTTTGACGGCGTATAGTCCAACAATGCGAGCTCTCCCGAATTAGAATCGACCCTCAAATACTGTCCAACCCAACCACTCGACAGGCTTTGCAGGCTATAGCTTCTTGTTCCATATTCTTTTGGAAGATCAAGTGTCACTTTCTTCAGTGGCTCATATTCAAGCTTATCGTGACGAACCACGAACCCAGGGTGCGCCGCCTTATCGATAAACGCGCCGGCATAGTCAGAAGCAGATAAATAGTTTCGTGTTTCGGCAGCTTCAAAAAGCACGTGAAAAGATCCGGTTGAGCGCATCTTCACAGTACCATCAGAGGCTACGGTAACCGGAGAGGTATCGGCTTGGTACACCTTGAAAGCAATATCTCCTTTGAGGTTTTCGATTAGCGGTGCAATTACTCCATCAGGCATATAAACCGCATCACTGTAGTCAACGGTGACAGGGTTCGGTGCTTTTTCGATGGTCACTGCGAAAGAGGCCGTCGCCGGACGGTATTTATCATCACCTGCGTCAGTGACTTGTACCACTGCATGACCCGCGCTGTGGATAGTGATTATTCCTGTTTTAGCATCAACCGCAATCACCCCTTGCTCGCTTTTATCCTCCAGCAACTTAAAGCTCAAGTTGCCAGTTCCCCCGCCAATAGCGGGTGGGCGGATGGTAGGGTTTCCTTCAGAGAAGGTACGCACCAAATCGCCGTCGACCATTAAGCGAGAATCAGCAGCGTTCACCACTACACTCATGCGTTTAGGCTCTGAGGCCAAAAAGTTATCACTCTCCTCACGCTCTACCGTGAAATTGGCAATACCGCTGCGTTTTAATCTGAAACACGCATTGGCAGAGTCATACTCGGCAATATTGCTATCACTGCTGGAGACTGGCAGCACGCGCAGTATACCCACATCCCCCTCAAAGACGACATCCTCACAATAGTCGGGGAAATAGGTCGTAGTCACATTACTGACTGTAAACTCAGGGTATGGCGCCTTGAGCACATTCACGGTCAGCGGTACCGGTGCCGATGGCAAGTAATTGTGGCCACCATCATCAATCGCCGTCAGCTTCGCTGAGCCAGCGCGCAGTACCGTCAAACGACCACCATCGAGCGATACAACATCCGACTGCCCGCTTAGCGTCAACTGGCCTAATTGCCCTTTCATTCTCGGCGATTCACTCATCCCTTCGGTGTAGGTATAAGTCAGTTCACCGGCGTCCATCCCTGGGTGCACCGCCGGATTGACCGTAACGGTGAACGGATGCTCGTCAGCAGCAAAATTGGTATTGAGATCATCTATGGCGCTCACCTCAGCTTGACCTACCCGTAAAAAGCGAAGCAGTCCGGTTTGTGCGTCTACCTCTATCACATCGTTACCGCTTACCACTTCATAGCGCACTGGCGCAACATTGTTATTGACTGCCGGTGAAAACAACGTGGTAGTATCAAACGTAACAACGGCATCGGATACCGTGAGATCTGCGCGCTTACCGAGCTTTATCAAGACAGTAAAAAAGGCTTCTTGCTGGGTATAACCAAACTCACTGCCCAAATACTGAGTCACTTTAACCTTGGCTTCTCCTACTCTAAGAGCTGTCATCAAGCCTGAATCTTCCGAGAGGGTTATAACAGGTTCGGCCTCTTCCTCTACCAACTCATACTTCAACCGGCCACCTTCAGAGCCACTGATTTTCAATGGGCTTAATGTTAGACCCGGTTGGTAAGCGCGCTCTTGTGATGAAAATTCGAGTTCATCGGGAGCTAAGGCCGCAATAGTAATTTTGGCTGACTGGGTAGCTTCGCGGTAATTTCGATCACCACGATCAGTTAAGATCACCTCAACCTCGCCAGGTACTCCTTTCGCAGCAATAATTCCCGTTTCGGGATTAAAGTCCACTAACCCTTCCGGTTGGAACTCGACGGTTACCTCACCCCTCTGGCCAAAGACAGGCAATATAATATCCTCGCCAGCAATGGTCGGTATGGTAATGTCGGCAAGCTCTAGCGCCTCATTTTCAGCTTGCTCAACCACAACATTAAACGTCGTGCTTGATGTCTTGTATTCCTTGCTACTATCAACGACTGTGACTTGAGTTTCTCCTGCAGCAAGTATTGTAATCTCCCCGGAAAGCGGGTCTATCCGGATCACATCACTCGGTTCACCAGCAGAAATTTTGTACACAGCACTTCCGACTTGGTGGTCTACTAGAGAGTGGGCAATACCTTGCTCAGAAAAGGTTAAAGAAAGGTCTTGAGCCGATAGTGCCGCACGGTCTTGTTTTTCTGCAGGCTTTGTTAGTTCATTGGATTCGCTGGATCCACCGCCTCCGCCGCCACACCCAAATAAAAGTAAGCTTAATATAACCGCTGATATTTTGAATTTCATTTTCATGCATGCTGCCCGTAAAAAAGCATGGTTTACTACGTCTATAGCAAACAACCATTGAACACTGTTTTATTTGGCTTGCGATTATAAATTCAGCATCTGTTAAGATTCAAGAAATATTATGAATGGATATGTATGGATAAAAAGCCATGTTTAAATAAAAAAATGCCATGAAAAACTTTATCTAATTAAAAACAACAATTTAAAGTCAATAATAAATTGCATTTAAAATCCATTAAATTATTACACCAAACATAACTTTCAAATTTGAAATACATGAGGGTCGAAGAAGGCTGCATTGCCCTCGTGATTATTGAACTCACAAAGGCAATGTTCGAATAAGGCTTTGCTTACTGCTGCAGTAACTGAACCGTCGTCACGATCTTGTCATTTAAGTGCGGATGAAGAATTCCCCCATTTTCAGGGTCGAAGTTCTCATGAAAACTTGGTACTGACAAAGAAGCTTTCACTTCAGCACCAAAAAATGGCATCGATGCCTCAGCGGCAGCCAATACATTCTTAGCCCCACCGGGGCCCGGAGAGGTTGACAGCAACACCATAGGTTTGTCCTGGTACACTTTAGGCTCTATACGCGAAACCCAATCGAACAGATTTTTGTAGGCAGCGGTATAAGAGCCGTTATGCTCAGCAAATGAAATTAATAGCGCATCCGCGGATTGGATTTTCTTTAGAAAGGCATGGGCCAACGCCGGTTGCCCTAGTTCCAGTTCCTTATCATGGCTATACAACGGTAGCTCGTAATCATTCAAATCCAATACTTCGACATTGTAGCCTTGTATTTGTGAGGCAGCATAAGTAACCAGCTGTTTATTGATAGATGTCTTGCTATTGCTGGCCGCAAAGGCGATTACTTTCATTTGATCTTCCTTTTCATTATGTATTTTTTCACTTGCCAAATAACAGTAGCAACTCCGACCAGTTAAGCAAATCTAATCCTTGGTATCACTCCCCTATCCACATAAATCAAAAGGGGAAGCCTTAGCCTCCCCTTCTCAATCATTGATAATGCCAGCTTAAGTGGCCCTGTTTAGAGTGATAGGATCACACCTGCAATGGAAGCACTCATCAAGTTTGCCAACACGCCGGCAGCAATAGCACGGAAGCCCATTCGCGAGATAAAAGTACGACGCTCCGGGGCCAAGCTACCTAAACCACCAATCAGGATTGCCATGGTAGACACATTGGCAAAACCACACAGGGCGAATGTTACGATCGCTAGCGAGTGCGCACTCAATTGCTCTTTGACTTCCATCATTTGGATGAAAGCGACAAATTCGTTAACGACCACCTTACTACCAATCAACGAACCCGCGACCAAGGCTTCATTCCAAGGTACACCAATCAGAAATGCAATTGGTGCAAATAGATAGCCAAGGATAATTTCAAAGCTAAGCTGAATGCCAAACAAGTCACCGACATTACCCAGCAAACCGTTGAGTAGCGCAATCACACTGATAAACGCCAGCAGTGTAGCGCCTACCGCTACGGCAATGCGCACCCCAGACATAGCACCATCAGCCAAGGCTTCAACCACATTGGTCGCGCGAGGCAGCTCTACAGAAGTGATTTCGTCTTCATCATTGGCCTGATCGCTTGGCGGTACCATCATTTTTGCCATCAACAAGCCCGCCGGTGCCGACATGAAAGCAGCGGCAATCAAGAAATTCAATTCCACGCCCAGTGATGCGTAACCGACCAGGGTACCACCCGCAACAGAAGCCAGCCCACAGGTCATGACAGCAAAAAACTGCGAATCACTCATTTTAGTCAGATAAGGTTTCACCACCAGTGGCGCTTCAACCATTCCAACGAAAATATTCGCGGTTGCTGATAGCGATTCAGCTCGGCCTGTGCCCAGCAGGCGCTGCAGACCGCCACCGATGATATTGATCACTTTTGGCATCAGGCCAATATGATAGAGCGCAGAAATAAGCGCCGAAAAGAAAATAATGATGCCCAGTACATTAATGGCAAAGACAAATCCGACACTGCCAGTCGCCAACCCGCCAAACAAAAAGCTAATTCCCTGCTGGCCATAATCAATGACGCTGGACACACCGGCTGTTACGGCATTTAGCGCATCTTTACCCGCCGGAACATAGAGTACCAACAAGGCAAAGATGATTTGCAAGCCAAAGGCGAGAGATACCGTTCTGACAGGAATATTGCGACGGTCTGTTGATAATAGATACGCAATAACCAAAATGGCGAAAATACCCAGTAAGGAGGACATGAAATTAGCACCTTTGCTCTAAATGTTGAGCCGCGCATTCTAGAGAGCAAAGGATTGCGTACAAGGTCAGTTTGCTATTCGTTTGTTACAGCAAGAAATGACCAAGAAACCAAACAAATATAAATAATTGATTTTAATGCAATTAATATAGAGCCAATTTTGATTATTGCCAAATAGAAAAAGTATTTATGCCTTCACGCACAATATTCTGCTGCTAGCTGTCTAAATTCTCAGCAAAAATTGAACTGCTGCCCACACAGCCAAAGGAAAATTATAGTTTCACCCAAGGCTTCAGCGCCTCATCCCAATAAGGATTATCACCAATATACTGTTTAAAAAAGGCAATGACCGCACTGATCTTTCGAGGCAAGTGCTTGCGACTCGGATAGACCGCATAGAACGGCATCGTTTGATTTGCCGTCCAGTCAGGTAGCAGCTGGATTAACTTCCCATCCCTGAACTCGTCGGTTAACAAGTAACTGGCAAGGTAGGCAACTCCCCAGCCAGCTACCGCAGCATCCCTAACCGCTTCGGCTAAATCAACCCGGTAGTTTCCTGAGACTTTTACGCTCAACGACTCACCCTGCTTAGAGAAATCCCAACAGCTATAATCGCGCTGCCGGCTTTGATAGGTCACGCAGTTATGGTTAACCAGCTCAGACGGATGGGTAGGCGCAGGATGATCGATTAAATATTTAGGTGACGCGGTAACAAGGAAGCGGGTCTCAGCCAAACGCTGGGCAACGTACCCTTCCGGGATATGCTCAAAGTTAGTGATCCACAGATCCAATCCATCGGCCAACATATCCGCCTTGTGATCAAATAAGCTAAGCTCAACCTGCAGATCAGGATACAGCTGACGCAGTTTCTCGATAGCCGGGATGATATGCATCGTACCAAATGATTGTGACAGTCCTAAACGAATCAAGCCCGCGACATCATCACGCTCCAGCGCCATACTGTCATTGGCTTCATTGACCGCGGCGAAAACTTGTTTCGCATATTGGGCAAAATGATGGCCGGCTTCTGTCAGGGTTAAACTACGGGTTGTTCGCTGTATCAACTTGACGTTCAACTCGCTTTCCAGCGAACCGAGTTGCTTGCTGACATGGGAAGTCGACACCCCGAGAGTACGTGCCGCGGCAGTAAAACTACCAGCTTCTACCAAGGTATGAAAAATCACCATTTGACTGGCTCGGTCATGGATCAATGCAGTGCCCTCTATCAATACATCTACAGACCATCCATGGTTTACATTCCAATATTAGGAATAAAAAGCTCGCCAGTTTACTCCTACAAAGCAAAAAGTCACGTTCGAAAAAGCCATTGAGAAAATTAATCGACCTGTTTTTGAAACGCCGCTTACAAGCATAGGATTAAGTTTTTATTTGTCATATAGTTAACACAGTAAAACGTTCAGGTCATAAAGATGGCAATACAAGAAAACGCGTATTTCGATGCGATCATTGTTGGCAGTGGGCCTGCGGGGGCAACACTGGCCAAGTCACTCAGTGAGCAAGGCAAAAAGGTTCTTATTCTTGAGTGGGGATCTGATTCCCCGCTGAGAGGCTCTTTCTGGCAAATGGCAGATATCGCCGCCATTCCAAGCAAGGGAGCATTTATCGGCAAAGATCTATCCTTGCTTATTCGCGGCATTACCGCCGGCGGCAGTTCGGCGATCAACTATGCCACCGCCATGCTACCGCCGTATGACATGTTTGACCGCTACGGCATTGATTTGCGTGCTGAAACCGAGGAAATGCAACAGGCTGTTCCCTACAGGCCCCTCCCCGATCTCCTCGTAGGACCTCGCGCAAAACGCATCTGGCAGGGGGCCGAAAAAGCAGGCTTTGAATGGCACAAGCTTGACAAGTTCATTGATGTTGAGCGCTGCCAAGCAGGCTGCCACTTGTGTGGTTACGGCTGCCCGCATGGTGCCAAGTGGACTGCACGCCGGTTCTTGGAGGATGCTGTAACGTCTGGCGCCCAGCTCATTACCAAAGCAAAGGTCACCAGGGTGCTAACTGAAAACCAGCCTGATGATAGTCACCTAGCTATAGGGGTTGAGTACCAAACAAATAGCGGTGTTCACCTTGCTTTTTCCGAGCGAGTGATCCTGTCGGCTGGTGGGATTGGCTCACCGCAAATCTTGCAACAAAGTGGCATTGCCGGGGCTGGCCAGCAGTTCTTTATCGATCCTGTCATCGCGGTTATGGGCACGGTCGATGAGAAATTTAGCGCCGGTGAAGTGCCAATGGCTGCGGGCCTGCATCTGCCCGAGGAGGGAATCGTCCTATCAGATCTCGCTCTCCCCAAACCGTTCTTCCACTTGTTTACCGCCCAGGCGGGCCGTTTCGATCGCCTGTTAGCCGCAGATAACACCCTAGCCATCATGGTGAAAGTAAAAGACAGCCTAAGTGGAAAAATATCCGCAAACTGGGCAAGTAAGTCGCTCTGTATTGAGGACAAGGCACGGTTAGACAAAGGCGCAGAAATGGCAGAAACCATTCTTACGGCCGCTGGAGCTACCCACATTTATCGCACCCACCATTTCGCTGCCCATCAAGGTGGCAGCGCCGCCATTGGCGATATTGTTGACAGCAACCTGGAAACCGAAATCAAAAGGCTGTATGTCTGTGATGCCTCGGTCATTCCTGAAGCCTGGGGACTGCCACCAACCTTTACCCTACTTTGCTTGGCAAAAAGGCTATCGAAGCATCTCGCCAACCGCATGGTGGCAAATTAGATAAGCAGGCTCTAGCGTATGGCATGGCAGCAAACTCCATCATTTGTGACTATGATTAGCGTCATGCCATTACTCCTACGATTAATACCACTGCTGATTACTTTCAATGCATCCGCTACGTTTGAACATCACGTGGTAAAATTTGGTTATGAGGATATCTCTTCCTGGAAAGTTAGACACTTTCAAGGCCGTACTCATTACACGCAAGTCCGGCTGGATAATCAACCGGTTCTCAAGGCCACCAGCAGTAACAGCGCAACGATCCTTTCCAAGCCTATTCGCATCGATCTCGAAGAAACTCCCTATCTAAATTGGTCTTGGCGGATTGAAAATCAATTAGAGGGAATCCATGAAACCACAAAAGATGGCGACGACTACGCCGCACGGGTTTATCTCGCCATCGGTTCCAACTGGCTGACTTCTACCAGCAAAGCAATCAACTATGTGTGGTCCAGTAACCAACCCCGTTTTTCCCGTTGGAGCAATGCATTTGCCGGGGAGAGGGTTCAGATGATAGCAATACGGGGTAGCTCGGACAGCATCGCGAAATGGCAAAATGAAAAGCGCAATGTCTACCAAGACTTCATTCATGCATTCGGGGATAAAGGCAGCGAACAAGCCAATAGAGAAGCCTATCGGTATATCAATGGCATCGCCATCATGACGGATACCGACAACAGTGGCCAAGCGGTAACCGCTTATTACGGCAATATTTTCTTTTCAACAAAATAGCATTAGAAGAAAAAGTGTAATGGCAAACCAATAGACTTTGCCGCCATTACACCCTCCCAAAGGGGGAAAAAGATGAGATTTCAACATCACAAAGGTCACACAAGCCGCATCGTACCAGAACATTTACAAGACACCATACCATAAAATGGTTACTTTGGTGCTTTTTGCCACTCTCGCTGTTCAGGCCCATCGTATGACCAAAGCAGGTTGCGCGGGATAGGCCCTTTGTTTCGGCCTCCTTGACCGGTTTGCTCCCAGGCATGAGCCAAAATCCCAACCGAACGTGATAGGCAAAAAAGCCCTCTTGCTAACGGGGCAGGAAAGCCTAACTCGGCATAGATAACAGCCGTTGCCCCATCGATATTCATCGGAATACGTTTGCCTTTTTGCCGAAAAAGGTAACATTCCACCCCCATCGCGATTTCAGCAAACCGACCAGTGACGGTCCCGGCATCGGCAGCTTGCTTGATTAACGCCATCAACGCTGGTGCTCGCGGGTCAACCGGGTGAAAGCGATGGCCAAAACCTGGGATGAATTTACCGTGAAGTTCTTTATGTGTCGTCACTTCTGAGTCTATCGCAGCTTCCAGCGACTCACCTTGCTCACAACGATCAGCAATGGCTCGATATAACGCGACTGCTTGCTCCCCCGCCCCCCCATGCACATCACCCAGTACATTTACCGCTGAAGCCATGGCGTTATTTAGGCCAACGCCACAAGTTGCCGCCATTCTGGCAATCGCAATACTCGGGGCTTGAGGGCCGTGATCAACAGCAGACATCAGCGCAGCATCGAGCAGTTTTGCCTGTGAAGGCGATGGCAGATCGCCTCTTACCATCAGCCAGATCATCTGGGCAAAGCTGACATTGCCGATAAGCTCCTCTATCGGGTAGCCATAATAGCGAATCTCGCCCGGCGACATTTCGATGATAGACGTCTTCCACCAGTCGCTAACATCACGCCCAATCCCATGCTCAGGTCTTTCGATACTCATATTGCCCCCTGCTCCTGTAATAGCACAATTTCTTCCTTACTTAAGCCCAATGCAGTCAACCACGGTTCGGTGTGTTCACCCAGCAGAGGGGGCGGTAACATGACGGCAGGGCGCTCGCCATCGAGTTTGAAGCCAGTTCTGACATAACGGACATCTTGATTCACCCCGGGCGAATCGACAAAACACCCGGTAAAGTCACGACCTTGTACCTGCGGTAAATCCAACGCCTGTGGAACACTCAGCACCCTTCCAGCAGGCACACCAATATGATTAAGCTCAGATTCCCACTCTTTTGCTGGTTTAACCGCAAAAGCCGCTTCGATATGACCGGTCAGTAATTCCCGGTTTTCCAGCCTCGCCTGCCGCTCGGCAAAACGGGGATCGGTGATCAAATCATCCCGCCCGATAAGCTGGCACAAGGCTTCGAACTGCTCCTGTTTGTTGGCCGCAATATTCAACAAGCCCTCACCGGTTTTAAAGGTGCCTGAAGGACTCGCAGTGACATTGTTATTGCCAAGAGGCTGCGGCGCTTTGTCGGCCACCAAGTAGTTGGACACCGCCCATCCCATAGTGGTCAACGTCGATTCCAGCATGGATACATCAATAAATGAACCTTCGCCCGAAGCCTCCCTGCCTGCCAGCGCGGCACAGATTGCAAACGCTGCGGTCATGCCGCCTATGGTATCGGCTATCGGATAGCCAACCCGATAAGGGGCATTTTCTGGCGCGCCGGTAATACTCATCACCCCGGACATACCCTGGATAATCTGATCGTATGCTGGCAAATGGCGCATCGGGCCATCAGCGCCATACCCCGAAATCGCGCAGTAGATGATATTAGGGTTCACTGCCTTTAACTCTTGATAGCCCAGACCTAACCTGTCCATCACACCAGGGCGGAAATTTTCAATCACCACATCCGCCGTTTTCACCAGTCGCTCGAACAGGGATTTACCCTCATCGGTTTTCAAATTCAATGTAACCGACTGTTTACCCACATTCTGAGCGAGAAAGGAAATCCCCATACCGGCCTTGTTGAGTGTTGGAGAGGCTCCTAACTGGCGGGCTAAGTCGCCACTTTTCGGCACTTCGACCTTGATGACTTCAGCCCCCAAGTGGGCTAGCTGATGACCACAGAATGGCCCCGCTAGCACATTGGTGAGATCCAGCACTCGGTATTGGTTTAGTGGTGTCAGCATCCTTCGACTCCATCGTTGTCATTGTTATTTTTCTTAAAACCGTTAGTTATTGCTGTTCAGGCGCAGCAGCAGCTTCATCCATTTGAGATCGCTTGGCTTTTCGTGCATCTAACACGTTACTGACCACAGGCATCATCAAAGCCAGCACGGCACAAATCATGATGGACAGGGTCAGTGGGCGCTCCCACAAGAAGGCATAGCTGCCATCAGATAATGTCAGTGATCGGCTCAAGTTCTTCTCGAGTATTTCGCCAAGAATGAAGCCCAGCAGCATAGGTGCCATCGGGAAGTTAAGCAGCTTCAAGAAAGTGGCTATGATCGTAATGATCACCATCATATGAATGTCGAAGGTATTAAAGCTCACCAGATAGACACCTGTGATAGAGAAGAACAAGATCAATGGGATCAAGATTGGCCTTGGGATCACCAACAAACGCGAGATATACGGGATCAACGGTAGGTTCAGAATAAGCAGAACCAAGTTACCGAAATACATCGAGATAATCACCGACCAGAACACATCAGGGTTATCGACAAAAAGACGCGGCCCCGGCTGAATACCATAGGCAATCAATGCGCCCAGCATGATTGCCGTAGTGCCTGAACCAGGAATACCCAGTGTAAGCAGCGGTACAAAAGAGCCTGTTGAAGCCGCATTGTTGGCAGATTCCGGCGCGGCCAAACCACGCAATGCACCTTTACCGAATTTGGCTTTTTCTTCTTTGCTAGCAAGGTTTCGTTCCATACCGTAGCTTAGGAACGAGGCGATGGTGGCACCAGCACCCGGTAATACACCCACCAAGAACCCGAACACCGATGAACGGCCAACTGTCGGTGCGACATGCTTTACTTCCTCCTTATTCAGCTTCATGCTGCCCAAAGAGTCCATGTCCATCTGCGGCTCTTTTTCTTGATGCTCGCCGCGCAATACCGTCATGATCACTTCAGTTAGGGCAAAAGTGGCCATCGCCAGCAACAAGAAGCTAATGCCATCTATCAGGTTAACATTATCGAAGGTAAAACGCGGGATCCCCGACATCACATCGTTACCTACGGTGGCAATCATCAGGCCGAAGACTGTCATCATCAGCGCTTTGAGTACCTGCCCTTTACCGGAAAAAGCGGCTACGGCAGTCAGGCCCAATATCATCAAGGCAAAATAATCCGATGATTGAAAACTCAGCGACACCTTGGCCAGCGCAGGTGCGGCAAACAACAGGATAATCGCCCCTATCGTACCGCCGGTAAATGAAGAGTATGCCGCCAGCGCCAGCGCTTTGCCTGCCTGTTTGCGCTGCGCCATCGGGTAGCCATCAAAAGCGGTAACCACGGTACTGGCACAACCCGGCGCATTGATCAAAATCGAAGAAGTCGAGCCGCCAAAGATAGCCCCGTAATACACACCGGCCATCAGGATAATGCCTGATGAAGGATCAAGGCCGTAAGTAATAGGGATCATCAAGGCAATGGCAGAAATCGGCCCTAGCCCCGGAAGCATGCCAATAAAGGTACCGGCAAAACAACCAACCACCACCATCAGCAAATTAAATGGCATAAATGCCGTTGTCAGTCCTGACATCATTCCATCAAACATGGTGTTTCTCCCTTTTAGATCAATGCCCAAATTCGGCCAGGCGCTAAGTAAATATCCAGCAACTGGGTCAGGACGTACCAAAACCCACTAGCAAACGGTACCGATGCCAGTAGCAGGGTTTTCGGGCGACGCTCACCCAGAAGCCAATAACCACAGGCCAAGAAGAACACGGTAGAAAGCAGAAAACCTACCCATTCCAGAGCGATGGCAAATAACACCATCAAAACCAGCAGCTTGCTGATAATTTTGAAATCCAGCCCAACTAGGGACAACATGTCTGAGGCTTTCACTTGCGTTTTTCGATGTGCCGCGACCAACTGCAGCAGCGATAATGCACCCCCCAGCATGGCCAACATGGTCGGCATCGACTTGGCGTGGAAGGGTTCGTATTCGTCACCGGGAAACAGAGGTATTTGAGTGGTGTAATAGCCGTAGGCAACGGAAAAGCATAAGAAGATCAGCCCGCCGATGTGATCTTTGGTAAGCGTCATGGGTCTATCCCCTGATTAATAGTATTTGGAATCTTTCGCTTAAAGAATGGGCAGAGCAGGCACCTCACCTGCCCTGCGTTTGGCATTGTTAGAGTGGCTTGTACAGAAATCTAATTCAAAAAGCCAAGCTCTTTCATTAGGTTACCCATCTCTTTTTCCTGCTCTTGCAAAAAGGCTTCGAACTCTTTGCGCGGCTTGTAGATTTCCGTCCAGCCGTAACGGTCTCGGACTGTCGTCCACTCATTGGTCTGGTACATTTTCTCCAGCACGCTGGCGAACTCGTCAGCCTGCTCATCGCTGATCCCCGGCGCTGCGAAGAAACCACGCCAGTTTACAAAGCTTGCGTCATAACCCAGCTCTTTCAACGTAGGGACATTCGGAGCTGCCGATGAGCGAGTTTCACCTGTCATAGCCAGAATGCGCACTTCACCCGCCTCGGCAAGGCTCAGCGCTTCACTCAACCCCGTTGATAGCACCTGAGTTTCACCCGATAGCAATCCAGCCATGGCTTTACCACCTGCATCATAGGCAAGGTATTTCACTCGGCGAGGCTCACCACCCGCCGCTTTGAAAGCCAAAGCGGCTACAAGGTGATCCATCCCACCGCGCGAAGAGCCGCCTGCGACAGAGACCGAGCGCGGGTTTTTCTTATAGGCTTCTGCAAGTTCATTGAAAGACTGATAAGGTGAGTCTTTGGCCACGACAAAAGCCGCATAGTCACCAATAGTGGCAGCAACAGGGGTCAGGTCACGGAATGACTGAGGGAAAACTTTCGAAAGGGAGCGGATAACAATAGGGGTAGAATTCACCATCAAGGTATCTTGTGACTGTTCCGCCGTTTTGATCAGATAAGCAATCGCTTTACCGCCACCACCACCAGACATGTTTTCATAAGACACTTTGTCGACCAATTCGGATTTCGAGAGTGCTTCACCGGTACCACGTGCGGTGCTATCCCAGCCACCACCGGCACCACCGGGTACCAAGAAGTGGATTTCGTCGACTTTCGCCTGCACCGAGCCAATGCTCATTGCAGAAGCCATCAACGTCGCCAGTAGGGTTACACGGTTGCGGGTAATAAATTGAGTCAGCATAGCTCTTTCCTCGTTGAGTGTTGTTTTTATCCTTCAACACAAAGGTAAGGCAACAACTGAGCAAACCAAAGATTGTAAAATTAATGTGAATAACGTCTTTATTTATCATTTTGTTCATATTGTTCACAGCATACCGGCACAAAAACAGGTAAAGTCGTTACATCATTAACGGTGAAAGGAATCACCCGCTTCATGTTACATATGCTGTCGTTACGCCACCTCCGGTTAAAGTGGCGTATGATATTGATTTTAGGGCTCATTGCCGTATTGCAAACCGGCATGTTAGGCCATTTTGCTATCCGCTATCTCGATAATGTGTTGGATGAGCAGATCGGCCAGCAAGCCATGCGGGTGGCATTGGCGATTGCGGCATCGCCGGATGTGATCCGTGCCGTTGAAGCCGGAGACTCTGACTTTTTGCAACCTTTAAGTTACAAACTCGCCCACTCGGCCGAAGCACGTTTTGTCGTTTTTGGCGATAAAGACGGCATTCGCCTGGCCCACCCTTTTCCCCATATGATTGGCAATTCTATGGCCGATGACGATGGCGATACCAATGCGCCCGCCCTTGTGCATGGTAAACCCTATGTATCCAAAGCTCTGGGGAGTATCGGCTGGTCAATGCGGGGCAAAGCGCCGGTGTTCAATGCGGCAGGCACCAAGGTTATCGGTATTGTCTCTGTGGGTTATATGCTCGATACCGTCGACCGACTGGTGAGCAACCACCGCCTCAGCATGTTGTTCGCTATCGGCGGCGCTTTCCTTTTCAGTGTGTTTACCGCCGTCTGGTTTGCCTCCCATTTCAAAAAAGCCATTTTCAACTTGGAGCCCGAGCAAATCGGCCGCATGTTCCAAGAAAGGAATGCGACCCTTGAAACCGTGCGGGAAGGAATTGTAGCCATCAACCATGAAGGAAAAATCACCACCTTCAACCATGCGGCAATCCAAACACTGGAGCTACCAGAGAGCGACAGCTATATCGGCAAGCCCATTCAAGCAGTATTGCCTGACAGCGGCATGCTCGATGTACTGGAACAGGGCACCCCCCAATATGACCAGGAAATTTGGTTACACAACCACCTGCTAATCGCCAACCGGATCCCGCTGATCCAAGGCGATCAGATCACTGGTGTGGTCTCTAGTTTCAGGTTAAAAAACGAGGTTGATCTGGTCAGCCGTAAACTTACCCGCATCAAACAGTATGCCGAGAGCTTGCGCAGCCAATCCCATGAGTACAACAACAAGCTCCACACGATTGCCGGGCTGATCCAAATCGATGCCAAAGACGAGGCGCTGGCGGTTATCGGCCAAGAGTCATCAAGCCACCAAGCGTTCATCCAGCAACTGATGGAAGTCACCTCCGATAGCATTCTCGCAGGGTTCCTACTGGGTAAATACAACCGAGCCAAGGAGCTGGGGGTTGAGTTGGTTATCGAACAAGGAAGCCAAATGTCTGCGCTGCCTGATGCCCTACCCCGTGAACAGCTGGTCAGTATTTTGGGTAACCTGATCGACAATGCCTTGGAAGCCAGCCTTTCCCATCAAGGTAAAGGCGGCACGGTAACATTGATACTGTCAGACTTCGGCAAAGAGCTCATTTTCGAGGTGGAAGACCAGGGGCCCGGGATCACCCGGGAAGATCAGGACAAAATCTTTACCCGCGGCTACACGACCAAAGCTGCGCAAGGGCACGGTATCGGGTTAGATTTAGTAAAAAGCCTGACGGATCACCTAGGGGGACTCATTACCGTGGAGTCGATTACCTCTGAGGCAGCACCCAGCGGCAGTCGATTTACCTTATATCTCCCCAAACAGATAACCCCCAATAACCAGAGCAACGCAACCAAGAACAATGATTCAACGAAGCACACGGAGGTGCAATCATGACCACCACTATTCGCATTGTCATCGCTGAAGATGACCCTCAGATTGCAGAAATCCAACGGCGCTTCATTGAACGTATCGATGGCTTCGAGGTGATAGGCATTGCCCATGGCATTGACGAAGCCCGCGACCTCATTGAAGTCCTCAAACCGGAGTTGGTACTGCTTGACAACCAATTCCCGACAGGTACCGGCCTGGCGTTGCTCAGGGAGTTACGGGCTGGGGGCTGCAACACCGACGTCATCCTGGTGACCGCTGCCACCGAAGTCGATACCCTGCGCCAGGCGATGCACAGTGGCATTTTCGACTACATCCTAAAACCCTTAGTCTTTGAGAGACTGCAGGCTTCTCTGTTAAAGTTTCGTGGTCACCTTGAGCGGTTTTCCGATATTGACTCACTGCTCCAAAGTGACGTTGATGGCTTATTGCAAGCCTCACCGGACAATAACCACTCACCGGCCAATGTTGCTAACAACGTAGCAGGACGTCTACCCAAAGGGATTGATGGGTTAACCCTCGATAAAATCCGTGCCGTATTCTATGGCCCGGCAGTCCTGCTCAATGCGGAAGAAGTCGGACAGCAGATTGGGGCCAGCAGGACAACCGCCAGGCGCTATCTCGAATATTTGGTCAGCACGGACGAACTGAGTGCCGAAGTGTCTTACGGTAGTGTCGGCAGGCCTGAGCGCAGATACCAACTCTGCTGAAGGCTTGTGAAGTGTTTAAAAAAAGAAGGGGAGCGGTTTGGCTCCCCTGTTTGATTGGTCGTGGTTTCTATTCTAAGCCAAAGGCATCAAGCGGCTGTTGCGCTGCTTTCCCTTCCGCGATAAGCATTCAACGATGTAATCACCACCACAACGGCAACAGCCGCAAGCTTGATAGTGAGGCCACTGAAAATTAGGGCAAATGGCACCGCTAGAAGCACTGCACGTGCAGCCATAGACAACGGCTTAATGAGTCGTCCTTCGATCGCGCCGGCAAAGGCAACAATCAAAGCGATGGTAGTGACAATCGCAAATATGAAGCCCATTAGGTTTTCCCCATCGTAGATAAGCGGCGAGAAAGCCATCATCAGCGGGATCAAGAAGAAACCTTGGGCCAGCTTGAACGCCTGGACCGCAGACTGCATCGGTGACGCCCCGGCAACCCCGGCGCCGGCGAAGGCCGCCAAGGCAATTGGCGGAGTAACATTCGAGGTTTGCGACAACCAGAACACAATCATGTGCGCAGCCAGAATGCTCAAGCCCAGCTCAGTCAAAGCTGGCACGGCCATGATTGACAGTACAATGTATGCGGCCGTTACCGGTAAGCCCATCCCAAGAATAACCGCAGCCACGGCAATTAGTGCCATCACCGACCACAGGTAACCACCGGATAGCGCCATCAGGAACTGGGTAAATTGCAAACCGATACCCGTCTGACCGACGACCCCGACCACGATACCCGCTGTGGCACAGGCGACCGATATCGGCAATGCCAGCAGCGCCCCTTCTTTCATTCCTTTAAAGAACAGGCGGATACTGATACGGCTGTGCTTGCGACACATTGCAGCGACCAAAATAGCACTACAGCCCGCAATACCGACCAGCACAGGTGAGTAGCTCATCAGCAACAACGTGGTGATCAGTATTAGAGGAACAATAAAGTGCCAGCCCTGCTTCATCACCACTTGAAGCTGGGCCACTTTATCCATCCCTTTCAGGCCGAGCTTACAGGCCATCAGATGAACATAGAGCAAGGTACAGCCGAAATACAAGATAGCCGGCGCAATCGACACCAACAGAATTTCGCTATAGGCAATACCGGTGAATTGTGCCATCACGAAGGCTCCGGCCCCCATTACCGGCGGCATGATTTGCCCGCCTGTAGAGGCTGCAGCTTCAATACCCGCAGCCTGCTCTGGCTTATAGCCGAGCTTTTTCATCATTGGGATAGTCAAGGCACCGGTTGTCACCGTGTTGGCAATGGCCGAACCTGAGATAGAGCCCAGTGCCGCTGATGCCACGACACTCGCCTTGGCAGGACCTCCACGGTATTTACCCGCAACGGCAAATGCCGCATCAATAAAGAACTGACCGGCTCCGGTCACTTGCAGGAAGGCACCAAACAGCACAAAAATGAAAACGACCCCTGCTGCAATTGCCAGCGGCGCACCGAAGACGCCGTTGGTAGAATAAATGTGAAAGCGGATGATTTCATCCAGCGCAAAACCTTTGCTCGCCACGCTGGCTGGCAAAATGTCGCCGAACATGGCGTAGGCCATAAAAATCGCGGCAATAACCACCATGACCATGCCAACGGTCCGGCGAGTCGCTTCAAGCAATGTGACAATTGAAATCGAGCCGGCAAGCACATCGTCTGCTCCCAGGCCGTCAAGCAAAAAGCCAATATCGTCATAATCAAACCGGACAATATGCTGCGCAGCCCACAAGGTAGCAAGGACCATGGCTAAGTCGATAAGCCTTGCAGGCAGGTAAAATCGGTTGTCCTCTTTTACCAGCGGCCTGACAAGAAAGACAAGCGCGAGGATCCAACATAAGTGGACGGGGCGAAATACAGGTGCGGAGAGGTTGGCAGTTACCCCCTGCCAAATTTGAAACACTGATAATGCAATGGCAGCAACGGTGGCCAGTTGCATTAACCGCTCAGTGACCCTGTGATTTAACGCCGAAGAATTAGTCATTGCGAACTCCTTGTATGCGGCAATGTATCTATACCCAATGTACGTCAAGCTGAAGCCTCAACGTGCAGCGCTGAATCTCAACTATAAAGTTACCTGGGTATATCGCCCCCGAATCGCTTCGGGGGGATTGGTTCACCTGCCGTTCCCGTCAGGCATCACTTCGGTGGTCCTATTTTTTCTCATCCATGAACTGCTGAGAGCCAGGGTGAAGAGGAATACCCGCCAGTTTGTTCATGTTTTCAACGGTGGTGAACTTAGTCACACCAATAGACTGACGGATTGTGTCGATGTTATCGAACGCGACCTTGGTCATCTCGTAAGCGAGATCTTTATCCAAGTCACCTTTTACCACCAAGACATTCCACACTGCTGGCGCTTGAAAAGCGGGAACATTGCGGTAGCTGTCAGCATCGACATCCAGTCCACTGTAAGACGCATTAGCTTGATTGATTTTCGCAATTTCCTCATCGCTGAAAGACAAGATGCGGATATCGCGAGTCAGGGCTAGCTCAGTGATCGCCCCCACCCCAAGGCTACCTACGATCACACCAGCATCAATCTGGCCATTTGCCAACGCTTCAGTCGTCGCCGTGTAGTTCAGGGCCTGGCCGCGCATGTCACCTTCTTCAATGCCCAGCGTTTTGAGGATGTTCAGGGCACTGACTCGGGTGCCCGAGCCCGGGGCCCCCAAGGCAACACGCTTACCTTTCAGATCCGCAACAGATTTGATGTCCGAATTGGCTGGCACCATAAACTGGACCACATTTGGGTACAGGGCAAACAACACAGAGACATCCATCTTACGTGGGAATGGTTCTGTTCCTTGGTAGGCCTGCTGAACTACGTTTCCCATTGCAATACCAGCAAGCTGCTGCTTGGTCGATACTTTGATCACGTTCTCTACCGATGCGGCCGTCACTTCTGCTCGCATATTGAAATCATCAATATTCTCACTCCAGATCTTCGCTAACAAACCACCCAAGGGATAATAAGTACCACTTTGGCTACCGGTGCCGATGGTGTAATTATTCGCTGCAACAGGCAGAGAAACAGCTAAAGCCAAAGAGATAATCCCTTTTTTGATCATTGAACGCATTGAGTACTCCTTCTCGTTGAATGCCGGATACCAAATGTCAAACTAGACACATACGCATCAGGTTTTATTGTCATACCGATGTTGCATCAAATGAATCCGCATTTAAATGTTAAAACTGTGAAAGTTGTGAAAATGAGATATTGGTGGTAATAAGCATATCAATAACCTTATTAGCTCTTGCCCCGCATAAAATCGCCCATACCTCCCCTATTGTTACACACAATAAAAAGTCATTTGTTTAAATGGTGAATTATCATTCATTGAGAAATGGTTATACTGCTCGCCATCTTGATACCGAACATCAACAAACAAATTAAAAGAGGACTAAATGGGCTGGGTATTTTTACTACTGGGGGTAATGGCAGAGGCAACATCACATGTCGCCCTTCGCGCCACAAACGGATTCTCGAACTGGTTGCCCAGCACTATAGTGATTCTTGGACATCTCATTGCCTTCATCTTCCTTGGGCAAGCGATGAAGTCGTTACCTGTAGGCATCGTCCATGCTATCTGGGCTGGGCTTGCTATTGTTGCGGTAACGGCAATGTCTGGACTTATCTACAAACAACACCTTGATGCCAAAGTTTGGCTAGGGATGGTCATTGTCGCGATTGGCATTGCCATCATCAACCTGGGCGGTGCCGCACACAGCCACTAACGTCCACTATCCTGCCACGTCTTAATGCCTTAGGCAGGATACCCCCCTTGTTCATTCGAAATAGCCATAATTTAGGAGTAAGCATGACTCAAGAGCGCGCGATAAACCTGTATTACTATTTGCTTCAGGAAAACACACCACAAAAAGAGCTCAACGCAATCATGAGGTTATTGAAGGAGGACTACGGCATTGATCTAAGCCGCATCGATAGGAAGCGCCGTCGTCCTCAAAACCGATTTGATATCAACAACTATGGCGCGGGTGGGTCGCGAACCATGAACCAAACCCGCCAAATTCAGTCGGTGTAAGGCGAGCAACCATCATTAAAAAGCAATCAAGTAAGCTGTTGCAACTTACGCTTGAGCATTTTATTACTCAGTGATCGCCGTAACAGGATAAGAGGGAGTATCGACATCATTATCCAGCTCACCGGTGGCTCATCAATTTCCACGACCTGCTGTGTCTGTGGTGTCTGAGATAATGCGAGTAACGGCGAGGGTAGATTATTGGTTTGGCATGCCCCCGAATAGTCACCATGACCCATATGTGCATCTACAGCGTTGATATTGACATACAAGGTTATTTCCCCAGAGCCGGTTTGGTGGCAAATCATGCTCATAGTCTGGGCTTGTACCGTCGGCGGTGCCAATAATGCCGAGAGAAGAACAACCAAAGATGACGCCATTGCCATTTTTTTCATAAACTACTCACCAAATCCCATGTGGTATTTTTTTAACCAAGATAATTCAAGTGTAGTATATTTTTATGAAACCCTAATGATAATTTAATCAACGAAGACATCGCACATAAAATCATTATTAAACAATGCATTAAAACCTAATCAGCTATACTTATTTCAGTAGCTAGACAAAAATTTAGCGTTACTAAGTATGACAATTTCCACCCAAGACTAAGCAGATAACCCTCTCGAGCAAAATAACCCGCAATTCTTGCGTTGCTCCTCTGCAATTTACATTTCCTTACATTCAGTGCGATAACACTCCAGAGATTGACCTTAGCTCCGACCGAAAGGAAGCAAAATAACACCCGTCGTTTAAAACAGCGTTTTTAAAATCAAGCACATAAGAGCAAGCCATATACCGCCCACAACAAAGCATGAAAACGCAAGCAGATTTACATTTTGAAATACAAAAAAACACTGTTCAATTCGTACAGGAATGATTCAGTTTCAAGTTGTTACATTAGCGGCATAACAAAACGCCATCGCAACAGTGATGCCGCCTTAAAACATTTAAACAGCAGGAATCACCATGAACACTTTCGCTAAAACGTCTATTGTTTCCATCATCGGCCTGACTCTTCTAACTGGTTGTGTCAATCCTGACAACCAAGATGATCCAAATGCCCTGACCAAACAAGGGGCCGCTGGCGGTGCTCTACTTGGCCTCACACTCGGTGCACTTACCGGTGATGCAGACCTTGCAGTGAAAGGCGCAATTGCTGGCGGTGTTTCTGGCGGTGTGGCAGGTGCTTCTGCTGATATTCAAAACAACCGTGATAACCAGCGCCATGACAGCCGAAATGATGCCCTGGCCCAGATTGGTAACGGTGGACAGGCTGCCACCAGTGCCCAACCTCAAAACTGGGACAAGCTAGATAACTTCACAGGCAACTGGAACGTAAGCATCTGGAGTGGCGCCACAGAACAAGCTGTCAATGCCACGGCAAAAGCGACAGGTTCACTGGCTAAAACCACTGAAGCGAGCGTTAACATCAACAATGTCGCTATCGATGGTCAGTCACAAGCACTCGCTTTTACGGCTAACTTTGCCTACACGCCACAAGCGGGTTATAGCCTGACAGTTACAGATAACGCAAGCAATGTTCCTGTTACCTTTGCTGGTGAGTACCAACAAGGCATGAACCGCTACAACTTCTACCCGACGAATGCACAGGCAAGCATCTACAAAAACTTCGATTCGTCGACCGTACGAGTTGAACTTGGCTTCGCCGGACAGAATGTGTGGATGGTTGACACTTACGCCCTAGTCAACGGTCAAGAGCAGAAGATCCAAACTTACCGTTTCACTAAAAGCTAAATTCCAACAATAGCAACCTTGTTTCCTGTAGCGCTGTGTCTTCATGGGCATCACTAGAAGACACAGCGCATTTTTTATAGTGAGCACCCCAGGTAGCCCACTGTCACATGGGTTCCCCTTTCCACGGAAGGGAAATCTTCCGGGAATGGCACACTGTCATCATTGGCCCCATCAATATTGGTGTCGAACTCTAAGTCTCCCTGCAGATCAAAACCGACATACCTCAGCATCATCTTTCCCACGAAAACATAGTCGACATGAACATCAAGCTCTTGACCTGAAAAGAAATACCCTGTCGGTGCCGCTTCAAAGGACACATCAATTTTCTCGCGTCCATCGCGTACCTCATACCTCGCACTCATACTGGTATCGTAAGCACCGCTTTTGCCACACTCCAGCCTTGTTCTTCCTTCATCTTTGGCTAACCCGACACTGGAGAACAGAACAATACTCATCATACCCGCTGCCGCTAATACATCTTGAATTGCTCTTTTCATATCTTCACCTAATCAAGTCGATTCAATCAGACATGCCACTCCTTTTCCAAATACTACGACCAACCTCCTTGTTTCACAGGTAAGAGACAGAAGTCGAAAACTTGTTCCATGTCGAGATTAAGAAAAATGATCCCTCTCGTTCAGCCTATGCTTATCGTAAAAATATGGAACAAGAACCAAACTTGAAGCCTCTTACTAGCATGAGTAGATACTCTCAACCACAGCATGACTATGACCAGCTCGTCGATTTGTACTATGCCAAGCTCTACCGGTTTGCCTACAGCCTGACGAACTCACAAGCCGATGCCAGTGACCTTACCCAGCAGGCCTTTTGTATCTGGCTGGAAAAAGGCCACCAATTGCGCGAGCCGGGCAAAGAAAAAACATGGCTGTTTACCACGCTGTACCGAGAGTTCCTGCGCAATAAGCGTAAGATCAGCGTACTAGCGAGTGATGAAGATATTACCGAAGGGGCTACCGAAGAGTTGGACATCCAAGAGCCATTGTGTATTGCCCCCTCGAAAGCCATCGCAGCCATATCGAACTTGAATGAGTTTTATCGCACGCCATTAATCTTATTTTATATGCATGAGCACTCGTATCAGGAGATTGCAGACATCATAGGCGTACCCATCGGTACAGTTAAATCTCGAATTTCAAGGGGAAAAGTAATGCTGTGCAAGATCATTGAATCAGATTTAACTGACTTCGACGAAAGCTTGGAGCAAGTAGGAGCTAAATAATGGACAGCAACAGCATCAAGTCGATATTAAGACTCTACCGTCCCGGGATTGATGATGAAACACAGGTCATCAAAGAAGCGCTACTCCGGGTCGAAAATGATCCCGAACTGAAAGTTTGGTACCAGACGTACTTACAGAATGAGGAGGCTCTTCACCAGAGCTTCAACGACATCGCTATCCCGCCAGGCTTGAAAACAGAGCTTACAAAGCAGTACGCAAAACATAATGCCCCAGCCAAGCGCAACATGTGGCTGGTGCCAACCGCCATTGCTGCCTCACTGATGCTGCTTGTCCTGTCGTGGCTGATGATTGGCCCTGAAGCCAAACCCCGTTTCACCCACTTCCAGCACGACATGCTCGCTTTTGTCACCCAACCTTATGAAATGGATATTGTGGAGGATAATCTAGCGTCGATAGACCAAGGGTTTGCCAATGTTAACTGGCCTACTGGTTATGTGCTGCCCGCATCACTCAATACCCTGCATATCTTGGGCGGAGTCATGCAGCAATGGCAAGATGAGAAAGTCTCCATCGTCTGTCTAGAAAACGATGCCGGCAAGTACATTTGGCTATTTGTCACTACGCTCAGCACGTTCAGTATAGATAAGACTATCCCGATAGAAGCCGAGGTACTACAAAGGGCGCCGCTCCTTACCCATACAGCATGGCAAGATCAGCACTTCACCTACTATATGATTGCCGAAGGTGATATTGATTTTATCAAGAGCTATTTATAACCATCTCTGGACCAAACCTTACTCCATCAGGGTGGCTGAACGCTCCCTAGCAGGTGCCATTTGTCCCTTTCTCTCAACACTGCAATAGCAATTGGCCGTAAATTAACCACAATTTGTTCGAGGCTAGCTTCTGCTGAAGCGCTGTATTCATCCTAACTCATTGTCCCGGGCATCATGATGATAAAGCCAATTTTCAACAAGGTTTTGGCTGAAAACGCCAACCTCGTCAATTACGCACAAGCGAAGACCCAACCGCCTCCGCGCTGTACACAGCCCAAGGGGCTTTCATCCGGAGGGATCAATATCGGCTATGAAGCGGTCGATCGGCATCTCGGAACCCCTTTCGAAGACAAAGTTGCCCTTCGTTGGATCAGCAAGAAGGATCAAATTGTCGAACTGAGTTACCATCAGCTCAGCAAACAATCCAGTGCCTTTGGCTCACTGTTAAACCAACTTGGCCTCGCTTCAGGCAGTCGCATCTTCAGCCTTATAGGGCGACGGCCAGAACTTTATATTGCCGCATTGGGCACATTAAAAGCCGGTTGTGTTTTCACCCCTTTGTTTTCCGCATTTGGCCCCGAGCCCATCCGCTCCCGAATGGAAATCGGCGAAGCAAACGTGGTGGTTACTACCGTTAGCCTCTACCGCAAAAAGCTTAAAAGCTGGTGGCGCGAACTGCCGCACCTGAAGGCAATACTGCTGGTTGACGGCAACCCGGACAACGAGGAAGGTTGCTTTGACTTCCATTTACTGATGGGCAGCGCCGATCCCCAGTATCCAACCGCACGAACCCTGCCGGAAGACACGGCGCTGCTGCACTTTACCAGCGGCACCACCGGAAAACCCAAAGGGGTCCTTCATGTCCACCAGGCCGTTGAGCACCACCTACTATCCGCCTTTTATGCGCTTGATCTCAAGCCGACAGATACCTATTGGTGCACGGCCGATCCGGGTTGGGTAACCGGAACCACCTACGGCATTATTGCTCCGCTATGCATCGGGGTCACCATGATCGTCGATGAGGCAGAGTTTGATGCCGAGCGTTGGTACAAAATACTACAGGACCAACATGTGACTGTTTGGTACACGGCACCGACCGCCATCCGCATGCTGATGAAAGCCGGCGATACCCTACCGTGCCAATTCGACTTGACGGCATTACGCTTCATGGCCAGTGTCGGGGAACCCCTCAACCCAGAAGCCGTTGAGTGGAGCAATCGGGTTCTGAAAATGCCGTTTCACGATAACTGGTGGCAGACCGAAACAGGCGGCATCATGATTGCCAACTATCCAAGTGAGCCCATTAAGCCAGGCTCGATGGG
Organism: Photobacterium gaetbulicola; assembly: GCF_003025515.1. Classification (NCBI taxonomy): domain Bacteria; kingdom Pseudomonadati; phylum Pseudomonadota; class Gammaproteobacteria; order Vibrionales; family Vibrionaceae; genus Photobacterium; species Photobacterium gaetbulicola. Next base: position 170,245 of record NZ_PYME01000008.1, on the reverse strand, counting down.
TCAACCCCTGCCAGGAATAGAGGCCGCCATTATCATTGATGATGAACAGGGCCATCTGGTTGAAGCCTCTACCCCGATGACCATTGGCGAGTTGGCAGTAAGAGCTGGCTGGCCCTCCATGTTCAGGGGCTATCTCAACCAAGCCGAAAAATATGCGCAATGCTTCAACGGTGAGTGGTATTTAAGCGGTGATCTCGCGATGATGGATGAAGACGGCTACTTCTGGTTCGTCGGCCGCAAAGACGATCTGATCAAATCATCCGGCCATCTAATCGGCCCCTTTGAAGTAGAGAGTGTCTTGATGGAACACCCAGCCGTTGCCGAGGTGGGGGTGATAGGTATACCGGATCCCGTTGCCGGCCAACTGGTTAAGGCCTTCGTCGCCCTCAAGCCCGGAATCAGTGCTGACGATGATCTGCGGCAGGCATTGCTTGGACTTGCCCGCAAAAGGCTCGGGGCCGCGGTCGCGCCCAAAGAAATCGCTTTTCGAACTAACCTCCCCAAAACCCGCAGCGGTAAGATCATGCGCCGGCTGCTCAAAGCGAGAGAATTAGGGCTCCCCGAGGGAGATACCTCAACGCTGGAGAGTGACGAACAATGACCAACAGACTTCATGTCAACCGCCAACACCTACTCGAGCAACTACGCCAGATGTTGCGGATCAGGCGCTTTGAGGAAAAATGTGCCGAATTATACGCTGCAGAAAAAATCCGTGGCTTTCTTCACCTTTACATCGGCGAAGAAGCCATCGCTGTCGGCGTGATGTCCGCACTCAGCCCCGATGACCAGATCGTTGCAACTTACCGCGAACATGGCCATGCCCTCGCCAGAGGAATGGAAATGGGTAGCATACTGGCCGAAATGTATGGTCGCTCGAACGGCTGTAGCCGTGGCCGGGGCGGCTCGATGCACTTATTTGATAAACAAAGGCATTTTTATGGCGGGAATGCCATTGTTGGAGGCGGGCTACCACTGGCTACGGGGCTGGCGATGGCCAATAAAAAAATGCAACGTGACGCGGTGGCGGTCTGCTTCTTCGGGGAAGGAGCCGTGGCCGAAGGCGAGTTTCATGAAAGCCTGAACTTAGCCGCTCTGTGGCAACTGCCGGTACTTTTCATCTGCGAAAATAACCGCTATGCCATGGGAACCGCCCTTAACCTGTCAGAATCGGAAACCAACATTGCCCGCAAGGCACAGAGCTACGGCATCAATGCTGTTCAGGTCGATGGCATGAATGTAGTAGATACCGAAGCGGCGACTATCAAGGCGTTGGATTATATTCGCCAAGGCAACGGCCCCTACTTCCTGGAATGCCAGACCTACCGTTTCCGTGGCCACTCCAGCTTTGATGCGCAGCTCTACCGAGACAAGGCCGAAATTGCGCTGTGGGAAGAAAAAGGCCCGGTCAAACGCTTGATCGAGTGGCTGCAGAAAAACAGCCACTTTCAAGATCAAGAGCTAGTGGCAATGGAAGCGGAAATTGCCCAGGAAATTGAAATGGCCATCAACGTTGCCGAAGCGGGTGCACAGGAGCCGGTCGAGAACCTCGGTCAGTTTGTCTACAGCGATCCCAGTCATTCACTTGCGCCAATAATTAATACCCAACAGGACGCCGAGATCACCTACCGAGAAGCACTTCGCTATGGCCTTAGCGATGCTCTCAACAGCGACCCGCGTATTTTCCTGATGGGTGAAGATGTGGGTCATTACGGTGGTTGCTACGCCGTCAGCAAAGGGTTAATCGGTGAATTCGGCCCCGATCGGGTCATCGATACGCCGTTGTGCGAATCTGGCTTTGTCGGTGTCGGTATCGGGGCAGCCCTCGGGGGAATGAGGCCCATCGTCGAAGTGATGACCGTCAATTTCAGCTTGCTGGCCATGGATCAAATCATCAACAGTGCAGCAACCCTATTGCATATGTCCGGCGGACAATTCAATGTGCCGCTGGTTATCCGCATGGCCTGCGGGGCAGGCAAACAGCTCGCCGCCCAGCACTCGCACAGCTGGGAGAATTTCTACGCCCATGTACCGGGATTGAAAGTGCTCAGTCCTGCCACCCATAATGATGCCCGGCATATGCTGGGGTTTGCCCTGACAGATCCCGATCCGGTCCTCATCTTCGAGCACGTCATGCTGCTGAACGACAGCGGTCCGGTCAGCGAGGAGCCCGACGGCCCCATGAATAAAGCCCTGATCAGGCGCGAAGGAACTGACATCAGCCTGATCACCTATGGCGGAAGCCTGGCCAAAGTCCATCAGGCGGCAGAGGCACTCAGCCAAGAAGGGATCAGTGCCGAGGTCATTGACCTGCGTTCGTTGCGGCCTTTGGACAGCCAAACCATAGTTGCCAGTGTCAGCAAGACACACCGCGCGGTCATTATTGACGAAGGCTGGTATACCGGCAGCCTTGCCGGTGAGATCAGCGCCATCATCATGGAACAAGCTTTCTGGCATCTGGATGCCCCTGTTGGCCGGGTCTGTAGCCAAGAAGTGCCAATCCCTTACCCCCAGCACCTCGAGCAGGCAGCCATACCCCAGGCCCAACAGATTATTGCCGCGGCCAAGGAAGCATTGGCTATGCCGCCGACTTGGGACAGCAATACGGGAAGCCGCAACCATGGACAGTAACCAAACGTCGCCCAATCTCATCGACATTACCATGCCAGCCCTAGGTGCCGATATGCGCGACGGCACCTTAATCGAGTGGCAGGTCAAACGCGGGGATAAGGTTGCCAAGGGAGATATCATTGCCGTTATCGAGACAAGCAAAGGCGCCATTGATATGGAAGCCTACCACGACGGTACCATTACCGAACTGTTGGTAGAGCCGATCATCAAACTGCCAGTTGGCAGTGTCATGGCAAGGATGACAGCCACCAAGGCCGAGCCCCAAGTCGTAACCACCCCCGCCCTTGGAACAACCGACAGTACTACCGCCACGGGAAAACAGACTCCGGCTGATAGCCGTCAGGACGGCTCGCTCCCCACGGTCATGGTTGAGCGCCATCCCTATTTGGCTCGTCATCCCAGCGTCTTGGTCCAGCCGAACCCGTCGCGGCAACTTGTCTCGCCTGCCGCACGGCTATTGGCCATCCAGCAGGGCATCATGCTGTCAGGTCTAACCGGCAGTGGTCCTAACGGGGCGATTCTGCTTCGCGATATTCCAGCTAAGCCAGAGCAGCACGCCAGGCATGAAATAAAAGACGAATCGTCTTCAATGCGCCAGGCTATCAGTGACGCGATGTCAATGTCCAAGCAGCAGATCCCCCACTACTATCTCGCACTGGATATCGATCTCAGCACCACCCAGGCATGGCTCAAGCAACAAAACCAACACCGTGAACCAGAGCAACGCCTGCTCATCACTGCCGTCATCATTGCCGCTATCGCACGGCAGTTACCACGCTACCCTGCCCTAAACGGCTCCTGCCATGAGGGCCAATTCACTCCTGCCGAGGCTATCCACATCGGCAACACAATCTCCCTACGCGATGGAGGACTGGTGGTACCTGCAATTCTAGATGCGGATCAACGCAACCTGGAACAGGTCATGGCATCACTAAAGGAGATTACCGAGAGGGCGCGACGCGGCCGCTTGCGGAGTTCAGAGCTGACCGGTGCCACTATCACGGTCACTAGCATTGGAGAACGGGGAGCGGACAGCCTCATCGGCGTTATCTACCCGCCGCAAGTAGCGATCATTGGTCTTGGCCGCTTGCGTAAGGCGCCTATCGTCAGCAATGACAAACTCTGTGTTGGCGACGTGATGACCGTGACCCTGTCGGCCGACCATCGCGTCAGCGATGGGCTAACGGGCTCTCGGTTTCTCACGGCGCTCGCCAAACAGCTGCAACACCCAGAGGATTTATTATGACGACCCAAAACTTTGCCGCCTGTATCGCCACTGCACTCCGAAGAATTGCCCCGGAGATCGACCTTCAAGACATCGCTCAAGATGAGGATTTGCGCGAGGAATGCGAACTAGACTCAATGGATTTCCTCAACCTACTCGCAGACCTCAAAAAACAAACGGGCATCAGTATTCCTGAAAGCGATTACCCTCAGGTGAGAAGCTACAATCAACTGATAAGTTACCTCCAAGACCATCACTAATAGCCGGGAACTAACATGAACAAGACAGCGCCTGCTCCGTTGATATATTGGTACGCCCACTTAAGCATCCAGGATATTGCTCTAGTAGGCGGAAAAAATGCCAGCCTTGGCGAAATGTACAACCAACTCCAGCAGGCTGGCATTCGGGTGCCCAATGGGTTTGCAACCAGTGCCCAATTATTTAGAGATTTCCTCACTCAAAATCAACTTGATGCCCCTATAGATGGCTTGCTGGCATCATTGAACAGCGGGGCCGCAAGCCTCAAAGACGTTGGCCAACAAATTCGTGGCCTCATCAGCCAGGGAGTATTTACCGACCAACAAGAGCAGTGCATCATTGATGCCTACCTCCAGCTTGAAAAACAAACCGGCACCTCTTCCCCTGCCGTCGCAGTTCGCAGCTCAGCGACAGCCGAGGACTTACCCGAGGCGAGCTTTGCAGGCCAGCAGGAGAGTTATCTCAATATTCAAGGTGAACGACAGGTCATTGCCGCGTGCAAACAATGCTTCGCCTCGCTGTATACCGATCGGGCCATTGTCTACCGCCAAGAGCAAGGATTCCCCCACCAGCAAGTCGCCCTCTCTGTCGGTATCCAGCAAATGATTGAGTCTGAATGTGCCGGTGTCATGTTTAGCCTTGATACCGAGAACGGCTTTCCTGATGTCGTCATGATCAACGGCAGTTGGGGGCTGGGGGAAACGATCGTCAAGGGCAGCGTCACCCCTGACAAGTTTGTGGTGTACAAGCCCCTGCTTGAGCAGCCCGGCAAATCCCCCATCATTGAAAAAAAACTGGGCCTCAAATATGAAAAAATGATTTTTGCCAGTGGCAGCCACTGCGACACTCCGACGGTTACCATCCCCACAACTGAAGCAGAACGCCATATCTTGGTGATCAATGATGAAGAGACTCTGCAGCTCAGTCGTTGGGCTGCCATTATCGAGCGCCATTACGGTTGTGCGATGGACATGGAGTGGGCCAAAGACAGTGTGACGAAACAACTGTTCATAGTCCAGGCTAGACCGGAAACCGTTGAGGCCCAAAAAAGCCGGACGGTTCTGGTCAACTACAAACTCGAAAAAACCAACGCCCCGGTGCTGCTTGAAGGTGCCAGTGTCGGTGCCGCCGTTGCCTGCGGTCAGACCTATACTGTGCTCTCGCCACACGACATCGACCATTTTCCCGAAGGGGCGATCCTGGTGACCGAGCGTACCGACCCGGACTGGGTGCCGATCATGAAAAAGGCAGCAGGCATCATCACCGACTCGGGCGGCCCAACCAGCCATGCCGCCATCGTCAGTCGTGAGTTAAAAGTGCCCGCGATTGTGGGTACCGAGATGGCAACCCATCGCCTTAGCAATGGCCAAACAGTCACCCTCAGCTGTGCCGGCGGCGCGGTGGGTCAGGTCTATGATGGCAGGGTGGGCTTCACCACCCAGCACATTGATATGGCCTCCATCCCCTCACCGAAAACCCAAGTAATGATCAACGCCGCCATGCCGGATGGCATTTTCCATTGGTGGCAGCTTCCCACATCCGGCATCGGCTTGACCCGCATTGAGTTTATTATTTCAAGCCAGATAGGCGTTCACCCGATGGCTTTGCTCCATCCGGAAAAAATCACTGACAGCCAGGTAAAAAGTGCGATTGAGCAACGCTGTCGCCATTTTACCAACCCGCCTGATTTCTTTACCGATACCTTGGCGTTGGGGATAAGTAAAATTGCCGCCAGCCAATATCCCAAGCCTGTAATCGTCAGGATGTCCGATTTTAAGTCCAACGAATACCGCGGCCTACTGGGCGGGGAAGATTTCGAGCTACACGAAGAGAATCCTATGCTTGGCCTAAGGGGGGCATCCCGTTACTACCATCCACGATACCGTGAGGCATTCCAGCTCGAGTGCCAAGCCATTGCCAAAGCGCGCAATGAGAAAGGGTTCGACAATATCATTGTCATGATCCCGTTTTGCCGCACGGTTAATGAAGCAGACAAAGTATTAAATGTCATGGCGCAAGCTGGCCTTGAACGGGGCCAGGACGGGCTACAGGTCTATGTCATGTGCGAAATTCCTTCCAATGTCATCCTTGCTGAGCGATTTGCCGAGCGGTTTGATGGTTTTTCCATTGGCAGCAACGACCTAACCCAGTTGGTACTGGGGATCGACCGTGATTCGGCGGAGCTCAAGCCCATGTTTGACGCCCGAGACGATGCAGTTAAGCGCTTGATAGAACATGTGATCACAGTCGCCCACAGCAAAGGCTGCAAAGTCGGGATCTGCGGCCAGGCCCCCTCGGATCACCCTGAGTTTGCCCAATTCCTGGTCGCCTGCGGCATTGATTCCATTTCCCTCAACCCTGACTCATTTGCCAAGGGGTGCGATGTGATTGCCAAGGCCGAGCAGTCAAGAGATCAGGAGACCTAACAGGCGATATCATACTGCAGCAGTTCGGCCCACGAGAACGTCGGGCCATGGCTGCACACATACTTCTCATTAAGGTAGCAATGGCCGCAGAGCCCAACAGCGCAATGCATTCGGCGTTCTATCGATAGAAATATCGATTTAGGATCAATGCCATACGCGACAAGATATTCCGCCGCAGCGGTTTGCATTGCTTCTGGCCCGGCCAGCAGTACCGTATCAGGTTGCTCACCGAAGGTATGCAATACCTTCGGCAGGATCCCTGTTGCGGTGCCCGGGTAAAATTCCCCGTCACTCAGGCCAGCCATATCTTCAACCACATTGAAGATAGGGATCAAATGCTGCCAGCGCGCTCTCTCTGGATTGAGCATCAGTGCCGCCTGATTTCTCGCGGCATATACCACTTCCAGCTGGATAAACTGCTGGCTGTCGATCAACTGATTAATCACGCTCGCCAAGGGTGCGATACCGCAGCCGCCACCGACGATGAGAATACGCTGATTAAGCAGCCTCTCCATCGGCCAGCCTCGTCCAAACGGCCCTCTGGCACCGATAATATCGCCCACACCGCACTGGAACAATGCATCGGTCACACTCCCCATCCTACGGACTAGAGCCCGAAAGTTCCCCTGCGCGTTTGGCAATGTGGTAAAGGTGAACGGCGCCTCTCCAACACCTGGCAAGCACAGCATAAAAAATTGGCCGCTTTCCGCTTTCAGCCACGGCGACAAATGCTGTTCTGTCTCTTGGATAGCGAACTGGTAGTGGCGGGTATTTTCACCATCATCATAGCAATCCACTATTTTGATCGGCACCGGGGTCAAGTTAAGCATCGTCTGCAATCCTCTTCATCACTGAATGAACCCCTATCACACCGGGGCACGTCGCCTCGCAGCGGCCACAGCCAACACAACCATAGCGGCCAAACTCAGGGACAAAGTCATCGCTAAATTTATGGTACCAAAAGCGCTTTACCCGCTGGCCAGCCTCGGAGGCCGGGTTATGGAAGCTCGCCTCACGTTGGAAGCTTTCGTACAGGCAAGAGTCCCAGAAACGAACCTGGGTCACCGATGTTTGCTGGGAGGAAGCACTCTCTATCGGGCGGGTAGCAAAACACGAACAGGTCGGACACAGCGTGGTACACCCCGAGCAACCCAGGCATTGAATACCCAGCTGCTGCCAAAACTCGTCGGATATGGCGTGCTGATTGAGTTTGCCGATCCCCTCCAGGATATACTGATAGCGGGGAAAAGACTGTTCGCAATGGCTGATATTCTCCCAGCGCTGGTGCAGATCCTCTGGCGATGCATCCTCCAACGCCAAACCGTGCAGCGCTTGTTTCCCTGCCGCCGACAAGACCACCAGCATCCAGCGCTGGCCGTCCAGTGGGTGCAGGACGAGATCCGCTGTATCATCCCGGACACTTGGCCCTGCGTTAACGAGCTGGCAAAACCCTTGCTCGCAGGGGGTGACGCAATCCACACCGACCAATAGCCCTTGCTTGCGCCGTGCTTGGTAGTAAGGATCGTCTTCAAAAAAGATATCTTGATAATGGATGGCCATCAAATCGCAACTTTTCACGCCAAATAACACAAAAGGCGTTGGCGTCGGCAACACTTCTTCAAAAGTCTCCCCATCGAACACATATAAAGGTTCCTGCTCGGCAAAAAAGAACGATTTGGGCGATTGAAGGGGCTTTTGTTCAACCAAATCGGGCCAGTTACCGCTGCCGACTTGCTGCCAGTGATAATCCGCCCGGGCATCATCAGATTGTGGAACAACTTGGTATATCTCATGCGATTGCGCCAAATGCCTTTGTAACTCATCCAGCGAGTCCAACAGGTAAGTTTTATGCATAACCCCCACCTTTTAGTTGCCAAACCGGGCTAGGTTCATGATTTGCCGGCAAAGCCGCCACTGACACCGCACAGGCCTTCAACTCGGGCATTTTAGTTACTGGGTCCTGGGCGGTATTGGTCAGCTGATTCGAAGGAGCCTCTTTAAAGTGATAAGGCATACTCACCACGCCGGGCGGCACATCCTCAGTCACCATCGCCCGCGTTTCGACATATCCCCGCCGAGAGCGAACCCCTACCGCAGCGAAAGGTTTGATAGCCAGCCGACCAGCATCACGAGGGTTGATAAACAAAATCCCGGGAGGGGTCTCCCGCTCAAGAAGCGGTGATTTCCTACTCATCGAGCCACACCCGTAATGAAAATGGAGCCGGTTTGTGGTCAGCAGCAATGGATAATCCTCATCCGTAGGCTCATCGATTGGCACGTAATGGGCTGGTATTAGCCTTGCCTTGCCGATTGGAAACTGCTGCTGGTGAAGAATTGTCGTCCCTTGCGGGGCATCATCATTACACGGCCATTGCAAGCCATAATCATGCTCCAGCTTGGGGTAATTCATGCCCTGGTATGGAGGGGTCAGTGAAGTCATCTCATCAAAAACGGCCTCGGTCTCTGGCCAATCGAGCTGATCGCTGCCCATCGCCTTCGCCAGGGCTTGCAACCACTGCCAGTCCCCCTTTGCTTCGCCGACAGGAGTGATAACCGGGTGGATACACTGCACCCTCCGCTCACAGTTGGTAAAGGTGCCATTTTTTTCGGCAAAAGAAGCAGCCGGCAAAACAAAATCAGCCAACTTGGCGGTCTCGGTCATGGTCAGCTCAGCGACAACCAGCAAATCCAACGCTTGATAGGCTTCGCGGACATGGTTTTGGTCAGGATCGGTCACGACGGGATCTTCGCCAAATAGAATCAATGACTTGAACTTGCCAGCCAATGCTGCTTTGGTCATCCCCATGGACGTCAGCCCCGGGGTTGAAGCAACCTCCCCGCCCCAAGCCGCTGCAAATTTCGCTTGGACGTTGGGATCATCAGCCAGTTGGTAGCCCGGATAGACATTGGGCAAACAGCCCATATCACAAGCCCCCTGAACATTATTCTGTCCCCGCAGCGGGTTGATCCCTGTCCCCGGTTTACCGATATGGCCACAGACCGTAACCAAATCGGCTAGCGCGATGACATTGGTGGTCCCCGCCATGAACTGGGTGATCCCCATCCCGTACATGATCATCGAGCGCTCTGATTGGCTGTAGTATTCCGCAGCCTGCCGGATCAGCTGCGGGTCAAGACCAGTGAGCGCTTCAACCGACTCTGGCGTGACTTTCTCGACATGTTTTGCAAGGGCTTCGAATCCTTCACAGCGCTGTTCAACAAACGCTTGATCATGCCAGCGGTTAGCAATAATGACGTGAAGCATCGCATTGATAAGCGCCGTGTTGGTGCCAGGCTGAAGCTGCAGGTGAATATCAGCAAGCTTTGCCAGCCTTGTCACCCGCGGGTCTACCACAATCAGCGTTGCTCCCGCCTGTTTGGCCTGGATAATTTGCCCGCCCAACACACTGTGGTTCTCTGTTGGATCCGCGCCGATAACCATAATGACACCGGCCTTGAATACATCCTCGGTGCTATTGGTCATAGCACCAGAGCCAAGCACTTGCTTAAGGCCTGCCACGGTTGGGCTGTGGCAAATCCGGGCGCAGTGATCCACGTTGTTGGTTTTCAGTACGGCGCGGGCAAATTTTTGCGCAGCATAGTTATCTTCGTTGGTTGCCCGCGCACTACTGATCACCCCGACGGCTTGCGGACCATATTGCTCAATGGTATCGAGTAAGGAGGCGCTGATTGAACACAATACTTCATCCCAGCTGATGGGGATAAATTTGTCACGCTCTCTTTTGAGGGGCTGGGTAATGCGATTTTCAGGAGAAACCGCATAAACGGTGCTCCACCCCTTATCGCAAAGTTTCCCCCTGCTAATGGGATGATCCAATTGAGGGGCAACACCACACACCTCGCCTTTCGCATCGCTGGATAAATACATGCCGCAGCCGACACCGCAGAAAGGGCAGACTGTTTTCACAACTTTGGAATGCATACTGATTCCCTGATTGTTGAAGCCAGCTAAATTATAGCACCCGCCCTGATATTCATTTTCCATCGCCAAGGGCAAATACACTAGCGGATAAGGAAGTAACCTTTTGAATCTATGGCTCTTTCCTTAAATAAATAATGTGGTATACCAAACCGACCATCACACTGCCCCCGACAAGGTTGCCCAAAATAACAGGGATCAAGTTACCGACAAAACCCAGTAGCGTGACAGAGTCAGCAACATCCACCGTGCCCGAGAGCTTGAGCAGCATGGCAAGCGGAATGAAATACATATTGGCGATACTATGCTCGAAACCGGCAGCAACAAACGCAGAGATTGGAAACACGATCGCCACCGCCTTATCAATCACACTGCGGCCAGCCAACGCCATCCAGACAGCCATGCACACCAGCACGTTGCACAATAAGCCGCGAAAAAAAGCGGTCCAAAACGGCAACTCACATTTCGCCGCCGCAATCTTGGCGTACATGGCCGCAATGGCACCATCGTTCATGGTCGTATGGCCAGAAAGGAACACCAGAACGGCCAACCCTACGGCACCGACCAAATTAGCCGCGCACACAACCCCCCAGTTTATCAATAACTCCGATGTGGTGATCTTGTTGTCAGCCCAAGCCATCGCCAAAAGGTTATTGCCAGTAAACAGCTCGGCACCCGCCACGATGACCAGCAACAGCCCCAGAGAAAAGGTCACGCCGCCGAGTACTTGCTGCATGGCAAACCCCAGTTCAGCATCAGATTTCACCAAGGTGAAATATAAACCGCCTAGGCCAATAAAAGCGCCAGCCAATATGCCCAGCATCACCATGGAGAGCAGTGGCAGCCTAGCCTTTACCACCCCGATGCTGTCAACCTTCTCGGCTATCTGCTTGGGAGAGAACGCATCAAATCCAAAAATATCTGCCATTCGCTTGTTTCCCTTTCCCATAATTCATACACACAACCTAGACCAGTTTGCCTAATAATCAATAAACGACGATTTTAGGCCGCTGGATATGTTGCCATGTACGAGCCACCTACCCCTTGGCACCATTGCTCTGTACAGCAAACCTTCACGGCTGTGGACAGTCAGCCGGAGGGCCTGAGCGCCGAAGAAGCCAAGCAGCGTCTGCACCATCAGGGCCCCAATAAGTTACCAGACCCACAAAAGCGTTCATTTATCACCCGCTTTATTAGCCAGTTCAACAACCTACTCATCTATGTCTTGCTCGTTGTCATGGTGATTACCGGGCTTCTTGGCCATTGGCTCGATACCGGCGTCATTGCCGGGGTCGTGCTGATCAATGCCATTATTGGCTTCATACAGGAAGGTCGGGCAGAGGAGGCGCTGAAGGCCATCCGCAGCATGCTATCACCCAATGCCGAGGTCATCCGAGGCGGTCGTCAACAAACCATTGCCGTCGAAAACCTGGTTATTGGCGATATTGTACTACTTCAGCCCGGCGATCGGATCCCGGCCGATTTAAGGCTATGCCGCGCTAAAGGGTTGCAGGTATCCGAGGCCATTTTGACCGGCGAGTCTGTTGCCGTTGATAAGCAAAGTGATCCGGTCGGATGCCAAACCGAACTAGCCAGTCGCAGCTCCATGGCCTACTCCGGCACACTGGTCACCCATGGCCTGGGCACCGGTATCGTTGTAGCAACGGGCATTGATACTGAATTAGGGCAAATCAGTGAACTGGTCTCGAAAGTGGCACCGACAGATACCCCTTTGCTTAAGCAGGTAGCTAGCTTCGGCCGCTGGCTAACAGCACTGATCCTGATCTTGGCAACGGCCACTTTTTCCTTTGGAGTCTTGATCCGTGACTACCCTAGCACCAACATGTTTCTTGCTGCGGTCAGCCTAGCCGTCGCGGCGATCCCCGAAGGACTGCCAGCCATCATGACCATCACACTGGCGATCGGGGTCGAGAGAATGGCCCGGCGCCAAGCCGTGATCCGCCGACTTCCAGCCGTTGAAACCCTGGGCTCGGTCACGGTGATCTGCACCGACAAAACCGGTACGCTCACCCGCAATGAAATGACCGTCCGCACCATAGTCACCGCAGACAACCAATACACTCTGAGCGGCACCGGTTATAACCCACATGGCTTTCTGATGCTCAATGGACAGGAAATTGTCCCCGCCCCGGACTCGCCCATCACCCAAGCAATCCGTGCCTCGGTGCTATGTAATGACTCAACCCTGAGTCACAAAGGGCAGGAATGGCAGATCCATGGAGATCCTATGGAAGGTGCACTGCTTGTGGCAGGCGCTAAGCTAGGCCTTGATGCTGAAAATGAAAACCACAATTATCCCCGCACCGACTTGATCCCCTTTGAATCAGAGCATCGGTTTATGGCGACGCTGCACCACAGCCATGAAGGACAGGCCTTTATTTTCCTCAAAGGGGCACCGGAGCAAATCATAGAAATGTGCCACCAGCAAATGACCGATGCAGGGCCGACCCACATTCAACCTGACTACTGGTTAGGCATGATCGAACAACAAGCCCATGACGGCCAACGACTGTTGGCCATCGCTTACAGCCCAACGCATTATGATCAGGTCGAACTGCATTTTGGTGATATCGGCAAACAATTCATTATGCTGGGCCTGTTTGGCCTTATCGACCCTCCACGAGAAGAAGCCATCGAGGCCGTGCAGGCATGCAAGGAAGCGGGTATTCGAGTAAAAATGATCACCGGCGATCACGCCCTGACGGCGCGGGCTATCGCATTGCAACTGGGCATTATCAACACCGACGAAGCCCTGACAGGCCAACAGATGGACAAACTCAGTGAAGAAGCACTGTTTGAGCTTGCTGATCACATTGACATTTATGCCCGCGTTAACCCAGAGCACAAAATGCGCCTCATCAACACGTTGCAGCAGCATAACCACATCGTGGCCATGACAGGCGATGGCGTTAATGACGCCCCAGCCCTGAAGCGCTCCGATATTGGTACGGCAATGGGACAAAACGGTACCGAAGCGGCGAAAGAAGCGTCCGAGATGGTATTGGCCGATGACAACTTCGCCACCATCACGGCAGCTGTCGAAGAGGGACGCGCGGTGTATGACAACTTGCAAAAAGCCATTCTGTTTATATTGCCAACCAATGGCGGAGAAGCCCTGATCATACTTACTGCCGTCTTGCTGGGCTTCCAGCAGTTACCCCTCACCCCAGTCCAGATCCTTTGGGTGAATATGATAACGGCCGTTACACTGGCGCTGTCGCTTGCTTTTGAACCGAAAGAAAAAGGGATCATGCAGCGTCCGCCCCGTCCGACGAACCATCCTCTTTTGAACAACCACCTGATTTGGCGGATAGGTTTTGTGTCGGTGATTATAATGATCGGTACACTTGGACTATTCCAGTGGGAACTGGGGCATAACCCCAGCATTGAACGAGCACGTACCATCGCGGTGAACACCCTCGTTATGTTCGAGATTTTCTACCTGTTTAATTCGCGCTATATCCTTGAGCCCATTTTCAGCCGCCAGGCCATTGTGGGCAATTACTATGTCTTGCTGGCCATCACGCTTTTATGTTTGTTTCAGCTTACTTTTACCTACCTGCCAATCATGCAGGTACTTTTCGGCACTAGTGCTATTGAGATTATGGCTTGGCCAAGGATCATCATCATCGCCTCAAGTGTCTTCGTACTTGTGGAAGCCGAAAAAGCCATCATGAGGCGGCTTCGAGGAAAGTCGACATCAAATACATAACGTACCTCCGACCGACACAAAGTTGCTAGCCTGATCTCAAAAGCACTACAAAACATTAACAAGTAAAGTTACATCCTCGCAGTTGCTTGTTACTATCCGATCATTGTCTAGCCAGTGCACATATTCATGCCGTTCACTTTCCCGCCATGTAAGCCATTCATAAACAGCAGAAAGTTGATATGCTTGCTGGCCGTTACTGCACTCCTGACCTCGTCCCTGCTCTCTTCCGTAGCCGTTCTCAATCCTCGTTTGTTTGTTAAGGAAAAAGTCTGGTTGACCGGCAAAAAAGTCCTTGTTTGTACTTCTTCCGGCTTACGCTGGGTGTCTGTACAGTCTCTTGAGCAAAGCGATCATCACCACGATGATGAGCATCCACGTTTCAATACCCACTGTCCGGTCTTCAAGCTGTATGATAACAATCCCCAGCAGCTAGAAGGGGACTACAAGCTTGTCAGTCAACTCCAATTTATCGGCTACCTTGGCGATTATCTATCGCTGTATACCCCTACTTCTCAACGGCTATTCCTGCTGGCTCCCAAGCATTCTCCACCATTACCATTTGTCTCACTTTTTCATTTCTAACAATCAGCGATCTACATTTTCGTGGCATCACGCCACCCGGAGAACGTAATGAAAACAATAAAAAGCATTCTATTAGGCAGCCTCTTCGCACTCACTAGCACGGTTAATGCGCATGACTACAAGGTCGGCGAGCTACACATTGAGCACCCTTGGTCAAAACAAGTTCCACCAACTTCGCAAGTCGCCGCGGCGTTTTTCAATGTGGTCAGCCACAGTAACAAGGGCGATGAACTGCTCAGCGCAACGTCTCCCATCGCAGGCAAAACCGAGCTGCATACCCATTTCCACGAAAACGGTATGATGAAAATGCGCGAGGTTGAGAAAATTGATATTCCCGCCCATGGTTCACAGGCTTTGAAGCCAGGTGGCTACCACATTATGTTTTTTAAGCTCAACGAAGTGCCTAAGCTTGGCGAGAAGTTTCCTTTGACCCTCACCTTCAAACACGCCGGGACGATTGACCTTGAGGTCACGGTTGAGGAAGCGACTTATGTACCTGAAGGCATGAAAGAAGAAAAAATGGACCACAGCCAGCATTAACTAAGCAGATGGGTGCAGGCTAAGCGTACGGCCTGCCCCCGCTGCGACTGTTACTAAATCTTACATTTCTCTCCCCACACATCCCTAGCTTGAACCCATCCGCCGCGTATAATACGCCCCAGTTTGAGGGAGTAGCTATTTTGCCCGCGGGGCAAAAGGTTATGTCAACATATTTGGCCACATGCCATGGCATATCCAGCTACCGATATATTTTTGGTAGCCCAGCGAGACTCGGACAATCACGCACCAACTGCGAGGGCCAGGTGTGGGATTGTTCGTGTTTTGATTAGCCCTCGCCCATAGAATACTCAATGAACGCTTTTCTCGTCGCTCTTGTTGCCTTGGCTCTTGGATTTGTCTTGTTGTCCCTCAGTGCCGATAGACTTATCGCCTCCTCCGCAACGTTTGCCAAGCTCAATAATGTCTCAATAGTCTTTATCGGCATGACGGTGGTTGCCTTTGGGACCTCAGCCCCGGAACTGTTAGTCTCGGCTACCGCGGCCATCAATGGTGCTGGCGAGCTTTCAATTGGAAACGGGCTAGGCTCGAACATCATCAACATTGGCCTAGTGCTATCAATCTGCATGCTATTCAAGCCACTAACTGTCCATCCGCGTTTTATCCGCCGTGAGTTCCCTATTCTGACCATTGCGATGATGATATCGGGTTTACTGATGGTAAACGGACAGTTAGCAATACGCGACGGCCTTATTCTGATTGTTGGGCTCGTGGCCTATTGCTTCTATTTGGCCCAGTCCGTAAAGCACGGCCATTCAGAGCCCGAAGAGTTGGACTTTCTCAATATATCGAAACCGCGTGCGGCTGTTGAAACCCTCATCATGCTCGTGGTCTTGCTCGCGTCGTCCAAGCTGATGGTGTGGGGGGCGGTTGAGCTGGCCGTCATTGCTGGAATTAGCGAGCTAACAATTGGCCTGACGGTTATTGCCTTTGGCACCAGCCTGCCTGAACTGGCCGCAGCCCTGGCAGGCGTGAGAAGAGGCATGCATGACATTGCCTTTGCCACTGTCATCGGCTCCAACATCTTCAACCTACTGGGCGTCATAGCGTTCCCTGCTCTTTTGGGTA
Source organism: Photobacterium gaetbulicola (assembly GCF_003025515.1). Lineage (NCBI taxonomy): Bacteria > Pseudomonadati > Pseudomonadota > Gammaproteobacteria > Vibrionales > Vibrionaceae > Photobacterium > Photobacterium gaetbulicola. Next base: position 153,827 of record NZ_PYME01000008.1, on the reverse strand, counting down.
ATGGCTTGCAACTGCCTGAGCAGATTTTGAGCCGAGACTTACCCGCCATGGCACTGCTCACCACCGTTGTCGGTATGATGTTTTTAGCGGCGCTAGCCCGCCAGCGTTATGCTGGCGCCACGGCATACAGCTACCAGGTCAGCCGGGCTGGCGGTGGCGTGCTCCTGATGATCTTTGGCGGCTATATGTGGTCGCTCGCCAGCTCGATGATCTAATTTCCCCGCAGGGCTACCCTACCCCTGTAGCCCCGCGCAAAAACGTAGATAAAACAAAGCCGCCTATCAAAGGCGGCTTTTCTCTTGCTAATACCAGCAAACAGTAACCATATACCCGTAGGCGGATTGAGCTATTCACCCTGTTGAGATCACGCTGTCAGCGATAGCATCACTGCGTGCTCGGTGCCGTTACTTTCACTTCATCTAACCGGGCACTTTTCTTCAAACCAAAACCAACGACAAATACCGCAGCGGCACAGGCCAAGAACAACATCCGCCCCCAAAGAGGATTAGGGATCAGAACCATCAACGTTAAGCCTGCAGCCATATATGTTACTAACTTGCCAAGTTTTGCCCGCTGCATACGGTCTACAATGTCTTGCCCTTCTTCAGCGACACACGGTGTGTCCACATCGTTAAAGAACTCGAGCGTTGTTTCTTTATGGATATCCTGCTCTTCTTTATAAAACAGGGTCGATAGGCAGAAGAAACCGGCCGTAAAGAACAGGTGCGCAGCAATGGTGATCATGGTCCGAAGCTCACCGGCCTCGCGACGGGTGAGCTCTTCAATGCCAAACCAACTTGCCACATAGTCCGGGGTAAAGATCTTAACAACCGACCAAGAGACCAGCATCCCGAAGACAACCGTAGCCCACGGCGCCCACTTAGGGGTTTTACGGATAATGATACCAAGGAATAACGGCACCAGAATTGGTGATTGCAGCAATGTTGCCACCTGCATCATTAGATCGAACAGGCTTAGGTGTTTCAGCGAGTTGAAGAACTGGGCCATCATGATGACCAAGATACCATTGACCAGGCAGGCAACCTGACCCGCCCTTAGCAGTTCTCGGTCTGACGCCTGCCCCTTACGGACAACATTCGAGTAAAAGCTGCGGACAAAAATACCTGAGTTTCTATTTAGGGCGGAGTCCATTGAGGACATGGTCGCCGCAAACAAACCCGCCATCAATAAACCGACGGTACCGAGTGGCATGGTTTCACGGGCAAATACCAAATACACCGCATCACTTGCCTTTGCCCCCAGTTCCGAGTACTGCGTTGCCGCATCCGGATAAAGGATCGCCGATGCCCAAGGCGGGATAAACCAGATAATGGCACCAAAGATCATCATTGCCAACGCCATCACTGCAGCCTTGCTAGCATTGTGTGAATCTTTGGCATTCAAAAAGCGATATGACTCCTGCATGTTGTTAATACTTTGCAGCTGCTTCACGATGAAGAAAATGAAAGTACATACCAACAGCAGCGGGTAATTCATGTCCGGCCCCATGACGAAACCGCCAGGGAAGTTCTCAATAATCTCGCCAGGACCACCGACCACATACAGCGCGACGGCAGCACAAGCGATAGAGATCACCGCAACAACCAAGGTTTGGATAAAGTCGGAGGCAACTACCCCCCAGGCGCCACTGAGCAAGGAAATAGCCAGTACCGCAAGCCCTGTGACCCAAATTGTCGTGACAATATCAGCGTTAAAAACAGCCGAAGCAAAGACGCCGAGGCCATTTAGCCAAACCCCTGCGTTGATCACACTGAGGGGAATAATGACCCAGGTAAAGAATTGCTCATTGGTGTTGCCGAAGCGGCGTCGTACCCCTTCCGTTGGCGTATCAACACGCATCTGGCGAAAGCGGCGGGCAAAATAATAGTAGGCAAACACATAAGCAACCATGTTACCGATAAAAACAGCCAATACCGCAAAGCCGTCATTAAAGGCTTTACCTGCCGCCCCGGTAAACGTCCAGGCCGAGAACTGGGTCATGAAGGCAGTGGCCCCCACCATCCACCACAGCATCTTGCCGCCCCCGCGGAAGTAGTCACTGGTACTGTTGCTTGCCATCTTTTTAAATAACAAGCTGATAGCAATCATTAATGCAAAATAGCCCGCGATAACGATGTAATCGTATTCCATAATTAAACCTCTAAATCCAATTTAGACAAGGTACTCATAAAAGGGAAAGCCTAACGCGTTGTTTCCTGTACGGGATAAAAATAAAAAAGCTCCGAAGAGCTTTTTTATTAATCAATTACTGCAAAAGCTCTTTCAACTTCAGCGCTTCCTGCTTACCAGGGATCGCCTGCTGCAAGTCAATCACAGACGCCTGTTTTAGCGGTGTAACAAACTGCTTCTCTTTCTCTTTGCCCTCTTCAGACAATGTCTTGTTACCAATAATTAAAAAGTTGCCAGAAGCGTGAGCGCTATTTATGACATCATCATATTTACCTGTAACATGAAAGCGGAAAGAGGCGTTGTTGGTAAAGGAGCCTTGTTCAACATCACCCGAATATGGGCTCTGACGGAACAAGTAGTTAAAGCGCTTGTTGTCAATGGCAACATTGTCGCTCAACACCAAGGCTCCTGGGTTGAAGTTATCAGTAAACCCATCCATATTGTTGTTGAACGATAGGCTGTTTTTCACCACGTGAGGAACAGGGATGCCTTCACCTCCCAGCTTGAAACCATTACCGATAGTGCCGCCTTTATTATCAACCTCTAACGTACGCCCGTTATTAAAAGCGATTGAATCAATGATGGTCACCGCGCCGTTTGCACCGTCTTCAACCTTGTTGAAGAGATCCCAGCCGTCATCAATATTGTGATGGGAAATACAGCGGATGAAAGTGTTTCCATCCCCAACCCGCATCTTTGCGGCAAAGCCGTCGGCATTGATTTGAGAAGGATCCATATTGTTATAGCTTTCACTATCTATCACCGTATTATGGCTAGCCCATAGTGCTCGGCCGATATTTTCCGGAGAGGTAATTTGGAAACCGGTATCAGGTGCACTGTGGGTCACCATTTTCTCGAACGTATTGTGACTTCCGTGAACAATGAACTGCGCGTGTGCCACCTCGATATTCTGATAATGCCAATAGTTGGCATCATGATGGAACTCAGAGACAAAGCGTACTTTCTCACCCATCGCGCGAAGCGTTTTCGGCTGCTCCGCAGTACCACTGGCCGTAACCGGTACGGTGATACCTTGATAGTCACCATCTTTGAGCAAGATAGTGCCGCCAGCCGGTAACACAGCCATCGCCGTTGCCAAATCGTAAGGGTGGTCAGCAGAACCATCCCCTTCAGAACTGCCATTAGGAGCAGCATATAGCTCCATGGCGTTTGCGGCTGGGGTAAACTCCACGTTATACGAAAGCGACTGAGGCTCTTGCTCTGGTCCTTCTACCGCCGTAAATACCACGTCCACGGCATTTTCCGTCTCATCAAGATCAATGAGGTGGTGGAAAAGCTCACCGGCGGCAACCAACTGCTTAGTAACAACCTTGCCGTTGTGCTTAAGTTCAAAGGCTCCGGTATAGTTCGCCCGAGCCTGCACAGGGTATGCCTTAACGAGGGAGCGCGGTGAAGAGGCCTCCTGCACGATAAGGTTCACTTGCTTGGCTTCATACAGCGGGGCATCCTGCGTATCGGCTTCTGAAACATCCAAGTTGACATTGCTAACTCGCATTTTCGCATTGCGAGAGGCAAAAAAACCAACATATTGCGAGTCAGGGTTCTGCACTTCTACAATGTTCGCATTCGCACCTTTCACTTCCTGGGTAATGACTTCATCACCATATTGGTAACTGACCGTGAACCCTTCATCAGTTCGAGTCAATGTCATGCGATAGCTTTCTGACTCGCCATAAGTGACGCCGTCAACATAATCGACACGACTCAATCGGTTTCCGGCCGTTCCCCACGGCTGATACACACCTTCCCGGTAAGAGGCGTTAACATTGGTCATACCGTCATTGGTACGGGTATGAGACCGAAGCAGGTTCATGACCATATTGGACGAAGAGGGAAACTCCTCATGGCCTTCCGGCTGAGGAACCAGACGCTCGGCACCTAAGATATCTCGTACCATCAGACCGGCACCTTCCTGACGGTTTGGTGTCGCGCCCGTTTCAGGTCCAAGCTGCTCCAGCACAACGTCAGCACTTAGTGTAAAGTTCAAGTCCGTTGGCAGCTCGGTATAGTAAAACGTCAAACCCTCATGTGAGTTTGCCAACTTACCGCCGCGGCTTTCGATGGTAAACTCCGGCTGGACTTGACCTGGCTGAACCTTCTTACCATCGGCAGTTACCTGGTTAACCCCGACTTTTTCAGGCAGGATCGTCGAACCAAAATTCATATCTGTCGACTGGCCGAAGGTAATTGCTTTCCAAGTCAGCTCATCAACATTAATATCAGCCGCATAGATAGAAGGAGCAAATAAAGTACCGAATAATAAAGATAATGTTGTCTTTTTCATTTTAAGCACCTAATTAAAAATTGTACTTCATACCAAAGCGGTAACGAATTGCGTAATCATCTTTATAGCCATCGCCGTCTTTATCAAATGTTAAAGCACCGACTTCTACAAATGGAATCCATCCGCTTGATAGCAATGAATATTCTCCGAAGAAATTAATTAGGTGATCGCGGTCTTTATCTTTCCAGCCACCTTTTCCTGACTCTAAGTCTTTATATTCAATATCTACACCGACTTTACCCCAAGACAGTTTATAATCTGTTACGAGGTTAAGCTGATGGTAGCCAGAATCATCCCCAGAGACCGGGCGGTCCCAACCGTAGCGATAGCGCAGTGACGCCCCCCAATCATCGGTGATCTTAGTGATCCCGCGGATATTAAACTTATGCACGGTCTTTGTGCTCGATACGTCAGCCGCATAAGATGGCTGAAGAGTAAAGTTGTTATTAATCTTATAGTTATAACTTACACCAACTTCATGGCCGCCACTTTTCATTTTACGGACGAATTCATCGTCGTCATGACGCCACTTTGCTTCGACAGATACACCAATACCATTGTCAAACCGGTGAGAGACACTGATGCGATCTCTATGTTTATCACCGTCTCGGTCTGGCATATATTCATGTCTAAGGTTAATCGTTGTCGCAAAAGCCGACGTAGAAGATAAAACAGCAATTAGGGATAGAGATAACAGTTTCAGTTTCATTTTTGAAATACCGTTTTGTTTTATGATGAATTCCATTTCAATATACAAAGATAAAAACAAAATAAAACAAGAAGCGATCTGAAATGTGATCTGTGAAACGGTGTTTCAATTATTATTTTTAAAACCATGACACTTGATGCAAATAAACATACAGGCTTAGATCACGCTTTTGTGAGGGCAGTTTTATGCCATGCAAGTATTTACCCGCCATTACTCAACAAGGACAACACTTATTATTTATTGAATAAATTTAATAAAGTAGGACATCATTGAATGTATCAGCTTGATATTTTTTATGATGCATATCATTTCCGTGCATGGAACTGGCATTTACACTGTAAAGACAATGATTAATGTTGATAAGCGACTTTTATGCGCCTGGATGATCTAAAACTGTTTACCACCGTTGTTGAGCTGGGCAGCTTCTCTGCGGCAGCCAATGCGCTCGACCTCCCCCGCGCCAATGTCAGCCGCCGAATTGGCGAATTAGAAAAGCACCTCAATGCACAGCTATTCTTCAGAACCACACGCAAACTTCGTCTGACACAACACGGTGAAGTGCTCTACCATGAGCTATTGCAAGTGGTTCAGGGAATCGAAAAAGCGCAAGAGGCGATGTATCAGCTAGATAGCAAACCAGCAGGAAAAGTGAAAATCGGGGCGCTGCCAGACAGTGATGAGCTACTTCAGCCTATCCTCAATCAGTTTCAGCTACAGTATCCCGATATCGAGCTAGATGTTCGCTTCAGCACCAATGGCTACCGGGATCTGTATGAACAAGGACTTGATTTAAGTTTCCATGTCGGCCCACTCCAAGATTCAAGCCTGGTTGCGAGACACATCACTTCTATCAATCGTTTCCTTCTCGCTAGCCCAGACTATATTGCACAATACGGAGCACCAGAGAGCATCAATGATCTCGCTCAGCACCGTTGTATTTGCTACCGCTGGTCTGACGGTAGAATTGAAGACACTTGGCGTTTTACAGACTCAACCCTCAAAGTCAAACCTATACTCAGCAGCAATAGTACCGGCTATATCCGCCGCTCGATGATTGCCGGACAAGGGATCAGTTTCCTTCCCCTGCTGTTAGCAATCAATGCAATGGAGTCAGGCGAACTCATTAGAATCCTCCCTGACTGCCAATCCCAGTCAGAGGATGTATGGCTGATCTACCCAGACAGAATGGGCGTAAGCCAAGCAACACGAGCACTTATCAACCACCTGCTGGAGCATTTGCCTAAAATTTTTGATTGTCGCAAAACTCAAGACTAAATAGCGGTAGGTTTGGTGATTATCAACCCAAGCCTTCGTTTTATTGTCACGAAAATCGTGACAGTGTTTCGCATTGCAGCCTAATTATCCTTTCCGATTCAAAGCTTAAAATAACACTGTTTTTTTTGAGTGGAATGAATTATGAAAACAACAAGCTCCTATGCTATGGCTCCAATTGCCATACTTGTGCTTAGTGGCTGCAGTGATACGACACCTGCAGTCGCTGAAAAATCTCCCCGTCCGGTGCAGGTCATCGAACTGGGTAGCCAGCATCAATTCAATACCCGCCAGTTCTCAGGCGTATTGGAAGCTATAGATACTGCCAACCTCGCTTTCAAAGTTCCGGGAACCATCACTGAGGTAATGGTAAAAACAGGGGAAAGAGTCAAACAGGGACAAGTCATCGCAAGGCTTGATCCTCACGACTACCAGGTTGCTGTTTTAGAGCTAGAGGCCCGTCTGGAAGAAGCAAAAGCCGCAAAAGTACTCGCCGCTATTGAACTCAGAAGAGTAAAGCAAGCCGCCCGCGATAATGCTATTGCCGAGGTCAATCTTGATCGCGCACAATCTGGCTACAAGCGCAGCCAAGCCATGGTCAAAGTGGTAGAGCAAAACCTACAAAAAGCCCAAGATGCCCTCGCCTACACCGAGCTCACAGCTCCTTTTGATGGCGTAGTTGGCAAACGCTTCAGCGAACAATTCGAACAAGCCGCCCCCGGCTTTCCCGTCTTTACGCTTCATCAGCCAAACCACCTACACGCTGTTATCGATGTACCGGAGAGCCTAATTAGCCGATTCAAGGACCAACCAACCGGAGCCGTCTCGTGGTACGGCAGCCATGAAGCAATCAAAGCCTCACTCAAAGAGGTTAACACGCTACCGGATCCGATCAAGCAAACCTACCAGATCACCTACCAGTTGGATCAAAGTGCACTGACAATGAAAGATGCAGCGCTTCCCGGCAAGGCTATTCAGTTAACGGTGGCGTTTGAACAAGGTGCAGGGCAGTATTGCATTCCCTACTCGGCCATTAGACAAAGCGGCGAGTTACATTCGGTTTTCACTATCGACAATGGTACAACGCGGCCTAAATCCGTCACTATCGAATCACTCCAGGCCAATCAAGCTTGTGTCAGCGGCAACCTTGCTCCCGGCGATAAAATTATCACCGCCGGCGTCCATTATCTCGAGCCGGGCCAAGCAGTCGGTAAAATTCTCACCACCGCGTTGGTTCAACCGCAGCTCGTGAGCAAAGAGGTCTTTGTTGCTTCAGCACCAACCTCAACCGCACCAGGCAAATCAACCGCCAAAACCCTATAGGTGACAACGATGAATCTTGCAGAATTTGCAATTCGACAGCGCACCTTTATCGTTTTCTTCAGTGTGTTGTGCGTCATTGCTGGTATTACTTCTTACTTCAAGCTGGGTAAGCTTGAGGATCCCACATTTACGGTCAAAAGCGCCGTTGTTGTCACCCTCTACCCAGGCGCTTCCGCGCAGGAGGTCGAGGCGCAAGTCACAGACAAAATCGAGACCCGATTACAAGAGATGGAATCGTTGTGGAAACTTCGCTCTCTGTCTCGTCCCGGCAGCTCGATGGTCTTTGTCGATCTCCAGGAGTCCACCAGCTCAAAGGAACTGCCTCAGCAGTGGGACCTGCTCCGCCGCAAGATCAACGACGTTAAGCTCGAGCTGCCGGCAACGGCTCAAATCAGCATTGTGCAGGATGAGTTTTCGGAAGTGTACGGCATGTTGTTTGCGATAACCGGCGAAGGCATTGAGCCCAGCGAGCTGCGTCTCTATGCCAAGGAGCTACAGCGCCGCCTAAAAGCAGTTGAAGGCATCAAGAAAATTGAGCTGCATGGGGTACGCAACCAAGTCGTTAATATCGACTTACCCGATGAACGTTTGGCTGATTATGGCCTTTCTTCGGCGCAAGTCATCAATCAGTTGGCCAGCCAGAACATGATCTATGATGCGGGTCAGTTCAAAGCTGGGATCGAACGTATCCGGGTTGATCAAGGCAGTGAATTTACCAGCCTGGATGATATTAGGAACCTGATGATCAAAGGCGGTGTGGGGGACTTGGGAACCGGCTTGATCCGCCTTGGTGATATCGCCACTGTCTCTATGGGCTACCAGACGCCAGCTCTGTCTGAAAGCCGCTTCAACGGCATTGATGCAATCACGCTGGCAGTCAGCCCGAACTCTGGCATCAATGTGGTCTCTCTGGGTGATCAGCTCAATCAGGTTATCGCCGAGTATCAGCAGACCCTGCCGCTGGGTATCGACATTAATGCCGTCGCTTTCCAGCCGGAAGAAGTACAAAAGTCGATCAACAACTTCGTGTCCAACTTGATCGAGAGTGTCTTGATTGTCGTCGTGATCCTGTGGTTATTCATGGGCCTGAAAAGCGCCCTGATAGTCGGTAGCAGCCTAATGCTAACTATCTTGCTGACCCTGGTTTACATGAAGATAGAGGCCATTGATCTACAGCGCGTATCTTTGGGCACCTTTATTCTTGCGCTAGGTATGCTGGTTGATAACGCCATTGTTGTCACCGATATGATCATTTCCAAGATCAACAAAGGTATTGACCGACTAAAAGCGGCCAAAGAAACCATCCAGGAAACAGCCGTTCCGCTCCTAGCAGCCACCATTATTGCTGTCATGGGGGCGAGTCCGGTGATGTTTTCCACAACCGACGCGGCTGAATTTGCCGGTTCGGTATTCTGGGTCATGTGCGCGTCACTGCTTCTATCGTGGCTGATTGCCATGACGATTACCCCGTTAATGTGTTGGGCCTGGTTCAAGCCGAAGCAGACACCAGCCTCCCAAGGCAAAGAGCCGCAGGCAAACAAGCCGTCGCTGTACCGCAAAGCCGTCCACTACACGGTCCGCCACCCACTCAAAGGCCTCAGTGTATTGGTACCGCTTCTTGGTATTACCGCCTTTGTCGTGCCTCATATTTCGGTCAACTTCATACCAACCTCAGACCGCGCTATGGTATTTCTCGATTACTGGCTACCGAATGGTGCACAGATAGAGCAAACATCGGCCGATATGGTTCGTATTGAGGACTGGCTGCGTGAGCAACCAGAAGTCAAAGATTTCACTACTTTTGTTGGCGCAAGTGCACCAAGGTTCTCCGTTACCGTTGAACCAGAGCCATATGACCCAAGCTATGGTCAGATCCTGATCAATACCCATGACTACAGCGGCATCGAGGCGCTGGAACGTCGAGGTGACCAATGGCTAGAAGAGCAGTTTCCTCATGCCGAGCCTAGGTTCCGGGCGCTGAAGCTCGCGACCAAAGACAAATTCAGTATTGAGGCCAGGTTTATCGGTCCCGATCCCGAGGTACTGCACGCACTGTCAAAACAGGCCCAAGACATAATGCGAGCCCATCCGAATACCAAGTATGTCCGTGACGACTGGCGTCAGAAAAGCAAAGTCATCGTCCCGCAGCTTAACCAGGAGCAAGCGCGTCGTGCAGGCATCAACCGTACTGATATCGCCCTTGCTATTCAGCGGGCAACTAACGGCGTAACTCTGGCACGCCTTCACCAAGGTGATGAGTTAATCCCCATCAACATCCGCAGTGCCGATGCCGATATTAATTCGCTGGAGACTCTACCTGTACGATCGCTGATGGGATTGCACTCTGTTCCATTGGGTCAAGTTGTCGATAAATTCGAACTCAAGGATGAAGAAAGCATGATATGGCGGCGAAACCGCGTACCCGCTATCACCGTTCAGGCCGCGGTTGACGGTATGACAGCCTCAGATGTCCGTAAGCAACTCGCCGCGGATATTGAAGCTATCGAACTGCCTGACGGCTACCGATTTGAGTGGGGGGGCGAATATTACGACGAAGACAGGGCTATCACAGATACCTTCAACCAACTGCCTAAAGCACTGCTTATCATGGTGATCATCCTTGTAGCCCTGTTCAACGGCTTCAAGCAGCCTGTCATCATTCTAACAACCGTGCCTCTTGCCGCCACCGGAGCGAGCTGGTTCCTGTTGATTGCCGATAAACCATTCGGCTTCATGGCCTTGATCGGCGCCATCGCCCTATCGGGGATGATCATCAAAAACGGGATTGTACTGATGGACCAGATCGAACTGGAAAGAAAAAATGGAAAAGGTCTGGAGGATGCCATCGAGGAAGCCACTTTAAACCGCACCATGGCGATTTCAATGGGTGCGCTAACCACTGCTCTGGGGATGATCCCGTTGCTGTCAGACCGCTTGTTTGACCAGATGGCGGCCACCATCATCGGCGGCTTGGCGGCAGCGACCGTACTTTCTCTGTTTGTGATGCCGGCTCTATACCGTTTGTTTTACCGAGCTGACTTAAAGCACACAACCGACAACGCAGGGCATGATGAGGAGCTGACTCATGAAAAAGCTTAATTTAACTGTATTGACAGCCGCACTGATCCTGACCGGTTGTGCCTCGGCACCAAACTACGAACAACCGCGCAGTACGCTCGCTGACACCTACTTAAATCGAGCGGTTTCGGGGGTAAATAGCGGGCAAAGCCTCACAGGACAGCAGACCAACGCCCATTGGTGGTCCCAATTTAATGACCCAACATTGAATGAACTCATTCGTGATGCCCAAAACCAAAATATCCCACTGAAAGTGGCTTCGGAGCGGATCAGATCCGCCCAAGCCTTCAACCAGATCGTCGAGTCATTCAAAGTGCCGACCGTCGGCCTTGGTGCAGGCTATACCTCGTATGGCATCAGTGAAAATGACCCACTGCTCGGTGCAGCTGTATCTTCCAATAACCCATTGGGTACGGCCATCATAGACAGTGATCAAAGCGCCTTTCATGCCGGTATGACCATCGCCTGGGAGCTGGACTTATTCGGCCGAATTGACAGCCAAGCAAAAGCGGCCTCCATTCGTGCCGAGCAGGCAGAGATCATGTGCCAGGGACTGACAACTCTGATCACCAGCGATGTACTCCACAACTACCTCCAGTTTCGTGGGGCCCAGGAGCGTAAGACAATCGCCCTTGAATTGGTCAAGGATCAACAACAAACGCTGGCATTAGTCGAAAAAATTCACCACAGTGGCTATGGCTCCCAGCTCGATGTCGCCCGGGCCAAAGCAATGCTGGCCGCAACCAGGGCGGTGATCCCACAGTTGGAAACCGCGGAAAATGCCCACCAGCAACGTTTGGCTATTTTACTCGGTGAATCTCCTCGTCATATGCAGGAAAGGCTTGCCGTCAACTCGCCATTACCTTCCTTCAATGGATTAATCCCGACAGGCCTGCCTTCAGATCTATTGCAAAGAAGGCCAGATCTCCGAATCGCAGAACGGGAAATGGCCGCACAAAATGCCGAGTTAGCTGCGGCTGTTGCCAATCAATACCCGAAGTTTTACCTGACCGGGACACCGGGTGTGCTTGCGGGGGATTTTGATGATCTGTTCGACAGCGACTCAGCAACGTGGCTCGCCAGTGTCGGGGTCAGCTGGAACCTGTTCGACGGCGGCCGTACCGATGCCATGATCAAGCTTCAAGAGTCACGCTTTGAAGCCAGCGCACTCACATACCAGCATGCGGTCAACAGCGCTATCGGGGAGGTGGAGACCTTGCTCAATGGCTACGGTAACAGCCAGCAGTATCAGTCTTTGTTGCTTGAGGCCGAAGCAGAAACTGAGGAAGCAGTAGGCAAAGCGCTATCACTCTACCAGGCAGGCCTTATCGACTACCTGTCGGTACTGGATGCCCAGCGCCAGCAACATGCAATGCGCGACCGCGTAGTGGCAGCCCGGCTGCAGACCGCCAATATGGTCGTCGGGTTAAACAAGGCCCTAGGAGGTGATTGGGAAATTTAAATCCTTGCCCAACGTGACTCTCGCTGACCACTCATATATTTCACGTTGGGCCTTTTTCTACTCTAGCGTTCTATGCGTGAGTCACACCTTCCCTCATGTTCATCATATCGGTCTCTGTACTATTCCCTGCTTGATTGGTCTGATGAGTTGTTAAATAATGTTTTTATTGAAGAAAGATAAAATTGCTTTTCATCCACTTAGGGATATCAAGATGAAACTGCACCAGATAGATGGCTATATCCAATCGATATATCTCGTTGAATACCGTTATGGCTTGCTGCTTTTAGATGGCTGCTGCCGTGCTGATATTCCTCATTTGCTCAACTTCATCCGCGAACAGCTTAAGCGCCCAGTCAAGGATCTCAAACTGGTCATTGTCACCCACATGCACCCTGATCACGCCGGTGCGGCGCATCGTCTTCGCAAATTGACAGGATGCAGCATTGCCGCCGCCAATGTCCCCGGCCAGTGGTACCAGGGCATTGATGGCATACTGATGCATTGGACCGACTTGCTGCTAGCAAGTTGGGTCGCCAAGCGAATGAAAAAGACCCGCTGTAATTTGTGGTATAACGCCAAACTAAAGCCAGATTACCTGCTTGACGACCAAGAACTGGTACCAGGCTTCCCCGAGTGGCGGGCACTATCAACTCAAGGTCATACCGACCGGGACTTATCGCTATACCACCAAAACTCCGGCAAGGTTTATGTCGCCGATCTAATGGTAAAAGTGAAAGGACGCTATATTCCTCCCTTCCCGGTTTTCTACCCCAATCGCTACCGCCAGTCAGTCAATAAGATCGTCGCATTATCACCCACAAGCCTGCTACTTGCCCATGGTGGTGAAATCTGCCCGAGCCAGGATGATTTCCAGCACCTTCTCGACAAGGCACCAACCACACCGACAACTCACTGGCGTTCGGTTAAAACAAAATTCAAACGTGCTTTTTCTGCAACATGAGTTGCCAAAAATGCCAATCCAATTACGATACACTCGTTTCGTCAATAATCACTAAGCGGAACAGAGCATTACGATGAGCCAAAACAGCCACAACGCCCGGCCTTGCTTGATGGATGCCTGGGCGCAACATGCCCGGCCCCTCGCCCTCTGGCTAACCACCCAAACGAACGATGCCGAATTGACCGATGATTTGCTACAAGAGGTATTCATTCGGGCAATGGTCAAAGACTATGCGTTTTGCAACATCAGCAACCCCCGGGCTTGGCTCTACCGTGTGGCAAACAATTTGCTCATTGACCACAGACGGAAAAAACATCCCGTGCCATTAGAACAGGATATTGAGCAAGAAAATGACCCGCAAGCGGTTGTCGATACCCTCACCCAGTGCCTAAGCCGAGTCCTGTCCGAGCTCCCGCAGCCAGATAGCCACGTTTTGAAAGCTTGTGACATCAAGGGGATGACTCAACAAGCCTATGCCAACCAACAAGGTTTGACCCTGCCGGCCGTAAAATCACGCCTGCTACGGGCGCGCAACAAACTGAAGCAGCAGTTGATATTATCTTGCCAAGTAAAGCTCGATGCTAACCAGCAAGTGTGCTGTTTTACGCCCCGCAGAGAAAAGTCATGATAGAAAATTTTATTATTATCCCAGATCTAATAACTGTTTTTGAGGCACATTTTTATCTCAGTTACATTCTCTAAAAAATACAGAAGCAAATAATAAAATTAATGTAAGCAAACATTACCAAAACATGAAAAAATAATGAAACATTATAGATAACAGGTTTATGATTTCCTCTTATTGATTGCTTTAAATACAAAACAAGATAAAGCCAAAAAAGGATTACACAGAATAAAAGCAAGGTCAGTTAAAATTGATAACCGCGTTAAGAGTCACTTCAGACTTTAATAATTACCACCTCTGCGATCAGTTTATAACAATCGATGTTGTTATTTGATACCTGTCACTGTTTTCCTGCCATTTTATTGTAGTTTTTAAATTGTCAACCGCCTCAAAAAAGGATTAATCGTGGAATTGGCAAGGCCAAAAAAATCATTGCATTACAATAAATTAACACACAAAAAACAATGATAACCAAAGACTACTAATACCGGAACACGGGGCATGGAAACACTTAAGGCGTCATTTTTCCATTACCTACACATAGTGCGAAGCCAATTATAGCTTTTTTGAAAGCAAGATTTAGTTAGATGACCGGTATATGTATGCCTTAACAATTTGGCCTGAAAAATGCAAAGTAGGTGTAAACATGAAAAAGGTTATTTCGTATTTTTTCACTATAGCAATGTTATTGATAAACTCTGAGGCTATAGCTTCAAGTGTTTTATTCGAGCTACCGTTAGAGGTTGAACTTGGGAAAACAACCAATTCGGAGTTGGGACAGAATGGAGTATGTAAAAAGCAAGTCAAAATAAAGAAAACAACTGCCTTCAACTGCGAAAAGTTTGAATTTTTAGGTGGCGCAGTCGAAATTGACTGCTCAAGCAACCAAATCGCAGAAAGTATGTGGATTGAAATGATACCAGAGAACTGGTACAGCCTCGGACTGCGTATGTACAGAGACAAAGAGGAGGGAATCGCTCTTAAGGATTTGCTCAAAATACTGGAAGCAGAGAACGTTGAAGACTTATCGGTGAAGGAGACATACAAACATACCCACGCAGGGCAGTTAGCTATGCATAATCACCTCATTACGTTTAACATTGGTAATTATCATTACGGGGTGCTTCACGAGTATAAAACCATTGAAAAGGCGCAAGAAAATGCATCAGTGGCACCAGAAATTTTATCTATAAATGAAGGTATTGGTGCTATTTCCGTCGTAGCGGCTTATTAAGCCATTCAAATACTGTTATCAAAGGGTCGCAGGGGCGGCCCTGGTATACCGTAAGCCCCCCATAACACAGCGGTTATAACTACCCCCTCTGATACTGATTTATCACGTTTTCTATCGTCATGATCCCGAACATGATCTTCCGAATAAAGGACTCTGAGCTCCCAACAAAGTAGAAATGGGGATGCCTGGACCAGACTTTCTGAAGTTTTTTATCTAATTGCGCAGCTTGTTGAGACGACTCGTTTCGTACCGGGTTATTGCTACTGATATCATGTCCGGAGGCTCCGGCGGATTCAAAAAAGATCACAGCATCGTAGCGGGCGATTTCATCTTCAAAAGTAGAATTTACCTCGCTAAAAAATTCACTTTCGCTACCAGGCCAGTAAGCCAAACCATCAAGCGAGCCGCGATCACACACCAGTAACCTGTCCGGAAACTGTGCTTTATGGATCTCCTCGACATTCTTTTGCAGCTGAAAAATCGTTTTCTGTACCAATTTAAGCACTTGCTCATCTTCTGAGCGTGTTATGCCGCCAGAGAAAAGTACCGTCGCCGCCTCGGGTACAACAGCTATCTTATGGCCCAGCTCTCTGCGGAAAAGATCCAACGCAGTGGTTTTTCCGCCTCCGGGGCCTCCGGTTACCACAACTTGCAACTGCTTTTTTTTCATTGGCTTTGGCTCGCAGGGTTTATTTATCAGCTTAGTCAAAAAAATGCTTTTTCCGAAAGCCAAGCGGAGCGCTCATGACATCCCCCAAGCAGCCTGTCATGAATAACTGATACCCACACATGACATCTAAAACCTCGTACAGTAAGCGGCAGCTTAATTAAGTAAACACCGAAAAAAGTTGAAAAAGCCGATTTTGGGGGGTTGCCCCACCCCTTACGCTCGTCTAGGGGGCTTTTTCAACTTTTTTGCTCTTCATTAAGAATCCTTTTCATACCTCATTCGTCTTTATCTGTAGTTAGTCTATTTGATAAGGACAAAGTATGTTCCAAGTTTTCACGGATTTCGCCTCGTGGGCGGTTTACTCGGTCTTTGGGTTACCCCCCGATACCCAATTAGCGGGAGCTCTGCATTTTTTCATTGAGGATACCCTCAAGATATTTGCCCTCTTGCTGTTTATGATTTACGTCATTGCTTTGGTTCGTGCATCATTGAATGTTGAACGGGTCAGGGACTATTTGGCCGGCAAACACCGCGCGCTGGGTTACTCTATGGGGGCATTGTTTGGTGCGATCACCCCATTCTGTTCATGCTCGAGCATTCCCGTGTTTCTGGGCTTCACCTCGGCAGGGATCCCGCTCGGGATCACGATGGCGTTCCTCATTACTTCCCCACTGATTAATGAAGTGGCCGTACTTTTGCTCATGAGCCTACTTGGCTGGAAATTTACCTTTGTTTATATTGCGCTTGGCATGTCAGTAGGGATATTGGGCGGGATATTCCTTGACGCCATCAAAGCTGAGCGCTGGCTCCAGCCCTTTGCCGCCAATGCCATGAAACAAGGCAAAGACCACATTAAGCAAAGACACAATGCCACCGGCACTCCAACCCATTCGACGTCTTTGACCCTGGCTGAACGGCACGGCTTTGCCAAAGAGGAGGTCGCTACTATTTTTGCCAGGGTCTGGAAGTGGGTGATCATCGGTGTCGGCCTTGGAGCAGCCCTACACGGCTTTGTGCCTGAAGGCTGGATAGAGGCTTATCTTGGGGCTGGCCAATGGTGGTCTGTACCTGCAGCCGTATTACTTGGCATCCCGCTCTATTCGAACGCGACCGGGGTCATTCCTGTCATGGAGAGCCTGATCACCAACGGACTTCCCATTGGTACCACGCTCGCATTTTGTATGAGCACGGTCGCGGCCAGCTTTCCTGAATTCATTTTACTCAAGCAAGTCATGCAGTGGCGTTTGCTCGCCACGCTTTTCGCGCTCTTGTTGGTTGCATTTACCCTCATCGGATGGGTATTCAATGCCACCTTCCCCGTTCTTTAATAGCAATTGTCTCTGATATAAGGATCAAAATGATGAAAAACGTAAAAGTACTCGGCTCGGGCTGTAAGAACTGCAAAGTCACCGCCGAGCTCATTCAGGATGTGTTCCAGCAGCAAGGTATCGACTTTGAGTTGGTTAAAGTCGAAGACATGGCCCAGATCATGGCCTATGGCGTGATGTCGACACCAGCCGTGGTCATCGATGATGAAGTTGTGCATAAAGGGAGTGTGCCAAAACGAGAGCACATTGAAGCTTGGCTAACGAACTAAACCGCGGCCCTTCAATGGCAAAATAGCCAATCCGGAGTGATGCAGGGGAATAGTTCAGCCCGCTGTCGCTTTCCCCTGCACACACCGGAACTATGACATTGACCGAAAATCGGCCCAATACTGGCAATAACCTCTCCGCCATGTTCTACCCTTATGGCTACAAGTTGTTAAACGGAGCTAGCCATGAAGCCAAGGATGTTATTTCCCCTCTCTCTCGTTTTGACCAGCGTATCGCTCTTTGCCGCGTCCTCTCACGACCTGGTCAAGACCACCACCAGTTGGGATGGCCAGCCCCTGCCCTCTGTTCAGTTCAATCAACCAGAAATCACCATCAAAGAGATCACCATTGAGCCCGGAGAGAAACTCCCATGGCATCAACACCCGGTAATCAATACCGGGATCTTACTGACCGGCCAGCTCACGGTGCACACCCAGGATAAGAAAATCACCATAAGCGCTGGTGATCCCCTGGTGGAAGTGATGAATACCTCACACTATGGCGAGAATACCGGAAGCGAGCCGGCCAGAGTCATTGTGTTTTATCTTGCCGAGAAAGGCAGCAAGCTCACCGTATTGGATAACTAGACATTGCATCACAGGTGTCGCTATGCCAAGATCACGAAAACGTTTGCTTGCACTCTATTGAATTTCGTTACTACACTGGAAAACATAAGCAAACGGCTTCGTATAACCCCATTAATACGGTATGGGGGTCTCTACCAG
Organism: Photobacterium gaetbulicola; assembly: GCF_003025515.1. Classification (NCBI taxonomy): domain Bacteria; kingdom Pseudomonadati; phylum Pseudomonadota; class Gammaproteobacteria; order Vibrionales; family Vibrionaceae; genus Photobacterium; species Photobacterium gaetbulicola. The sequence continues at coordinate 135,678 of NZ_PYME01000008.1, read as the reverse complement.
AATCCGTAAAATTCTGATTACGAAGAGTTAAGCGCAGGTGTGCTTTTCTCTTTGTATGTCAGTATTCGACGCGACAGAAAAGCACCTTAGTAGATCACACTTATTACGCCTACTGCTGTAGTGCATGTATAGAAATATAATAAGGGCTTGATATGAAAAACTTTATTAAAGGACTACCCAAAGTAGAGCTCCATCTTCACATTGAAGGCACCCTTGAGCCTGAGTTAATGTTTGAGCTTGCCAAGCGCAACAAGATCAGCATTCCGTTTTCCTCACCCCAGGCTGTACGCGAAGCCTACCAATTCCATAACCTGCAGTCTTTTTTGGATATCTATTATCAAGGTGCCAATGTCCTTATCACCGAGCAGGACTTTTTCGACCTGACCTGGGCCTACTTACTGCGCTGCAAGCAAGACAATGTTGTCCACACCGAGATATTCTTCGACCCTCAGACCCATACTGACCGCGGTATTGCTTTCAAAACCGTCATAGACGGCATCACGCGTGCACTGAGGCAGGCCAAAGAGCAACTCGATATCTCCAGCCAGTTGATAATGTGCTTCCTTCGCCATTTAGATGAAGAGGCCGCCTTCGCAACATTACAGCAAGCACTGCCTTATAAAGATCAGATCATCGCTGTCGGCTTGGATTCCTCGGAACAGGGCCACCCGCCGGAGAAATTCGCCCGGGTATTCGAGGCGGCACGCAATGCCGGTTTTTTAACCGTGGCCCACGCCGGCGAAGAGGGTCCCGCGCAAAATATACTCGATGCGATATATTTGCTTGGTGTCAGCCGTATCGATCACGGTGTGCGCTGTGTGGAAAGTACCGAGTTGGTCCAGCAACTGGCAGAAAGCAGGATGCCACTGACGGTCTGCCCGCTATCTAACATTAAACTCAAAGTGTTTGAGGACATGGCACAACACAATATTGTTGATCTGCTTGAGACAGGCCTGTGCGTTACCATCAATTCCGATGATCCGGCCTATTTTGGTGGTTATATGACAGATAACTTTGTAGCCGTTGCTGATGCCCATCCGCTAACACGCCAGCAGCTCGCCCAATTTAGCCTAAATGCCATTGAGGCGAGTTTTATCGAACATCCGCAAAAAGCGACCCTGTCACAAAAGGTAAAAGACTACCTTGCCGGTTTTAGCGGCTAATTGCCTCGGCAATGTTGAGGCATTGAGTGATTGTCATACCCCAAGTGGATTCGTGGTGCTTGGAATAACAACAACCCGGCAATTGCCGGGTTGTTGTGATCTATTCTAGCCTATTGCTAATTTGTCTTTTTGGCATGGAACAATGGTTGGCTACCCTTGTCTGCATCCGACCAGAAATTGATGTTGAACTGAGCATCATCACTCATTTCTATACGGTGCCAATATTGCGGTGGGCTGGTGGCAAATTGTCCGGCCTTGATCACCACCTCCAGCTCAGGCTCTGTCGCGTCACTGTTGGCAAACCCATAGTAGGTGACCGTTCCTTCCATGACACACAACTGCCCAAATACCCCCTGTGCGGTATTATGGTGACTGAGCAAGGCCGCAGGTACGGTATCTTTGGTAAAGAATGGCGTGGAACGCTGTATAGTCCAATGTGCCGGGATACGTTGATGGCTCATAGTAACCTCCGTTTCAATCATTTACTGTTTAGTTCTTTCAACAGCGGGAAAGCTGATGGCAGATGCTGCTGGGTAACCACATATCCGGTTAGCTGGCCGCTCTGTTCCCGTGTTTTTAAGGTACTACCCGCTTGATTAACGTCGATCTGCCAGCTCAACGCTTCAGTGCTATCTTCCGGGATATTTTGCCCGGCAAACTGGATCGGAAAAGCAGGCGTTTTGACTTTCACCATCATTGCAGGCAATACCAATGACGTTGGTTGCCCCAATAGTGTCTTGGCAAGCGCATTGGCACTTAACAAAGCAGGCTGAAGATAGGCCAACACCTTACCGTTTATCTCGGCACAATCCCCGATCGCATAGACATCCGGTGCTGAGGTTTGCAACTGGGTATCCACTACGATCCCCTTATTTACCGACATACCCGCATTTTTGGCGATCTGGATGTTGGGCTTGAGCCCTGCCGCAGAGACCACCACATCAACCTCTATTTCCCTGCCAGAGGCAAGCTCGACCGCAACCCTGGAGCCAGGGAGCGTCGACAGCCGTTCAACCGTGTCAGCAAGGAAGAACCGTGTTCCCTGCGTTACCATTACCCGCTCCAATTTCATTGCGATGTAATCGGGTAACTGGTTAGCCATAAGGGTCTGGCATGGGTCAACAACCGAGACAGTTTTGCCGCTGCATGCAAAGTCCATCGCCAATTCCGTGCCGATCAGCCCAGCACCAATCACTGCAATATGACGGGCTCGCTGCAATATATCTTGCGCAGCACGATATTCAGCCAGGCTGTTTAGCGTCACGACCTGTCCCGAAGCATCGCCGCTCATCGGTGGGATAAACGCCCTAGCACCGGTTGCAAAGACCAACTTTCCGTAGTCATAACACTGCCCTCCCGCCACAATATACTTGTGCTTCGTTTCAACCACTTCTACAGTGCTATGGGCATACAACTCCACTTGGTGCTCGGCAGCGAAATCGGTACCGCTCATACGGATCAAATCATTGGCCGTTTGCTGATTCGAACTGGCATGGCTCAGATCCGGTTTGTTGTAGTCATGCCCTTCGTCAGAAGTGAAGACCCGGATCGGAACATGCTTATCTTGACGGCGGATGGCCTTTACCAATTGGTAAGCGGCAAAGCCGCTACCAATAATCGTGATAGGTTTCTCCATCAGTTAAGCCCCCTTCACGGGTTCAAAGACGTCTTTGCCAAGACCGCACTCAGGGCACAAAAAGCTCTCTGGCACATCCGACCAACAGGTACCGACCTCAATGCCTTGGTTAGCTTCGCCCAGGGCTGGGTCATATACCCAGTTACACACCGTGCACAGCATTTTTTGGCTAGCCGCGACTCCTTGAGGCTCGGCGGACAATGGCTTGGCGCTAGGCACTGGTGTTAAAGCCCACTTTCTGGCAATCATCCGGCCGTGCTCGCGGCATTCACGCATTGCTTTGCCGTCCGGTTTCCACTTGGCCTTCAAACCAACCGTTGTGTCGAAGCCAGCATCGGTCAAGCGCGAATGGATTCTGTCAACGGCACCGCCATTCCAACCATAACTACCGAAGGCCCCAGCCTTCTTGTGCTTGAAGCGAAGCCCTGTGATCTCTTCGAGCATGCCAGCTACTTTTGGCATCATCACGTTGTTCATAGTCGATGAACCAACTAGCACTCCTTTGGAGCGGAATACATTGGCCAAGATTTCATTTTTATCTTGGCGCGACACATTAAACACCTTTACGGCAACACCCGGATCCACATCGTGGATTCCCTGAGCAATGGCGTCGGCCATCATTCGGGTATTGTTCGACATGGTGTCGTAGAAGATGGTAATACGATCTTCCTGGTAATCATTGGCCCACTCAAGGTATTGATGGATTATCTGAGTTGGGTTATCGCGCCAGACAATACCGTGTGAAGTGGCAATCATGTCGACCGGCACATTAAAGCTCAGCACTTCATGGATCTTTGCCGTGACCAGGCTACTAAACGGGGTAAGGATATTGGAGTAGTAGCGCAGGCACTGCTCCATCAATTCGCTTTGATCCACCTCATCGTTAAACAACCGCTCATCGCAGTAATGCTGGCCGAAAGCATCATTGCTAAACAGCACCGCATCGCCGGTGAGATAGGTCATCATGCTGTCAGGCCAGTGCAGCATCGGCGCTTCGACAAAAATCAGTTGCTTGCCGTTGCCAATATCCAAAGTATCGCCAGTTCTGACGACCTGGAAATTCCATTCCGGGTGATGATGGTGACCAACAATAGAATCAACGGCATTTTCCGTGCAGTAAATTGGCGTATTGGGGATACGGGCCATCAACGCCGACAGCGCGCCGGAGTGATCTTCCTCCGCATGGTTGATGACGATGTAGTCGATCTCTTGCAGATCAATTTCCATCTCTAAGTTCTGGATAAACTGCTGGCTAAAGCGGTGATCGACCGTATCAATGAGAACTGTTTTTTCTTCACGGATAAGATAACTGTTATAGCTGGTCCCCTTGGTCATCTTATATTCTGTACCGTGGAAGTCCTGTACTTCCCAGTCGCGTTGGCCTACCCAGTGAATGTTGTTTTTAACGTGAATGGTCATCTTGATACCTTATGTATTGCTATGGGCGCTACATGCCCCCCTAAATCTGAACAAGGTATTGCACTGACCATGCCAACTTTTTATCTTGTTGAAATTATTGACTTTAATTATTTAACCAAGATACACACTGTCAAATAGACAACAAAATAACACTGTCAAAACCACATTACCGTGTCATAATGACAACACCCCAACAAATAAAAGTAGCACCGATGAAAAACACGCCGAAAGAACTGACCCAGCTTGCTTTGGATCTGACCCAGGGCATATCCAGCCAAGACCGGTTCGACCGCTTGCTCTCTGTCATCAAATCATTGTTCGGGTGCGATTCCTCGGCCTTACTGGCTTTTCGCGACCAACACTTCGCCCCGCTGGCCATAAACGGCCTGTTCGAAGAAGTACTGGGACGCCAGTTCCTCATCGACGAGCACCCCCGGCTCGAAGCCATTGCCCGCGCCGGTGATATCGTCCGCTTTCCGCACGATAGTGAACTGCCCGACCCCTATGACGGACTCATCCCCAGCCACCAAGGCAAACTCCATGTTCATGCATGTATCGGCTTGCCCCTCATTGCCAACGAAACACTAATCGGTGCGCTAACCATTGATGGCTTTGACCCTCACCAGTTCGACCAATTCAGCGATGAAGAGCTGCGGGTTATTAGCGCCCTCGCTGCTGCCAGTTTACATACCGCATTATTAATGGAGCAGCTAGAGCGCCAAGCCTTCAATATGCCGGAGTCTCATGGACAGGCGGCACTGCATGCCGGGAAATCCTCCCAGGCCGCACAGGTGGAGATGATCGGTAAGTCTAGGGTAATGGAAGAGCTGAGGAGTCACATTCAAGCCGTTGCCGCAACGGAATTGACCGTCCTGATCACCGGCGAAACCGGCGTCGGCAAGGAGCTCATCGCCGCTTCAATCCACCAGGCCTCGCACCGAAGCGGCCAACCCCTGATTTACCTCAACTGCGCAGCGCTACCCGAGTCTGTCGCAGAGAGCGAGCTGTTCGGCCATGTTAAGGGGGCCTTTACGGGAGCCATTAGCGACCGCAAGGGAAAATTTGAAATGGCTGATGGCGGCACCCTGTTCCTCGATGAAGTCGGTGAGCTCCCCTTGGCGCTGCAGGCCAAACTACTACGGGTGTTGCAGTACGGCGATCTGCAGCGGGTCGGCGATGACAGGGTACTGAAGGTCAACACACGCATTGTCGCCGCTACAAACCGCCAACTGCATGAAGAAGTAAAGCAGGGTAAGTTCAGGGCTGATCTCTACCACCGCTTGAGTGTCTTCCCCATTATGGCTCCCCCTCTAAGAGAGCGAGGAAATGATATCGTTTTGCTGGCGGGGTTCTTTATAGAGCGCAGCAAAGGCAAACTGGGGATTCAGTCGATGCGCCTGAGCCGTGAGGCGGTCGATATGCTCTCTGCCTATCCTTGGCCTGGCAATGTCCGCGAGCTCGAACATGCGATAAACCGCGCCTCAGTGGTGGCAAGGGCAGAATCATCGAACCTTGAATTCATTGAGCTCCAGCCTCATCACTTTGAATTGTTGAGCACACCACAGCAACAGGCCCACCAGCACTCAACCGCTATAAGCAATGAAACCCGACAAAAAAACCCAATATCGGTCGAGACCAATATCGGGCTTAAAGACGCGACGAACCGCTTTCAATACCAGCTTATCGATGATTGCTACCAGCGGAACAACCGCAACTGGGCGGCCACGGCCAGAGAGCTGGAATTAGATGCCGGTAACCTCCACCGGCTGGCAAAACGGCTCGGGTTAAAATAACCCAACTACACGATGAAGGTTGAAACCTTGTCGTTCAAGTTTGTCGCCTGCAGGCTAAGGCTCTCCGCTTGCTGACGCGCTAACTGAGCATCAACGGTCAGCTGATCGCTCACATCCTTAATGGTCGTGGTATTTTGGGTGATCTCATCGGTCACATGGGTTTGCTCTTCAGCCGCGGTGGCGATTTGAGTTGCCATGTCACTAATCATGGCAACAGATGCATTGATTTGCTCCAGTGCCACTGTTGCCTCATCGGCATCTTCAACCGTGCACTGGGCGAGCTTCGAGCTGGTCTGCATCAAATCAACCGCCTTGGTAGTGATCTGCTGCAATGTCGCAATCATGCTCTGAATTTCTTCCGTCGATGTATGGGTGCGCTGAGACAGCACACGCACCTCATCAGCCACCACCGCAAAGCCTCGACCTTGCTCACCGGCTCGGGCCGCTTCAATCGCCGCATTCAATGCTAACAAGTTTGTCTGCTCGGCAATTCCCTGGATTGTAGACAGAATGCTATTGATCCCCTGGGCATGTTCATTGAGCTGGCTGATCACCGTGGAGGCTTCATTCACTTCACAGGCCAGATTAGAAATTGAGTGACGACTTTGGATCACCAATTCACGCCCATTATTGGTGTGGGAAGTCGAATCTTGTGCTGCCTGTGCTGTTTGCTCTGCATGTGAGGCAATTTCCTGTGTCGCCGAGGCCATCTCCGTCACGGCTGTCGCAACCATGGTTATTTCATCCTGCTGACGCTGAAGCTCCAGCGCTTGTTTGTCGGCCAATGATTCACTCTGCGCCGCACTCTCTCCCAGCGCTGCCCCCTGTTTGCGGACATGGCCGATTAGGACCTGAAGGCTGTTAACGAACTGATTGAAATTTTGGGCAAGATCACCCACTTCATCCTGGGAGTCGATATTGATGCGCTGGGTAAGATCCCCGCCCCCCTGCGCGATAACGCCCAGCGCCGAAGAGACTTGCTGAAGCGGTTTAAACAAATAGATACACAGCAGGTTAAACAAAAAGGCACACACCACTACCACCAGCAATGTCATGAACACATGCTCGTACAAGGTACTGTATAACGGCTCCAAGACTGATTTGGCATCGATGACGATAACAGTTTGCAGTGGCTTACCCGCAATAGGCGCAACATAAAGGTAGCTATCACTGCCATTGATCACCACGCGCTCAGCATGACTCCCGCTAGCCAGACGTGTCAGCAACTGACGAGTTAAATCACTGTCTTTATAGTTTGTCGGCTGGTTAAGCAACGAGGTATCGGCATGTGCAAAAATATCACCTTGCTCATTGGCGATAAACATATACCCCGATCCAGGCAACACCACTTTATCAAGCTGGCTAATGATACTTTTCATTTCTACGTCCGCGCCAAGTACCGCTTGGGTGCCTAGGACATTGACCGCCTTACCCATAGACACCACGCTGGCGCCCGTTGCCGCGGCAATCGTCGGATTTTCCACCGTTACCTGGCCATTTTGGCCAATGGCGTGCTGGTACCAGTGCCACTGCCGCGGGTCATTATTTCCCTCTGGGAGCAATATCTGGTTTGCGTTCACTTGTGTGCCATCGGTAAACGCCAAAAATACATTGTCGAAACCCGCTGAGTTTTTCACTTGTCGTAGATGAACCGGAATATCTTTGGCCTCGATAGTCTGCGGGAACGCAGATAGTGCCATTGCTTTCGAATCCATCCAGTCAACAACATACTCATTGTAAGCTTGCGCGATCCCTCGCAACCTAGCATTGAGATCTTCGTCAAGGCGCTCAAGGGAAGAAACGAACGAGAGTGCAGTGACCAAAGCGCCACCCAAGATAATGGCAATACTTGCTGAGACAGCCAACTTCTGCCGTAAAGATAAGCTAAACATCAGATTCCTTTTATTATTTGCATTGCTGCTTGATTTAATTCACGGCTCGAATTATTGCATTTTTATCGCACTGAGAATATCTATTAGCAGAAAATTTCAGCCAAAATAGCTGAAAAATGATACATCCTCCGTCCCTTGCAAAAATACATTGACCACAAAAATAATTCGATCCTGTATCATAAAAAAGGCCCCTTTCGGGGCCGATTCATTCTTTTTAAATGGCTCAGTCTCTGGCGTAGCCATTATTGTAATGGCGAACATCAGGGACAATATTGTGCTTATTCAGCAATCGGTACATTGTTGCTCGCGACACCCCCAGATCTTTTGCTGCTGAAGCCACTTGTCCGCGGTGGGTCTCAAGCACAGCAACCAACACGTCTTTTTCGGCTTCATCTTTGATGTTGCGAAGGCTTTGCTTGAGGTTGGATTTACTCGGCAGGTCAAAATGCTCAGCTTTCACCTCGTTACCCTCTGCAAGCAAGGCCGCCCGTTTCACCTGATTGATCAACTCGCGTACATTACCTGGCCAACTATAACGCAACAGTAGCTGCTTAGAGTCTTCAGAGAAAGATGAGGCCATCGTACTGTATTCACGCGCAAACTTGGTCAGGAACGTCTCTGCAAGCAAGAAAATATCTGAGCCGCGCTCGCGCAGTGTTGGTACCTTGATATGGAATACGTTCAGGCGATAATACAACTCTTTACTGAATGTCCCGTTTGCTACCGCTGCATCTAGGTCTGCACTGGTCGAAGCAATGATACGCACATCCCCTGAGGCTTCACCTTCTAGGCTGTCGGAGGTTGGGGCCTGAAGGTAAGCAAGCAGCTTCTCCTGCATCTCTTTCGAGAGCTCATCCACATTATCCAGCATCAGGGTGCCGTTAAACGGTGTCCCGTCTTCTTGGCGGTAACTGCCATCAAGCAACGACATGTTTTCATCATCATGATTGAGCGATGCACAATTAACAGCGATAAAGGGGGTATTCTTGCGCTTGGAAAGATTGTGGATAGATTTGGCAATCAGCTCCTTACCGGTACCATTCTCCCCCGTAAGGAACACATTCACTTCCGTCATCGCCACACGGCGGACCATATCGCGCAGTTGTTTGATAGACTTTGACTCACCATATAACCCCATGTCATGCTGCGAAGTGATCTCAACCCATGAACTTGATTCAATCTCGAGCATCCCTAATTGGTGGCCAATTGTGCTCAGCATATGACTACTCGGGATTGGAACAGTAAAATAATCAATGCAGAAGTTATTGATAAACTGGCAGATTGCATCCGTTTTCAATTGCTCCTTCTTGATAATGGCAATCCATTTTACTTGTTTGGTTTTATTCGCCCTTAATGAAATACTATTCAAGCTAAAGTCATTATTGCTTAAATCGACTACACAGATACACGGACTGTATTCTTCCAGAATTGAGTCAACCGTACGTAAATCATAACAACAGTGGGTTTTCCATCCAGATTGTTCTAATAGCGCAATCCAAGGTTCGTAGTTACATCCCAGTGCTACTAAACGACCATCTATTGATTTATTTTGACTTTGAGTCATCATCGAAGCCACCTTCTATCAACTTATATTTATTTTATTAGTAATGAAAATATAGGTTAACTTTTTATACTTTGGTACGTTTCAAAGGTAAGAAATATAAGCAAAAGAGATATAAACACACATCAACAAACTTAACTTATAGTTATATCAACAAGTTAAAAATTAAAAAAAACAAGAAAAAAAATGAACTTTCCCTAAAGTGATACTTTATCGATTTGGAAATAAAAAAAACATTGTTAAGAAAACAATGTTTTAGATGGTAAAAAAGTACCAAACCACAAAATATTATTGCAACCGGTTTAATACCCGTTATGTAAAATCGCATGCTCAAGCCGATTATTGAACAGGTTCTGCCTGTTAAAGCCCTGAATATCAGCTTCAATATCAAGCACTGTTTCCGTTTTGATGGCTGTATTATCAGCCGAATTTTGCACAACAAAGCCTATTGCATCTTGAGTAGCACTGGTATTGATAATATTGTTCTCACCTACACTGATGATCTTCAACGGGTCGCTGTAGTCATAGGTACGTGTACCATCATGGCTGGTAAGAATACCGTTGCTTATAGTAAAGTCTGCCACATGGGTGTTTAAAACCGTCTCGCCGTTCACTTCTGTAGTCACGGACAAACCGATATTAATAATATTATCATTAATGGACACAAAACCGCCCCTTAGCGAGGACATTTCATCATCGCTGAGAGTGGTTAAACCCAAGCTGTCAATATTAAGGAAACCAATAGATGCATGTGTGATAAGAGCCGAAGCCCCTAGTGTCGATGCAAAAATTAACCGTGTTAACTTTTTCATACTAGCCTCTAATAATCATTACTACCAGGCAGAGTAATACTAAACGTTGATAATGAGTCTCTAACAACAGCCTCTGACACGGGAGATGGATTATATATATTGTAATTATCTGCGGTGATAAAACTTCCTCGACCTTGCTCAACTCGGTTTTTCACCAACAATACTGTTCCTTTGTAGACCTGTTTAAAATCATCGATAGGAATCAGCAACGTACCTCTAGAGGGATCACCCAAAATCACGTTCTTCTGATTTATCCCTTTAATTACAACAAAATGCATATAACCGTCAAAATTTACAATGGTTATTGCTGGGATACGTAAATCATGAAATTTCTCTAAAGGAATATTATAGCCATTGGCATCGAGACCTACAGAATTTAGATAATTTTTCATATCCAACATCGAAAAACCTTGTTTCTCTATCTGCTCTTTATCTCCATGCTTAAACATAAATTCGAATATTGTATTTTCTTGAGATTCAATATCGTAATGGTAAGTCAATAATGACGCTACTGCCGCTGAGCCACAGCTAAAATCATATTGCTGCCTAAAAACATCACCGAACAACTGTTCTTGGTAGCTTTTGACTTCAATATTATACCCCCCCCGGCTAGGGAAGTAGTCTAACGCCTGAAGACTGGATGATGCTAATACGCTGATAAGTATAATAACCAACTTTTTCATGCGCTAACGCCTATCAAACAATATATTTCTTAGTTCTCACCCCAGGATGGAAGCAAGAAAGGGCCTTTCGGCCCTTAGGATTTTAGTATGAGCCACCACCACCACCTGGTAGGGTTGCGCCACCTGAGCCAACAAGCGCTGCATTGGTGCTTGTAGTTTGTTGTACCATTGAGTTGTTACCTACGTTCTGGCCGGCAATGTTGATACCTGAGGCCGCTTGGTAACCACTGTGCATTGTATTGGCATGATCGACATAAACATCGGCTGAACTACCCTTACAGCATGCGCCGCCGTATGTCACAGTATTACCCATTACCGCACCGTCAATCAAAGATTCTGCCAGCAATTCTTCCCACTCATGATGGCCTTTTGAAACAACAGACCAATCATTATGAGAGTTATCTTCTAGAACTTTGTCGTAGGTGTTACCAACATTTTTCATGATCAACTTGTCGTTGTCTTCATTACCTACATAATCTTCAGTGTAAGTCTTGTTAATTGACTTATCGGTGTTCACGGTGAGCGTTTTGTTAAAGCTTCCCTCGATGGTGACATTGTCATAATCATTGTAATCGTCGCCACCATAGCTATCGCCATAACCGCCACCATAACTGTCACCGTAACCGCCACCATAACTGTCACCGTAACCGCCACCATAACTACCACCATCTGCCAATGCCATAGGTGATGCGACTAGAGCTGCTAATAGCATAATTTTAGTTTTTAGCATGGTTTTACTCCAAAATTGTATTTGTAATAGTTTTTACAAGTCCATTTGGTCAAGACTAATCTCATAAAATTAATTACTTATAAACCAGAAGCATTTGTTGTTACGCCCTGCGAAACCAAAAGGTCAACATTTGGTTTTTTGCTGACAGCTTAATGCCAGCAAAGATAGACTAACAATTACTTCAATGTCAGGTTTATCACGGTTGCATTTTGAATCAATACATTACTACCGGTGTTTTGTACGATATTATAAACTCCAGAAGAATTACTTAACGCGCCACCGTCAATAATATTATTCCCAGAATTGTTGTTATACGCACTATTACCTGTAACATCGCCATACATTTCTGAACTTGCCTGAAGACTTTCAGTTTCTAATTCATATTCACCACCCCGAGAGTGGGTCATAAAGTCTTCAGTCAATACTTCAGAACTTGCTAGAATATCCAACTCATCAGTAGCTGCTGTATCAAATGTAATAAATAGAGCCACCATCAGTGTTAAATATTTCATGACATCCTCCTGAGAGCTGCTAAGCAGCTCTCAGTTATGTATTAATTACCCGCCAAGACCGCGTTGGTGCTAGCACTCTGTTGTACCAAAGAGTTATTACCCGCGTTTTGACCCGCAATGTTGATACCTGAAGCTCCTGAGAATGCACCAGTCATATCATTGCTGTGCTTAACAGTCAGCGAAGATGGTGATGATGGGCCATAACCGTAGCCGCCGTGGCCGCCATATCCGCCCTCACAACATGCACCGCCGTATTCTACGTCTGAATAGGTCACGTAACCGTGCAATTCAGATTTTGCGACATGGTATGATTGCAACTCAGTGATATCGATATCCTGGCTGTAGTCATTCATGCTGTTATCTGTCCACTCTTTGCTGTAAGTGTTATTCACATCTTTCATTTTAAGAGTGTCATTGTCTTGGTTGTATGAATCTGTAATTGAGTACTCTTTATCAACATCAAGCGTTGCTGTTTTATCAATATCTTTGTTGTAAGAGTCAGTAATTGTTTTATCAGTACCATCATCATATGATGGGTAGTAAGGATTATATGGTTGGTAATCGTTCGCTAGCGCAAGTGGAGAGCTAACAACTGCTACTAAAAGTGCGATATGTGTTTTACGCATGGTCATACTCCAAATATATTGAGTAGTTATTTTTTTATAATCACTCGCCGTGTTCGCGAGATAATTTAACTATAGTGTTGGCAAGAAAACTTCCTGTATTATTTTTAATAATTTTTTGTGCTTTTCATTATGAACTTTTCCTTTTAATTCCCTGCGCTTATATCGTTAAAAATATGAAATTCATTCTCACTTTTTCAATAATTAGAATTGTGCTTCATTTAATAAACAATATTTTCACTTTCTCAAACACAAGAAATAAAATCACCTTTCTCAATATTAAGACCAAGAATAAGATTCCCAGTTACCATATAATTCTCACCTCTACTATTATTTTCTTATCCAAAGCTATCAGATTTTTATTGCATAGCTATATAAAGCAATAACCACATTATTACTTATGGGTAAGCTAAGTGAATTAAGTGAGGAAATCGTGAGTACTTTCAATAACAAAAGCTTTATCGCGCTTCTTGCTTTGATATCAGGGACAGTCGCAGCTGAAACCGAGCAAACGACAGAGCCAACGCAACCTAACCAAAAGCCAAAACGCGTACAAACCTTTGGCGATCTCCTTGACCCAGAGCTGCCTGGAGTCTTGACGCCCAAAGGCTCGTTTGTACTAGATACCAGCTTATCTTTTACACAAAACTCATCGAATACCGTATCGGTGGTAGGCTACACTGTCCTACCCTCTCTTATTGTTGGCCTCATTGAGGCTAATGACACAGATCGTACAACCCTAACCTTCGGCCTCACCGGACGCTACGGGATCACTAACCGTCTTGAAGTAGAAGCCAGAATCCCCTGGGTTTATCGTTATGACTCCATATCACGCAGAAGTGTCAATTCAGGGAGTGATTCAGCCGAAACCCGGACGTTTGACAGCAGCGATCTCGGCGACATTGAGGCAGCGTTCAAGTATCAAATCAATATGGATACCGCGCCATACTGGATTGCAGGGTTAAGATTCAAGACGACAACAGGCACCTCCCCCTACGATGTACCAGTGGATACCCAGTTCGGCTTCGAGGAACTCCCCACCGGTTCAGGGTTCCCCAGCATTGAGCCCAGCGTCACCATGATCATGCCGATGGATCCAGCCGTTATCTATGCCAACCTCAGTTATATCTGGAACATCAAAGATGATGTCACCTCTGAAATTGATGGTGAGTCGGTGAGAAATGAAATCGACCTCGGTGATACGGTCGGATTCAGCGCCGGTATGGGTTTTTCCGTAAACCCAAAATTTTCTTTCAGCCTGGGCCTTAGCCACAGAACAATTTTAAAATCGAAAGTTGACGGTTCGACACCATCCGATGCCAAGCTGCTGCAACTCGACTCCATCTCCATGGGAGCAAACTATGCAATTAATCCTGAGACCACATTAAACGTTGGGGTGAGTGCGGGCTTAACCGCCGATGCGCCTGATTTCCAGCTTACTGTCCGCGTTCCATATACCTTGCGTTAACTCGTCACCTCCCCCCAATTATTTAATAGCCTTATCCAGTACGGTTAAGGCTATTTTCATGACTAAAGTCTAATTTTCCTCTATGCTATGACGCTACTACTATGGGTAACAGGAAAATACAAATGTCCACACCGTTAGAACCAAGCCAAATTGAACAGATTCAAGCCTATGACGCTGAACAGCGCTATAAGTATTTGGTGAAAGAAGTGGTGAGTAACCGCGAAATCTGGATTCTGACAGATGAACATGGTTGCGTCATGCTCAATACAGATGACGAGGACTGTGTACCAGTATGGCCAAACAAAGAATTTGCCGAATCTTGGGCAACAGGCGAGTGGGAAAACTGCAAAGCCGAAGCGATTTCATTGAACAAATGGCACAGCCGATGGACATACGGCCTGGAGGACGATGAACTGGCCATCGTTATTTTCCCGAACCAAGATGAAGATGGTCTTGTGGTATTCCCGGATGAGCTGGACTTTGAACTAAAACAGCAGGCAAAAAAGTCAGGTAATCGTTAAACCGCTTGTAACGATGGGGCGATAAACTTAATTTCGCCCCCTCAGTAAAAGGATAATTGCTATGGAAACGCTACTTGCGAAGCTGAAATCACACCCTCAGACGGTCTCTTTCACTGAGGTGATAACCATTATTGAGCAGAATTACACCTATCAACCCACAGCCTTTACCAATGGTCTTGGTAACGACACCTTGTTCAATGAAGCTGGAACCAACGAGGGCTCCTGCCGGATTTTCGCTTTTGCCAAGCTTAACCAATTATCAGAAGCTGAAACCCTTGCCTGTTTTGGCGACTATTACCGCAATGATGTCCTTCAGCACCCCGACGCAACCGATCATCAAAACATTCGCCACTTCATGAAATATGGCTGGCAGGGCATTCAATTTGACAGCCCCCCGCTCGAAGAAAGAGCCTGCGCCTAAAAAACTTAACCGCCGCTCAGAGCTTTTGCTGGCAGTGGGAACACTTCTCAGGTGGCTTCATAAAAAATGGCGCGCGTGATGGGCTACCACAGCCATCACAAAATTTAGTCGAACGAATAGTCAACCACGTTAACGGCACCATAAACACCAGCAAACCTATCATCATCGGCAGTGGCGGCTGGGCGTATACAATCACCGCAGCAATCACAACATTGCTGGCAATGGTATATCTCGGCCACAACTTACGCTTCCTTGCGACATCCGTCCCTCGCTGAAACAACATATAGCTACCTGCTGCCATCGCGAGCCAAATCGCCGCAAAAATAATCATTAAACTTTGTTGCATCATTTACCTCTTCAGTTGCCTCACCCTTGGATTCTAACATTCCTCACCCTAGCTACGTATATCCCTTTATGATCGCAAACCCTTTAAGCCGTAAAGGAACCGTATTCGACAGAGCACTCACTGTAGGGAAGCGCTCAAACAGGGCCATGCGCTCAATTTTCCGCCATCTGCCCTACAAAGGAGAAATTCCTATTTTTGGTAGAGATCACACAGTAAATATTCTGATTGGGAAGCTGCTCACAGGATGATGATTCACTGCCAGCTTTTCGCCTAGGTTCATATTGAAAAGCCAGCCTTTGCCCAGATATCTTAAGTGTACCGCTTGATATTGAAGCGGTGATACCAAGGAGATCCAATGATCGCGAAGTCTTTGTTCAGAACGTGTTTTGTTCTGTTATGTGTTTTCGGGCGTGGCCCAGTTGCCAATGCAGCAGTACCACAATTTAGTGATCCGGAGTTTAAGCTTCCATCCCCAACACAAGACACCAAGGATAACTTCCAACGTTCCCTAAGCGGCTTATTTTCAATTCCGAGCTTCAGACAAGAAGCATTAAGCCAGCCTTACCAGAATTTCGATGAGCTTTACCAACACGCCCAAGCCGCCCAGCAGGAACTCGAACAACTTCTAGCGCAAATCAGCCTCCACACCGCAGCACAGCCAATCCTTCCCGGTGTTAAATCCCGCCAGCGCGCCGAGCGGAAAATCGCCACCGAACTCAATGGTCACCCAGAAAGACTTACCGACCTTGCCCGCGGTAGCCTTGTCGCCAATAATATTTCGTCTCTGGTCGACGCTTTTAACCACCTTAACCGCGAGAGCACCATCGTCGAGACCAAGAACCGATTCAAACAGCCGGCCTCTTCAGGCTACCGTGATCTAAAGGTGCTGGTACAGCTCCCAGAAACCGGCCTCATCGCTGAGGTACAGCTACACTTAGACACCATTGCAGAGATCAAAAGTGGTCCCGAGCACGACATTTATGAGTCTATTCAGCACATCGAGCGCCAAGCAGGCCAAGAACAACGTGTTCTCAATGATATCGAAGTAGCAAAAATCAAAGTCTTGCGACAGCAATCTCAGCAAATGTACCAGCAGGCTTGGCATCAATACCTGCAGCCAGAACCGCTTGCCATGGCCAGTTAACCGATTTATTTATCAAGGGGAGCTTATCGCTCCCCTTTATATTTCAGATGATTACAGCCCCCACTGTCAGCCCTCTGTTAACTCTCACCGATGAACATTCAAAATTCATCCCGCGTTCAGATAACTTTGATAATCTAACAAGCGTAGAGTAGCTAGCAACTCAAAAAATACGTCACTTTTTCTGAGCCGGTTTACCCGCTGAGATGCACCTTTTTACGTATGAGGCCCGATCTGTTCGGGCGACCAAGGAGTTGTTTGATGGATTTGAGATCTGTACTTCGAACGTGTTTTGTTCTGTTCTTCCTGACCCGCGGGTCAGCGATGGCAACACCATTGATGACAGACTACTCTGCACAAGATTACGAGGTATCACCTAAGCATTCTGAAGCCAGTAAAAAGTCGTTCCAAAAAAGCCTGAGCGGACTTTACAGCATTGAGAGCTGGCGCGCTGCCGATATTCAGCAGCCTCACCTTAATTTTGAAGATTTGTACAACGTGGCCCCTTCAGCCCAGCAGGAACTGGCTAACCTGATGAACGAGGTGGGTATGATGACAGACACCAGTATCGTGATGCCTGATGTTAAATCAAGAGCACGAGCAGAAAAGAAGATTGCGACAGAGCTCAATGGCGATGCCAGTAAAATTACTGACCTTGCCCGAGCCTCACTGGTTGCAGACGATATTCCGGGCCTGGTCCATGCCTTTGAGCTGATCAGCAAAGAGGCGACGATCGTATCGGTGAAGAACCGATTCAAATCGCCGACGGATTCTGGCTACCGAGACTTAAAACTGCTGGTGAAACTGCCTGAATCTGATCTAATTGCAGAAGTACAATTGCATCTAGAAGCTATTTCTAACGTAAAAAATGGTGAAGAGCATAAAATCTACGAACAAATTCAGCATATTGAGCGTACGGCTCTCAGCCAGAACCGCCCACATAATGAATTTGAAATGGCGCAAATTAGCAAGCTAAGAGCAACATCAAAATCCCTGTACCATGATGCATGGCAGCAGTACCTTCAGCCGGCCAGTATCGCTGTCTAACCTTTCCCCCTGAGGTCACTCGCTAGAAATCAGAGTAGTGGCCTCTTTCTAATAAACATACAGAAGCCAAAAGTATTTCAAGTTGTTTCAGTTTTGAGCATGATTCTCATTTTTGGCTACGCTTTTTAGGTGGTGGCAATGCAATCGTGAGCAAACATTCACTCAACTTGGGGCAAAAACAACAACGCAGCCCCTAATTATAGAGACCGCGTTATGACAAATCGTTACCAACCCATAGACCACAGGCTGCAAAACTGTCTTGATCAAGCCTGTGATGCCCATTACGACGTTCGCCTTGAACTCACAGATAGCAGCACCTTGGAAGGACAATGTATTAACACTGAAATTCACCCGGACCGCTCCCAGTGGCTGGTCTGCAAAACGCGCTACCAATACACCAAAATCAGGCTAGATTTTATTGCAAGAATGAAGTCACTTACCCCCGGAGCAAGCTTTTCGGAAGTATCATCGGCGCACGCTATGGTAAAAGGATAAAAAAGAGCACCTAAGTGCCCTTCTATTGTTCCTCAGTGACAGGCAGTGCTCACTTATGAACCATGATCTCCAAGATCTGGACATCAGTTTGTGTCATTGCGCCATTCGCCAAAGCTGACATGTTTCTGATTGAGGCATCGACATCATCGGCAACGATCCCTTCATTCCCCGTTACCCGGATCCCTTCAAGTGCCATCAATGCCGCTTTTATGGCTGCACTCGCCGACGATGACACTTTCATCGCGCAGCTGGTTTTGGCGCCGTCACAAATAATCCCGGTAATATCGCCAATCATGCTGCAGATAGCATTACTGATATGGCGGAACTGCCCCCCAAGTAACCAGGTCATCCCAGCCACTGCGCCCATCGAGGCGGTAGTGGCACCGCAAAGGGCCGATAGCTTGTTCTGATAGCTTTTGATATAGATAGCCATCAAATGCGACATCATCAGGGCGCGCAACGTTGTTTCGTGATCGGCTTTAACATGCTCGGCGACCACCACCACAGGCATTGTCGCAGCAATACCTTGGTTACCCGAGCCAGAGTTGCTCATCGCCGGTTTCATCGCACCATCCATGCGGGCATCAGATGCCGCGGATGTACGACGCAGAATATCTGTCAGCAGCCCTCCCGACAGCAGACCGCGATCGACATTGCGTTGGAACGTCGCGCCAATTTGCAGACCGTACTTTCCTGTCAGCCCTTCTTTCGATAACTCATCGTTCAATGCATAGGCTTGGGAAATAAAATCAATGTCTTCCAAAGGAGCGTTCAAGGCGAACTCAAAGATATCCTGGGCCGTCGCCTGCTCGAAGATATTCTCTCTTACCGTCACCTGGCTAATGTCTGCCTGATCGGCAATAAACAGTGGCTGGCCATTTTTTTCAATCGAAACAATACGCGTATGGCTATCGGCAATAATAACGGTCACCGAATCATCACCACCGGTTACGGTCACTTTGGCAAACAAGATATTGCTGACATCCGCCACACCAACCGACACCACACCAGTGTCTAGCATTGCTTTGGCGCTAGCAACATCTTGCGAAGTGATGTTTCTCAGTACCTCTAGGCCCGCATCCGCATCACCTGCCAGCGCACCCACTGCAGCGGCAATCGGCAACCCCACCATTCCGGTTCCCGGTACACCGACCCCCATTCCATTTTTCATCAAGTTCGGTGAAACATAGGCGTCAATTTTGGTTGGAGCACAATTGAGCTCACGCGTTGCCACGGCAGCAGCCAACGCAACAGAGACAGGCTCGGTACACCCCAACGCAGGCACAACTTCACGTTTTACTGTCTCAACAAAACCATTCCACAGATGCTTTTTCATGTTCATCACCTTCATGACATTAGGTAGGGTTGCCGGGCTCATTAGAATGCAATAGAAGAAAACATAAGCCCTTGTCTTTATGAGGTTTAATGTACTGCTATCTTGAGGAAAATATTTTCTTATTTCGCCTACATAAACCAGTTAAATTAGAAAAATTTTCTCCACAAAAAGAAAAGCGTGACACAAATCAACCGGTATATCCCTTTCAAGGCAAATAAAACCACTACCAAGCAAATCATCATCGTCTCACCTGATGATTCAGACAAATTACGCCCACAAAAAACGGCCTCATCTGAGACCGTTCGAAGTAAATTTCCAACCATGCTTCGCTGTCTAGCGGTGATGGCTCAAGCAGCCAATCAGCTTGCGGCTTTAAAGAGGGTTTCCCCATCTTCCGCCGTTCCTTTGCCCAGCAATTCAGCAACAATGGCTTTCAGCAAGAAGGTTTCACGTTCGATCGACATGCCTTTTTTCTCGCTGTTGGCAATGGTGTGCTCATTGTGGGCAATCGCATCATAGATATTGATCCAAACCGGCTTCATACCGTTTTTCACTTCATAATCTTCCAGCTTAGTGTCGCCCAGCTGCTCATCGATGCTACAGACGTAACAGTAAGAAAGCATATGCATGATGTCATGTTCTGGCTTGTACCATGGGCGGTACTCTTCGTAGATACCAAACTCACGAATATCACGGATGTTTTGTGCGCCAGTTTCTTCCTGCAGTTCGCGGATCAACCCCTCAATGGCATCTTCCCCTTCATCAATGCCACCCCCCGGTAAGGTATAGTCGTGGTATCGCTCGGTGTACAACATTAGGATATTGTCACCATTGAGGATAATGCCCCGTGCCGCCTTACGATGAAACGTATTATGATGAAGCTCAGAGGTATCAAGCTCGTTTAAATCAGGGTGCACAGTTGATTTTAGTAGTCGCATATTTCTTTTCCGAACGCTTCTGCAAGCGGTGCATTCTAGCCGATAACCCCGCAATCCCCAAATCAAAGCGATTTGGGGCAGACACCAAGCCACAAAACCCCGCCACGAATGCTCGCTGAATAGGCCTGAGATTAGCCCGTTGGGTCTTAATTGAACTGGAATAAACGCTTAAAGAAATACTCTACTTTACGCACACACCCCTGCTTCAATGTCCCTTGAGGATCCCAGGCGGGTAGGTGTGTTTGCCCGACACAGCTTTGCGATAAAACACCGTGTTGATCACGGTAATAGTCAAAGTCACTAATTTGAGCCGGGGTCTGTAAGACCAGAGGTTCCGGATCGCGGCTTTGGATATAGTCTGCATACAAACGGAGCGGGCCTGACGAGCCGGTAAGCTTAACGGCCTTGTTATCATCGCGCCCCATCCATATGGTTACCACTTCACGGCCATCGACACCGACATACCAGCTATCTCGTCCTCTGTCGGAAGTACCGGTTTTGCCGGCCAAACGCGAAGACGGCAGCAAAGAATTCAGATAACGCCCGGTACCTTCGCTTACAACACGTTGTAGGCCATACATGGTCAACCACGCAGCCTGTAGTGAGACAGCCTGGGTTGATACAGGCAAGGATTGATAAAGTATATTCCCTTCGCTATCAACCACCGCTCCCAATGCCGAAAGTTCAGTTCGATGGCCGCCACTGGCAATGGTCTGATACATCTGGGTCACTTCTACCGGGGTCAGGGTAAATGCCCCGAGCAGCATAGACGGCAGCTTCGGCACTTCATTTTTATCAATACCGAGCTTTTCCATGGTGTTGATCACTTCATCCAGGCCGACAGCCATGCCCAGATTCACCGTCGGGATGTTATAGGACTTCGCTAAGGCGCTATACAGCGGTACCTCGCCCCGGTACTGCCTGTCATAGTTTCGAGGCGACCAATTCTCCCCGTTCTGGCCCTTCAGGGTCAGCGGCCTGTCTTGAAGGCTGGTTGCCAGAGAAAAACGCTTCGGCATCTCAAGAGCGGCCAAATAAACCGCAGGCTTTACTACTGAACCAATTTGGCGCTTGGCATCAACGGCACGGTTAAAACCGTCATATCCCGGGCGGGAGCCGCCCACCATCGCACGAATCTCGCCACTGACTCTGTCAGCAATAACAACGGCAGTCTCAAGCTGGTCACCCGCCTTTGATTCTAACTTCGGAATAACCTTACGAACCGACTGTTCAGCCATTGCTTGTGAGCGAGGATCCAGTGTAGTGAATAGCCTTAGCCCCCGCCCCGCTTCATAGTTTTTCACCTTCGCGGCCAGTTCCCGCTGAAGCTGACCGAAATATGCAGGCTGACGATTTGAAATCGTACCTTTCGCTTGGATATCAAGTGGCTTTTCCGCAGCTGCAAGATAATCGTCCTGTTCCAGCACGCCATTTTCAAACATTAACTGCAACACCAAGTTACGGCGGTTTTTGGCGCGCTCTGGGTATCGCCAAGGGTTGTAATAAGATGGCCCCTTAACGAGCCCAACCAAGAGGGCTTGCTGATCAACACGCAACTCAGACAGCGGCAAACCGAAATAGAAACGCGAACCTAATTCAAAACCATGTACTGCATCTCGGCCACTTTGTGCCAAATACACCTGATTCAAATACGCATCGAGGATCTGATCTTTGCTGTAACGGTAGTCGATAATCAGCGCCATATAGGCTTCACGCGCTTTACGCCACAGACTGCGCTCACTGGTCAAAAACATATTCTTGGCCAACTGCTGAGTCAGTGTGCTCCCCCCCTGGACGGTGCGGCCAGCCTTGAGGTTTGCGATAAACGCCCTCGCAATGGCCGTTGGCGAAATGCCGTCATGCTGATAGAAGTCCCTGTCTTCTGTTGCAATCAGTGCATCAATCAAGTCTTGTGGCATTTCATCCATTGGCCGATAGATACGCTGCTCTTCTGTTTGTGCTTCTAGCATGCCAAGCATCTTGGGCTCAACTCGGATATAACCCAGCTCTCGGTTAGACTCAGCCTCAGTGATCGACTTTACTTTAGAGTAGTCAAATTTGACCACCACATGCCGAGCTTCCTGCTGACCATCACGGAACTCAAAAGGACGGCGGATCATTTCAACTGTCAAGCGGCCTGTCGAGTATTCACCCGGGCGGGTCGGCTTGCTTACCTTGCGGTATTTCAGCGCTTCTAGTTCATTGACCAAGTCTTCATAACGAACCAGCACACCCGGTTGTAGCGACAGTTCACGCGCGTAAACAACCGAAGGAAGCTGCCACAGTTGCCCCTCAAACTTAGTGGTGACTTCATCATTGATATCCATGCCCATTTTAATCAAGCCTCCCGTAGTGAGTAGGCAGACTCCGACTACGGCAAACTTTAATTTCCGGTAAGAACGACGTGGCTTGACACTTTTCTTCGGTGCCGAGGATTCAGATGATGAGATACCCAGTTCTGTTATTTGAGGCTCAATGCGCTTCTGTTGCTTGGTCATAATGTCGCTTTCGTTACAAATTCGCGCCGACCATACCGCAAGGTTTACTGTGCTTTGTCAGTAATCTGTCAAAGCATTATCCCCCTATTTCGCCACACTTACCTGCAAACCAAGTAAACGCCGTCCGATTGCTGGAAATTACGTTCAAAATCACGCAAAATACGCGCCCCACAACTGATAGCCAAGCAGAGATACAATGGAACGCGATTACAAACTAGAGTGCCTGATGACGATGCCACGCCATGAGCTGGAAGAGTTCAGCTTAAGGGTGATTGGCCGCATGGTGCCTGAAGATATGATGCAAGAAATCTTTACCTTTGAGCAGGAAGAGATTGACAGCGAAGATCGCATGAAATCTGCACAGTTCGATGCCATGCTGCGAATGACAGCCATCGCACTTGGTGAAGTCAGCACCGCGTTTGCCGCATCGGAAAATGCCAACCAGAATACCGTGCGCATGACCCGCCTTATACTTTGGCATTTCTACGCGATGTCATTCAACCTGGAAGAAGCAGTCACCTTAGAGCAGCATTGCGAACAGGTAGAAAGACTGTTGGTCAACGCGCCCAAAGACGCATTTGGCTGGATTAAAGTACTGACCGACTTGCTTCACACTTACGCTGAACTCAACGAGCAGCGTAATGGCTAAGCAAGCCATCCCGGTGGCTTTTGCTATGTAGGTCTTTCCCCAGCCAGTACGGCACAACCTCGCTGGGGAAACGACATTATTCCAGTGAAGCCTGATGCTTACGAATCAAATCCTCCATTGCCTGTTGGGCATGCTGCTGAACATGGCTGAAACAGTCTTCGTGGCTCATCGCTTCAACCACTTCGTAATAACACTTGAGCTTAGGCTCTGTCCCCGACGGCCTGACCACCACCCGGGATCCATCGTCGAGGTGATAAATCAATACATCACTTGGCGGTAGGTCTATCTGCTCAATCTGCCCATCGGCATGGATACGCTGCGACAGTTTCAAATCATCAATAATGGCCACCCCTCTTCCGGCTATATGGGTGGGAGGCGTTGCGCGCAAACTGTCACCTACCGGTGGCGAACCCGGTTGCAAGGCGATACTTCGCTGGGCGTTGATATACAGGCCGTGCTCCCGGTAGATAGACTCAAGCTGGTCCCATACCGTTTTTCCTTTTGCCGCCAACTCTGCTGCTAACTGGGCAAACGCCACCAAGGCGGACAACCCGTCTTTATCCCACACAGTATTACCAACGGTGTAGCCTAACGCTTCCTCATAGGCGAATAGAAATTGACTGTCTGCGGTTTGTTTTTCCATCGCGACGTTGGTCAACCACTTGAACCCGGTCAACGTCTGGTAGAACACGGCATCCATCGACTCGGCGATTTTCTTGAGCAAGGTGGAAGAAACAATGGTGGTACCAACCAAATTTTGGGTCGGGGCAGCATGGGTCAGCAAATAATGCCCCAGCAAGGCACCGACCTGATCCCCAGTCAGCATTTGGTATTCCCCTTCCTCCGTTCTCACTGCGACGGCAAAGCGATCGGCATCAGGATCATTGGCACAGGCCAGCATGGCTTGATGCTTATCGGCTTCCGCAATTACAAGATCCATTGCCCCGGGCTCTTCCGGGTTAGGGAAGTTAACGGTGGGAAATGTCCCATCGGGCTCGCGCTGTGCGGCCACACTGTAAACTTTGCTAAACCCGGCATCGGCCAACAGTGATTCGGCCAGCTCCGCACCAACGCCGTGCATTGCAGTGTAGGCAAGACTCAGAGCCTCAGGCTGATGTTGATTTGCAAGCAGCGGGCTATTATTCAACGCCCTACGGTATTCAGTATAGAAATCGTCATTTAACCAGACCAGCAGCCCTTGCCGCTCTCCATCCTCAACCGAGTGGTGCGGTAACGGCTCTGCAGCAGCGATATCAATTTGACCGGCTATACCCGAGTCGTGAGGAGGAATAATTTGGGCGCCATTACCCCAGTATACCTTGAACCCGTTATACTCCGGTGGGTTATGACTCGCAGTGACGACCACGCCTGCTGCTGCATTCAACTGACGGACACCAAAGGCGACCACTGGGGTGGGTGCCACTTTTTCTGTCAGATAAACCTTGATCCCCATGAACGTTAGCATTGCAGCAGCATCGTGGGCAAACTGACGCGAATCCGGACGGCCATCATAGCCAATGACCACCCCCTTGAGCGCAGACTGTGGTTCAACCTGCTGCAGGTACTTACCTAGCCCCAATGCCGTTTCTTGAATAACCAGCCGGTTCATCCGATTTGGTCCGGCCCCAACGATCCCGCGCAGCCCGGCAGTACCGAAGGCCAGTCGAGAAGCAAACCGCTCAGCCAGCTCTGATTGGTTATTACCATCAACGAGCTGTTGTAGCTCTTCGCGTGTCACCGGATCAGGATCCCGTGCTAACCATGTTGAGACTTCTGGTTGCATGTCGACTTTCCCTTTTTATAACCATTTGGAAAAGTATAGAGCGTGTGCCACAGGGAACAATCATCACTGTCTTAAAAGACAGACTTGGCATCATGAAGATCAAGTCATTAGAAGATTGCAAGTGGGCCACATTTTACGGGCATAAAAAAATCCAGCCCCAAGGGAGCTGGATTCTCAAGTCATCAAATCAGATTATGTAATCTAAGCTGATTAATCTTCGAAGCGAGGCTTACGGTCGCGACGAGGTGCACCATGGTTACGCTCACCACGGAAGCTACCACGGTTGTCACCGCCACGGTTACGGTCGAAACGACGCTCACCGTCACGACGAGGGCGGAAGCCTTCGCGGTTACCTTCACGGTTACCATCACGGTTGCCATCGCGGTTACCACGGTAGCCACCACGGTTGCCATCACGGCCGCCACGACGGTGCTCACGCAGTACATCGTCAGCGACAACGACAGCTTTCGCTTCGTTCTGACGAATGCGTAGCTTCTTAAGCTGTGCAGCCACTTCGCTAGTCATCTTCTTAGGAAGCTGAACGTAAGTGTGTTCTGGAGCCAGTTTGATTGCACCGATGAACTCTTTGCTTAGGCCAAGCTCGTTTGCGATTGCGCCAACGATATCTTTCACCTGAACACCTTGCTCACGACCAACCTGTAGCTGGTATGTATCCCAGTCAGCAGTGTTGAAGCTACGACGTTCACGACGCTCACCACGCTCACCGCCACGGTCATCGCGACGACGCTCACGGCGCTGCTTGTCACGCTCGATGGCAGCAATCATTGGGTCTGGACCTTTGTAGAACAGAGGACGGTTACCCTGCTGGCGCTTAAGTAGCATAGCGGCAAGTGTTGAAGCATCAACTTCGATAGTTTCTTGTAGTTTCTCCACCAGCTCAACAAAAGCTTCTAGGCTTGCTTCTTCTTTCTGTGCTTCTAGCTCCTGACCCAGGCGGTTCAGACGGGCTTCAGCAACAGCGTCACGTAGCGGAAGTTGGATTTCTTCCATGCGAGACTTAGTTACGCGCTCGATAGTACGCAGCATGCGGATCTGGTTAGTACGAACCAATAGGATCGCTTTACCGTTACGACCAGCACGACCAGTACGACCAATTCGGTGAATGTACGACTCAACATCGAATGGGATGTCGTAGTTAAATACGTGCGTAATACGTGGCACGTCAAGGCCACGAGCAACAACGTCGGTTGCTACCAAGATATCGATAACACCTTTCTTGATGTGATCAACAGTACGCTCACGAAGAGACTGAGGAATGTCACCGTGAAGTGCCGCTGCTTTGAAGCCGCGTGCAGATAGCCAATCAGCCAGACGCTCGGTATCCTGACGAGTACGTACGAATACGATAGACGCATCAGTATCTTCAGTTTCAAGAAGACGCATCATTGCTTCGTCTTTCTCTACGCCTTTAACAACCCAGAACTGCTGCTCAACCTGAGATACAGTACGGTTTTCACCAGCAACGTCGATACGCGCAGGTTCACGCAGGAAGCGGTCAACGATTTCTTTAACCATTGGCGGCATAGTTGCTGAGAACAGAACACGCTGTGCTGTTTCTGGCGCTTGCTCCATGATCCAAGTAACGTCGTCAACGAAGCCCATTTTCAGCATTTCGTCTGCTTCATCAAGTACAAACGTGTGTACTTCATCAAGGTGTAGACGATCACGCGTGATAAGGTCTTTAACACGGCCAGGCGTACCAACAACAATGTGGGCACCGTTCTTAAGGGCACGCATTTGATCAACGATAGAAGCACCACCGTAAATCTCTAGAACTTTCAGGCCCTTAACATTCTGACCCAGAGTCTTGATTTCAGCAGCAACCTGAATCGCTAGTTCGCGAGTCGGTGCCATAACAATAGCCTGTGGCTTGTGCTGGCCAAGATCCAGTTTGTTTAGCAGTGGCAGTGAGAATGCCGCTGTTTTACCTGTACCTGTCTGCGCTTTACCTAGTGCATCAGTACCAGTAAGTAGAAGAGGAATAGACGCCGCCTGGATAGGAGTCGGCGCAACGAAGCCCATTGAGTCTAGTGCGGATAGTAGTGTGTCGGCCAGGTCTAACTGGCGAAATTCTGTAACAGATTCTTGCATTGGGATCCCAATAAATGATCTAACGTAAAACGGGGCCCCTACTGCTATAAAACGGTTCTGCAACAGCAACCACAAGCATGGGCCTCGACTATAGAGGCGCGCATTGTGCGCCATTACAAGATAAAAAGCCAGAAAAAATTGAGCACTGTCACAAATTAACCTTCAAGCACCTATTATTTATACAATAAGTGCAACAGGGCAGCCATTTTCGAGGAAAATTAATCACTCATCGCATTTAAAACACATTTCATTTGCCCCTATTTGACCGACTTTTGTTACAAATAGTTGCTTCAACGCCCCCTGAGCCTCGCCAACTCATTCCCCCAAGAGCGAATTATCGCAACCGCTGATTAATTTCCTGCTTAACAAATATGATAATCCGATGTCAGCATCGGCTTGGCGCTTGGTTTTGTGGGCTGAAAACTTTATAGTGTCCCTGTTAACAACCTGAGACCGGGCATAATGTTTCAAGATAATCCTTTACTAGCACAGCTTAAAAAACAAATTCAGGAAACACTTCCTAAGAAAGAAGGCAGCATCAAGGCAACTGACCGTGGCTTTGGCTTTCTTGAAGTCGACAACAAAGAAAGCTTCTTCATTCCACCTAACTATATGAAAAACGTTATGCACGGTGACCGTGTTATGGCGGTTATTCGTACGGAAAAGGAACGCGAAGTCGCTGAACCACAGGAATTGATCGAGCAATTCATTACTCGTTTCATTGGCCGAGTGAAACTCATCCGTGATCGCCTGCATGTTGTTCCCGATCACCCTCAGCTGAAAGATGCTATTAAAGCTCGACCTGTCAAAGGTCTAAACCCGGAGTTGCTTAAAGAAGGCGACTGGGTTGTTGCCAATATGACTCGCCATCCATTGGTGGGTGACAACAAGACGTTCTTCTGTGAAATCAAAGAAAAGATCACGGACAGCAACGACAAGATTGCGCCTTGGTGGGTCACACTGGCTCGTCACGATCTGCCAAATGCCGAGCCTGCTCCGCAGGACAGCTGGTCAATGCTCGAAGAAGGCTTGGAGCGTGAAGATCTGACTGAGCTTCCATTCATCACTATCGATGGTGAATCAACCAAAGATATGGATGACGCAATTTACACGGTTGCCAAGGAAGACGGTAGCTTTGAAATCACTATCGCCATTGCCGATCCTACTTCCTACATCGAAGTTGGCGACAAAATGGATAAAGAAGCGCGTGAACGCGGCTTTACCATCTACCTACCGGGCCGTAACATCCCAATGCTGCCTCGCGAACTGAGCGATGAGCTGTGTTCGCTGCTAGAAAACGAGAAACGCCCAGCCCTTTGCTGCCGCGTCAGCATCGACAAAGATGGAGTGATCCAAGACGATATTCACTTCTTTGCCGCCTGGATCACGTCGCAGGGCCGTTTGGCTTACGACAATGTTTCTGATCTGCTTGAGCACGGTGCTTGTGAAAACTGGGCGCCGAACGAAACCATCCTCGAACAAATCAAGGCCCTGCACGGTTTTGCTAATGCGCGCAGCGACTGGCGTGCAGCCAACGCGGTGGTATTCCCGGATCGTCCAGACTACCGCTTCGAACTGAGCGAAGATAACGATGTTGTTGCTATCCACACCGATCCACGCCGTACTGCGAACCGTATGATCGAAGAAGCGATGATCACAGCGAATATCTGTGCGGGTCGCGTAATGCAAGAAAAGTTCGGTTTTGGTGTTTATAACTACCACAACGGCTTTAATCCTGAAAAATTGGATACTGCAATGGACTTCCTGACCAAAGCCGAAGCACCATTTGAAAAAGAACAACTGCTGACGCTTGAAGGCTTCAGTGCCCTTCGTCGTTGGTTGAACGATCAGGACACGACATACCTAGACAACCGTCTGCGTAAATTCCAGGCTTACAGTGAAGTAGGTAACAAACCTGCAGCCCACTACGCGATGGGCCTTGATGTCTACGCGACCTGGACATCGCCTATCCGTAAGTATGGTGACATGATAAACCACCGCCTACTTAAAGCGGTTATCTCAGGCCAAGAACCTAGCCAGACACCGGACGATAGCGTGGGCGAAGAGATCGCGACCCACCGCCGCAACCACCGCATGGCCGAACGCGATGTGGCCGATTGGCTATACGTTCGCCTGCTAAAAGATGCCGTCAAGGACGCAACTGTGTTTACTGCTGAAATCTTCGACATCAACCGTGCCGGTATGCGTGTTCGCCTGCTTGAGAATGGCGCAGCCGCCTTCATCCCGGCTCCTCTTATCCTCGACAACAAAGAGCGTATTGAGTGCAACGGCGAATTAGGCGTTGTGAACATCGACAAGATGAAAGAATACCAGCTTGGCGATCAGCTTGAAGTGACCATTGCTGAAGTTCGCTCAGCGACACGTCAGCTTGTTGCCAAGCCAGTCAAGCAGTTCCCGGCACCGGAAGCAGAGAAAGCACCAGCAGAGTCTGCTGAAGCCTAATCTGTCGCCAGGTTCCAAATTAATAGGCCAGCGTTAGCTGGCCTTTTTTATGATATTCACTATAACAATACCGTTAACTAACTCTGCCACATTGCTCAGTGGCCCAACCAGAAGTCAGCTATGCAAAATACAAAAAAACAACAAGTACACCAGCAAGTCCAACAGTGGCTGGAACAGGTCGTCATCGGGCTAAACCTCTGCCCTTTTGCAGCCAAGCCCAATCGCAACCAGCAAATCCAGATCTTCATCTCCGAGGCGCAAAGCGAAGATATTCTGTTGGAAGAGATCTACCAGCAGCTCAAGCAACTCGATCGCACTCCAGTAGACGAACTGGAAACCACCTTAGTCGTAACACCAGGCCTCTTCGATGACTTTGCAGACTATAACCAATACCTTGACCTTATTGATGCGCTGGTCTTCCAGATGGGTTACCAAGGTATCTATCAAGTTGCGAGCTTCCATCCTGACTATTGCTTCCATGGCACAGAGCCCGAAGACGCCGAGAACTTAACAAACCGCTCCCCTTACCCCATTTTTCACCTGATCCGTGAAGAGAGCATGGAAAAAGTGTTAAAACACTACCCTGATCCTGAAGGGATCCCGGAGCGCAATATCGAGCGCGTTGAGGGACTATCCCCAGAGGAAATTGAAAAGCTATTTCCTTTCCTTAAATAACCCGACAAAACGCGGCGACGAAAGTTAAGGGAACAACGGTCGTCACCGATAAGACTTTACCGGCGGGTGATTCAAGCCAGTCGCAATGCCGCAGATACAAAAAAACCCGAACAGTTGTGTCGGGTTTTGGTTACTAAATAAACTTACTCTTTGTGCAAAGGTAAGCCCAGCTATGCAGCAACGCCAATGTCATTTGGAGCCCAGCTTACCCTAACAGATCGGCGGCCAAACCTTCGTTAGGCACTAGGCCCGGGAGTTGCTTGCCTAAGTGAAAAACAAGCATGTTGTTATTATTCATCGGGGCACTCATTTATACCCCACTAGAATGATTCTATCAGCACAAACTAGAATGTGGAACTATAAAAATGGCTTAAATAGTTAAAACCTATCATTTATTCAAAATTTTACTTTTTGAGCAAGTTGATAATAATAAACAGAAAGTCATCACAAAAAAGCAATAGGAAACATGATTATAGATTGACGGTTAATTGATATTTTATAAATAAAAAAAGTGACCATATTGATGATCACTTTTATAAGAATGAGGCAAATCTAATTGTTCGAGCCTTCCTTCATCTCTTTTTTAAGCTTAGTACATTCATAGACCGGAATGGCTGTTACACCCAATATCTTCCCTTCATACATACAGATTATTTGTGGTGCAGTCACTGTACTACCGCCACTGTGACCCGATGAAGAATTGGCGAAAGTAAATCCAGAAAAAGCAAGCATCATCAGAACAAGTATTGTTTTCATTAGAAGCCTCCACATATTTGGGTTTATTCACAACGTAAACCAACTTCTAAAGCGTAGCAGTTATTATCTGAAATAAAAGCAATATATCGCTTTAATGGGATGATATCCGCTTCCCTGCTTTACTGATAAGAATCACACTTACCACAATGACAAACACTCTGTAGCTGGAGTTTCCCATAAAAAAACCGGATGCCGAGGCATCCGGTTTGCGTTGCTACGTCAGGCAAACAGTGGATAAATTACCCTTTCACACCACCTGCTGTTAGACCACCGACCAAGAACTTCTGGGCCAGAAGGAAGACGGTAGTAATAGGAATCGCTGATAGCACTGCGGCCGCCGCAAAGTCACCCCATAGGTAGTTCTGCGGGTACAGGTACTGCTGCATACCAACCGCTAGCGTATAGTTGCTTACATCCGTCAGTAGCAGTGAGGCTACCGGTACTTCAGTCACCACACCGATGAACGACAAGATAAATACTACCGCAAGAATCGGCACCGACAGTGGCAGAAGAACCAAGCGGAATGCCTGCCAAGGCGTTGCACCATCCAAAGCTGCCGCTTCTTCCAGTGAACCATCGATGGTTTCGAAGTACCCCTTGATTGTCCAAACGTGCAGGGCAATACCGCCAAGGTAAGAGAAAATCAGGCCACCGTGTGTATTTAGCCCCAAGAACGGAATGTACTGACCCAAACGGTCAAACAAGGCGTACAACGCAACCAGAGCAAGTACCGCAGGGAACATCTGGAAAATCATCATCCCTTTCAGGATAGTGCTCTTGCCTTTGAAGCGCATACGAGCAAACGCGTAGGCACTGGTTGTCGATAGCGCCACGATGATGATAGAAGTAATACCTGCTACCTTCACGGTGTTCCACAGCCATAGTAGTACTGGGAATGGCGGTGGTGTCACGCTACCGTCACTGTTGGTCACCGAGAAGCCTAGCGCTAATCGCCAGTGATCAAGAGTTGGGTTACTTGGAATTAACTCACCACCAGCAAAGTTACCTTCACGCAGGGAGATAGCAACAATCATCAATAGCGGGAAGATCGTTGCAGCCAAGAACAAGCACAATCCAATGTGTGTTGCCCATACCCGGTATTTTAATGACTTAGGTTGAACCATTGGCATGACGTCTCTCCTTAGTCCTGCTCAAGCTTAGTGTTGGTAAATTTCAGGTTAAGTAGTGCCATACCACCGACCAATAGGAAGATAACTGTTGCGATTGCACCGGCTAGGCCGAAGTCTTGACCACCGCCACCTTCGAACGCGATACGGTAGGTATAACTTACTAGCAAGTCAGTGTAGCCTGCTGGCTCTGAGGTGCCGACCATGTTCGGACCACCAGAGGTCAATAGCTGAATCATAACAAAGTTGTTGAAATTAAAGGCAAAGCTGGCAATCAATAGCGGCGTAAGCGGCTTAATCAACATTGGTAGTGTGATGTTGAAGAAATTCTGGATTGGGCCGGCACCATCAATGGCAGACGCTTCGTACAAATCTTCAGGAATTGACTTCAACAGGCCCATACATAGGATCATCATGTAAGGGAAACCAAGCCAGGTATTTACCAGTACAACCATCACTCGGGCCATGACCGGATCAGAGAACCACGATGGCTTAATCCCGAACATGGCATCAAGCAACATGTTTATCTCACCGAAGCTCTGGTTAAACAAACCCTTGAATATCAGAATCGAGATAAATGACGGTACCGCATAAGGAAGGATCAACAGTACTCGGTACACACCACTGTATTTAAGCGGTTCCCACTGAACAATAACGGCAAGGATCATACCCAGAGCAAGTGTCAGGGCCACCGCAAGGAAGGCAAAGACAACCGTCCACACGAAGATGCCAATGAAAGGCTCTTTGATACCATCATCAGTCAATACACGCTCAAAGTTGGCTGCACCGACACCGACCACGAATCCAGGTGAAATTGGTTTTTCGACGAACTCACCATTGGCATCAACAGGCTGGTAGAAGCCAATCTCATAGTTTGGCTTGAACAGCTGATTGGTCTCGTTGTTCAGTAGTGACTCGCCATCGTCCTGCAAAGTAAACAGCGGTGTTTCAGCCGCGAATTTACGCAGGCCACTCATACGAATGTGCTCACCGCTTGGCATCTCCAGTTCAACCTTGTTCAGGTTTGCACGGTTTTGCACGATAGTACGGATAACTTCTTTCTCGCCCTGCACCGCATCAACCTGATGCAGATTCATGAAGTCTTCAGCAGGCGGGTTGGAAATATCGAACACTTCCGAAGCCAAGAGATCACCATTGGATTTAATGATTAGCTGGTGACCGTTTTCCACCTTGTACAAATCGAAACCGTAGCTTTCCCCTGACAAGAAAGATCGTTGCTGCAGCACATTCTGCGCACGCTCTAGAGACAACTGGTTAGAGGCACTGTAGTTGGTAAATGCCAAGCCAACCGTATAAATCAGTGGGAAGATAACGAAAATAATCATCCCGGCGATACCAGGATAGATATAGCGATGGGCGTAGGTTTTCTTACTACCAAAAATATAAAGAGCAAGAGCTGTGAGAACAACGGTAAGAAGCGCGAAGGGAATTTCACCCTGGGCGTACATTAAGACAGTAGCATAACCGTTAACCGTACCGATCATGCCGAGTAGTGACCATTTCAGCCACTTACGATAATTTAATTTCGAACTTTCCTGAGGTGAATCTAGAAGTTCTGCACCTTGAACTGACTGCATCTCAGCTCCTTGCTAGCAAAATGTCAAATAAAGATGGGGAGAGTTACCCCTCCCCGTAAAACGTATTACTTAAGAATGTGACCCGCGGCGGCGTCTAGGGCGTCATCAACACTCTGGCGGCCGTCTACTACGTTCTGGATTGCGTTACCCTGTGCGTACCAGAATGCGGTCATTTGTGGAACGTTTGGCATGATCTCACCGTTCATTGCGTTGTCCATTGTCGCGGCAATGCGGGTATCTTTATCAAGCTTCTGCTGGAAAGACTTAAGCGCAACAGCACCTAGAGGCTTATCAGCATCAACTTTTGCCAGACCTTCATTTGTTAGTAGGTAGTTTTCGATAAACTCAACAGCTAGGTCTTTGTTAGGAGAAACTGCGCTGATGCCTGCAGTTAGTACACCAACAAAAGGTTTAGACGGGTTGCCGTTTAGTTTCGGAAGTAGCGTGACACCATAGTCGATACCAGACTTCTCAATGTTACCCCAAGACCATGGGCCATTGATTGTCATTGCAACAGTACCTTTGTTGAACTCAGCTTCAGAAATGCTGTAATCCATGTCTGGTGAAATAACTTTCTTATCAACCAAGGACTTGATGAAATTCATGCCGTACTTCGCACCGGCGTTGTTCACACCTACGTCTTTTACGTCGTAGCCGTTCGCGGTGAATTTGAAGGCATAACCACCGTCAGCAGTCAGAATTGGCCATGTGAAGAACGGTTCTTTCAGGTTCCACATGATCGCTTTCTTGCCGTCCTTCTGAAGCTTCTTGTCTAGCGCTTCAATGTCTTCCCAGTTCTTAGGCGGGTTTGGAACAAGATCCTTGTTGTAAATCAGTGAAAGTGCTTCAACAGCAACAGGGTAGCCTACGTATTTGCCGTCGTATGATACCGCGTCCCAAGTGAAGTCGATGATTTTGTCTTTCATCGCCTGAGACGGGTTGATTTCAGCCAGTAGACCTGCTTTCGCGTAGCCACCGAAGCGGTCGTGGGCCCAGAATACGATATCCGGACCATCACCAGCGGCAGCAACCTGTGGGAAACGCTCTGCAAGGTTATCAGGGAAAGCGACAGTGACTTTTACGCCAGTGTCTTCTTCAAACTGTTTACCTACTTCTGCCAAGCCGTTATAACCTTTGTCACCATTAATCCAAATGGTAAGTTGACCTTCTTCAATCGCTGCATGCGCAGATACTGAACCAAGAGCAGCAAGGGTACATAATGCGACTGTGCTGAGGACTTTCTTCATTGTTAACATCCTTCATGATTGTTATTGATTGTATTGCAGAGGTCATTCCGCGATACAAATTTCAGTCTGTATCTTCCAACAGTATCAAGCACTCGGCATCATCCTGCGTCCTACGCCCCCACCCCCCAAGTGTGAAAAGCGTGATCTCCGTCGTTTCGCTTAGTGATGCAGATCTAATAACGACGGTTGATTGTGATACAGCGCACATACTAACGGGAATAAAAGCTCCCTTCAGCCCTTACAATGACAAAGTGTGATCTAAACACTCCTCCCCCCCTCATCCCCCTTTTTATTTATTGATAAGGAGGATGTTTCAGCACTTTTTCTCGGCAAGAATACAACCATACCCACTGGGGTAGTTGAAGACACTGTTCTTTTCTTAGGTAAATGCGCTTTTGCACTAACCACTTTTTTTAAAGACGACAGCACCATTTTATTTCTTGGGGAAGTAGATAATTTGGATTTTGTCAGGGTAGGCGTTGATTCCCTAGTGAATCACGCTCTACCCGATTTTTCTTCAATTACACGGAAAAATTCTTTACCCGCAAGGCCGTACCCGCATAAGATGAGGCCTTGCTGGCAACAACAACTTAGAGGAATAGGCTCGATGGCGAGTGTTACTTTACGAAATGTATGTAAAGCATATGGAGATAACCTGATTTCGAAAAACGTTGATCTCGATATTGCTGAAGGTGAGTTCGTTGTCTTCGTAGGTCCGTCAGGCTGTGGTAAGTCAACACTTCTACGTTGTATCGCTGGCCTTGAAGACATTACTTCAGGTGATTTGTACATCGGCGAAGAACGCATGAATGACGTGCCACCGTCTGAGCGCGGTGTGGGCATGGTATTCCAGTCTTACGCACTATACCCTCACCTGAACCTGTTCGACAACATGTCATTCGGCATGAAGCTAGCGAAAGCCGACAAGGAAGAAACCAAACGCCGTGTTGACCACGCTGCAGACATTCTTCAGCTAGGCCACCTTCTTGAGCGCAAGCCAAAGGCGCTATCGGGCGGTCAGCGCCAGCGTGTTGCAATTGGCCGTACTCTGGTTTCTCAGCCAAATGTATTCCTACTGGACGAACCGCTATCTAACCTAGATGCAGCGCTGCGTGTTCAGATGCGTATCGAAATTGCCAAACTTCACAAGCAGCTGGGCTGCACCATGATCTACGTTACCCACGATCAGGTAGAAGCGATGACCATGGCACAGAAAATCGTGGTCCTTGATGGTGGGTATGTCTCCCAGGTTGGTAAACCACTTGAGCTATACCACTACCCGCAAAACCGCTTTGTTGCCGGCTTCATCGGCTCACCGAAGATGAACTTCATGAGCGTGTTCATCGAGCAGGTTGAAGACGAGCGCGTGATGGTTCAAATGGCGAATGGCAAAGCATTCTGGATCCCTGTAGACGGTAGCACTGTGACCAAAGGCGACCGCATGTCTCTGGGTGTTCGCCCTGAGCACTTAGTACCTGAAGGTGAAGGTGATGCAACTATCGAGGGTACCGTCCAGGTAGTCGAAAAACTGGGTTACGAAACCCAAGCATACCTGCGCCTTGAGCACATGGATGCCGACTTCATCTACCGCCGCCCAGATACCATTGACGTTGATGCTGGCGATTCGTTCAAAGTCGATATCCCAGCGCACCGCTGTCACCTGTTCCACAGCGATGGTAAAGCCTGCCGCCGCCTGTACAAAGAGCCTGGTGTATAAGGAAACCTGTTTCCCCCTCTTTTCACCAAGTGACTTAACGTTTCTTGGCTAAAGCAAGCGCTGTTGATTAAACCAACAGCGCTTTTTTTATGCGTCGCGTACGGAGTAGCCATACCAATGCCTCTTGACCCAACCCAGAAAAACTATGATCCCGCAAGGATGATCGTCCATGAAAATATGCATATCCCCCAACTCGGCCGCAAACGCCATGTTCGTGTATACCTCCCGGCAAACTATGACAGAAGTTCACAACAGTTCCCTGTAATGTATATGCATGATGGCCAGAACGTATTTGAGCCAGAACTGTGTATAGCAGGCGCAAGCTGGCAAGTTGCAGAACAACTGGATGAACTTCAGGCCAAAGGAGAATCAAAAGGCTTTATCGTGGTAGCCATAGATTGTAGCCCGCTGCGAGGTCATCTAGGCCGCCGTGACGAATACTCACCTTGGACATTTGCTCCACCAGCAGTTCTGGCCAACTGGGAGCAAGCTATCGAGCCGCAGGGTGGCGATGGCGACGCGTACTGCGATTTTATCGTCCAGACCCTCAAGCCGTATATCGATAGTCACTACCGCACCCTGCCAGAGCGCGAATCAACCATCATTGCCGGCAGCTCAATGGGCGGGTTTATCAGCCTGTATGCGGCATTAAGGTATCAAGACACCTTCTCTAAGGCCGGCGTGTTCTCTCCTGCCTTCTGGTTTGCAGCTAAAGAGATGAGGACATTCATTGAACAAGCTTGCATTGAGCGCCCCATAGAGATCTACATGGATATCGGTACCCACGAAACCAGCGATCCTGCTATCGATGGTTTCCCGGCCCTCTACCATGAGTTAGCGGTTGAGTTTGCCGGCATTCTGAACCGCAAATCTTGCCAGCTAAAATGCCATTTCGACGTAGATAACGGCGGTATCCACAGTGAAAGTGCCTGGGCAAATCGATTTCTCACTATGGTAGAAAAATTCAATCTGGATTGATCCAAAACACTTTCAGGACAGTAGCAAGTGGAACAGGAGTCGAACCGCTCCTACACTAAAACTGAAACGACAAGTTGGTTGTACTGCTTCTTAGCCAAGCTAAGCCGCGAGCGGGAATAACGGCTTACTCAAGTAAGTACAACTTTCAAATGGAGGATCATCACATGAGCAGCCATGATCGGATCGAAGATATCGAACAACGCCTTCACATTGCTTACCAAGAGGGTAATTACCAAGAAGCCAGAGCCCTTGAAGCCAAGATGAAAAAGCTCAGGGGGCAACGTAACCTGTACGATGACAATGAGCCCTACTCGCTTGAAGGACGTACCTATATGGACTCAGAGTGAGTATCATGCTGCTCCTTCAGCCAGCTGACCGACGACCATACAAAAAGCGCTGCATTCGTGCAGCGCTTTCCTTTACTCCCTGGGCGAACTTAAACCTGCTCCCTTAATCAGTCGCCTGTACAAGATCTGCATTTTCGACTTGCTGCTGCAGCACATGCTGCCCCTGTAGCACCGGGAACGCCAAAGAGAGATCCGGCTTGGCAAAGGCTAGATCACCAATAACGGCAGCATAGCTTGGTTGGATTTGCACAAGATCGCGTTGCTTACCGTTCACAACCACTGAGGCAACAGCAGGATCAAACTCGATCACTGCCGGTAATTCATCGGGCACGAGTACTAATTGGTACTTTGCCTTGTCTTGTGCCATCAAATGAAGGTCAAGCTGCACTGCCACAGCTTGGGAAAAACTAGTCTCCTTATAAGCCAGCTCAAAACGCTGCAAGCCTTGATCGGTAAACTGGTAACTAACAGATAATGCATTCGATTCACCGAAACGAAGCTCGGCATCAAACTGCTTCCAACTCGATGGCAAACAAGGAGCCAGTACTACCTTGTCTGCCAGTAACTCCGGCTTGAAGCCAATATAGTCCTGATAACCGTTGCGGGTAAACTCCGACACCGACCAAGCCTGGGCATAAGTCCCGGTTGTGGTTAACCCGCCCTCTTGATTCAAAAAGGCATCCAAGTTCTCGCTCATCGCCCCTCGATGACCGAGATACAAAATCTGCTCTGAAAGGTTCTTGGTTAGCTGATAGGCAAAATCCGCGTAACCATATTCGATCAGGCTTGAAACCGTAAAGCCGGCATTCCAGCCCCAGATTGTCCCGTTGTGGTAGGCGGCATCTTTATGGTATTCATCGCGATTGGCATGGTACGGGTGGAAAATCGGGTCATATTGCGACAGCGACGTGATGCCCCACGGGAACAACAACTCACTGACCGCATTCTTCACCACCTTGGCACCGATGTTCTTATCCAGTAACCCGTTGTCAAAAGGCACGGTTACCGTCATCAACTGGTTGGATCGCACCTGAAGATCACGCTGATCATCTGCATACAGGCGATCCGCCAGTTTTTGTTGTTCTTGATCCCAGAATAGCTTTTGGAAGCTTTCACTCACCCGTTTAGCCATCTGCTGATAATACTCAGCGCTCTGCTCATCACCAGTCAGCTTCGCCAGTTCAACGGCAACCAATAGGCTGGTGAACCAAAGCGCCTGGATATCGTTAGCTCGAGTACCGCGGGCCGACCAAGGAAGCTTGCCTTCCAGCTTGGCATCCATCCAAGTGTCAGGGTCACGGTGGGTCATCAATCCGTGTTCATCCAGATAGTGCTTCTCGATACCGGCAATGTAGGTTTGAACCACAGGGTATATAGCCTTGGCATAGCCTTTGTCACCGCTGTAACGCAAGTAATCCCACACCTCACGGACCATCCACGGCGTGCCATCCGTAGTGTTGTAAATGATGTTGGTTAGGCTGGTTACCCGGTTAGGGATACGACCAAAATTCACATTGGATTCATCGGTCAGCTGCATCGACGCAAAGTTATCAATGATGGTCTTGGCATCGGCAAAGTCACCATTAACCAAGGTGATCCCCGGCACGGCGATAAAGGAGTCACGCCCCCAGCAGTCTTTGAACCAAGGAAGGCCAGCCCAAATACCTTTGCCAAACTCGGTTGATACGAATACCTTGCCTGCCGCCTTAGCCCACATCAAAGCACGGTTGTATTCACGATCAGAGGTCCAAACATAAGAGTGAGTCAGCATGTCATAAACCTGCTGCAAGTGAATGCTCACCCCATCCTGTTTAACCAGTGAACTCGCATGCGCAATCGCCTCTGCTTCCGTTTCTGCAAAAGCCAGATACACGGTCATCTCGGCTTGTGGGTCGGTTGACGTCAGTAACGGCTTCACATGATGGCCGCTCAAATGCACCTTGTTTTTTAGAGCTGGCGTCTCACCAAAAGTCGTTTCGCTAAAAGAGAAAGACTTGTTAGCACAAAGCGCAATAAACGACGGCGTACCCGCCTGGCGCAGCTCTTCAGACAGTGCGTACACCACACCACCATCAAATGCTTTCACCGATGAACTATCCATCGCCAGGTTAAGCTGGGGAGCTATTGCTAAAACAGCGGGCTCTGCCGACTTAACAGTAATCGCAGCGCTGCGCTGGCGACTGTCTTGCCCGGAAAACAACATGAAAGTTTCTTCTATGTCATTACCGGAACCACCTGTAAAACCGTGGGTAACACCATAAGGATAAATACGAGCTTCTTCGGCTATGGTTTTGTCATTAAGCACACCATCGACAAACGAGGCCATTGCACCGAGATACCAGCCTTGCTTGTGACGGTACTTACCCGCCGCGACATAGCCGTGGGTCACGCCATCAAAATAGCCGTCGATATTGTCACCGAACACAAACGGGGCGCTCTGCTCAACACTGATAGCAAGCTCACTAAACAATTGTTCAGGGCTTAGCACCTTGTTTCCTTTGCCAGTTACATCTCCTCTGCCAGCCTCGACCGAAAAGCCCGCGTCAAACAATGCCCGGTTCGGCTCGCTATCGAGGTTTTCGCCCCCAGCTTCAATCACCATTTCAACTTTGTCGTCCGACACCCTAACTGAAATCGTGTACAAACCGGTATCCGGTGCCATGAAGGTAAGATCGTTGCCGATCCCCTTAGCAGGGATCAATGTCTGTGGTTGTTTCAACTCACAGGCGACCGCTTTGTATTTATCCGCAGCAAAGCTAAATGCCTCAGTGCCTTGTTGATCGGATATTTTGAAGTTATGAAGATCGGCTGAAAAGCAAACCACAGCCTGGTAACAACCGTCACCAATATAGTTCATTGGTGTATCGTCACCCCAACCATTGAATGTCCCTTTAACATACAACTGCTCTGTAAAAGGCGCCTGTTCAATCGTGCTCACGTGTATTCCTTGGGTAGTCGTTAAGTACAAAAATGCGCAGACTCTACGAAGAGAGCTGCGCATGATGTGGATGTCTATCTGTTGCCAGACATATACTTGATTTAGTTGAATTAACGGATCTGAGAAGCCGCTGTATCCAATGCTTCCTGAACCGTCTGACGACCTAGAAGGGCATTCTCGATAGCCGCACCTTCAGCAAACCAGTATGCCGTCATCTCAGGGATGTTCGGCATGATTTCGCCGTTTTCCGCATTGGTCATTGTCGCGGCAATACGGCTGTCCTTAGAAAGCTCCTGCTGGAAAGACTTCAGCGTCACCGCACCCAATGGCTTGTCATTATTGACTTTCGCCAAACCTTCGTCAGTGATCAGGTAGTTTTCCAGGAATTCAACGGCAAGGTCCGTGTTAGGGCTGGCAGAGTTGATCCCCGCACTCAATACACCAACGAATGGGTTAGACTTACCGCCATTCAGTGTCGGGAATACCGCAACGCCGTAGTTGATCTTTGATTTTTCTAGGTTACCCCAAGACCATGGGCCGTTGATGGTCATTGCCACGTTACCCTTGTTGAATTCAGACTCGGACACGGCGTAATCCATATCTGCTGACACAACACCTTTCTTAGAAAGGTCAACCAAGAAGCTCAGACCAGCAACACCGGCTTCGTTGTTGATGCCGATTTGCTTACCGTCAAAGCCTGTCTCGGTCTTCTTGAATGCATAACCGCCGTTGGCAGAGATCATTGGCCAAGTGAAGTAAGCATTCTTCACATCCCACATAATGGCTTTCTTGCCTTTGGCAGCCATTTGTTTTTCGATCTCGTACAACTCTTCCCATGTCTTAGGAGGCTCAGGAAGTAGATCTTTGTTGTAAATCAGCGAAGGCGATTCCAATGCAATTGGGTAGCCGACCAACTTACCTTCGTAAGTTACCGCATCCCAACTGAAATCAACTAGCTTGTCTTTGAACGCT
Source organism: Photobacterium gaetbulicola (assembly GCF_003025515.1). NCBI lineage: Bacteria > Pseudomonadati > Pseudomonadota > Gammaproteobacteria > Vibrionales > Vibrionaceae > Photobacterium > Photobacterium gaetbulicola. The sequence goes on along the minus strand of NZ_PYME01000008.1, from coordinate 93,281 downwards.
TGCGACGGTTTGATTTCGGTCAGCAGGCCAGATTTGGCATAACCACCGAAACGGTCATGTGCCCAAAAGATAATGTCAGGGCCGCCGCCTGTTGGAGCCACTTGCTGGAACTTGGCTTCCAGTGATTCAGGGTATTGAACGTTAACTTTCACCCCTGTGTCTTCTTCAAACTGGCGACCGACTTCGGCAAGGCCTTCATAACCTTTGTCGCCATTGATCCAAATAAGAATTTCACCTTCCTGCATGGCAGACGCCGCCATCGGAAATGCAAGCGCAGCGGTCAGAGAGCACAGAGCGAACGATTTCATTACACGTTTCATAGTAACTTCCAAGTTATTTTTATTCGACCCAAGCATTTTCCTCCCCCCATCTGCGATGAGCATCCTCCCCCGGCCTACGCCCCCCTTAACTTGAATCAAGTCTGTGAAATTGAACACATTTTGTAGAGGTGCACGAACTCGGAGCCGTATAACTCAGACACAAGACGGGTCTTTCAATTAACCGAGAGGGGGAGTTTCGCAGGGTGGGTGATTCTTGGTGATAGGTCAGGCCAGAGGTATTGGCTGGCGATGCAGCCAATAGTCATGATGGCCTAGCTAGGCACTTTCTTGTGGCTTCAACTGTTCTGGGGTGAAGGAATAGTTAAACGTCCTCCAGCTTGACCAGATCACGATACTGTAGCCATAAGACAGTGAGACATTGATCAAATCCTTCTCCAGAGCTTCCGGATAGGAAGCAATGATCGTCGTGGCGAGATTCTGCGCGAAGCTCTCATCATTAACCGTATTGTTGCCGAGCAAGGCCTGAACATTCACATAGGAGGTTGTTTTGCTACCTTCACCAGAATGCGAGACAATCAATGATCCCTCAGTCACCGTTGCATAGCGGACCGAAACGTGGCTGCTTACCGCCTGCTGCGCTTCTAGCAGTCCTCTGTAAGACGGGGAGCTTTCAATATCTGGTGCCGTTGCCGGAAGGAGGGCAGCAGCAGCCAGAATAGCAATGACAACGACAAAATGCGGCTTCCAAACCGCCGCAGTTTTATGCGGCTCCGCAACGAGATTAACGACAAACGTGCCGGTTAGAAGATCATGTACTGATTGCCGAGTATTGCGGTTGAACACAAAAAGATAGCCGAGAGAAAAGAAGCCTCCGATGAGGATCAACGACAGCGGATATTTGATATAGGATAGCAAGAGTTCGTTGGTAACCTGCAAGCCGTTAAGCGAAAAAGGTATGGCGATAAAGCTATATCTCAGTAACGACTTGGCAAGGCTTATCGATGAGTTCGATGCATCGACCACCTTAATTTTCAGCAGCTTTTTGCCGACAGTCTGACCATGGCACCGCTCACTGTTCATCACACCGAAGTACGTCAGTAGGATGAAAAAGCCAATCAACCTTCCCCAATCCGCCAGTTGGACAAACGTGTTTGCGAACATCGTACCCAATAAAAAGCCCACTAAGCCCAATAGGCTCAAATCAATGAAGAAAGCACCTAGTCGCCGCCAAAAACCGCAAATCCATTTTTGTTGCCTCTCATCTTTCATATCACCTCTGCTGAACGCTCACTATCGTGTATCAAGATAACCAATTGAACAGTTCAAATTATCATAATTCTGTTAGCCGGTATCGATATGCGTCACAAAAGCAGACTTTAAACCTTTGAAATATAGCAAGTTAATGACGATAAATATGCAAGTGTTCTGTATGACAACAATGTATGGTAATGGATGTTCAGCCAAGCTGCCGATATACCCAATACCGCGACAGGAAAAACGAAAATGTCGCAATATTGGGTTAAAAATGCGTACCGGTTATTTATCCACCAGCCCCAATTTGTTCGACAGGGGCTCAATGGCCCACCCCTGCAGGACAACGGAGATCAGGACAATGAAGAACACCATATGCACCATTTCTTGCGAACCCGCAACACCCGCCGATGCTGGGATCAGGGCAAAGACAATTGGCGTAGCCCCTTTCAAGCCGATAGCCGAAATAAAGAACTTCTTCTTAAACGATACTTTCCTAAACGGCAGGTAGCTCAGGAAAACAGCTAGTGGTCTGGCGATGAAAATCAGCGCGATCGCCGGAATAATAGCGGACCACATATCAGCGAATAGCTCTTTCGGGAAGAACTGCAAGCCAAGAATAATAAACATCAACGCCTGGGCAAGCCACGATAAGCTGTTAAAGAAGTGCTTACTGACCTCCCGCCCGCGTTTGAGTTCATTACCAATGAACACACCCGCGACATAAGACGACACCAGGATATTGCCGCCTAACATGTCGCTGCCATAAGCGGCAATAAAGAAGCAGGCAAGAATGAACACAGGGATCAAACCGTATTCTTCAAGCTTGATTTTGTTAAGCAGCCAAACGCAGCACCAGCCAATCAGATAACCAGCACCAAGGCCAACGAGGATTTGCTGGACAAGTTCGATGCCTATTGAAAGGCCGCTGACTTGCTGGTTGGTATTCACCAACATTTCGGTCAGTATGGCGACCAGCAGCAACGCCACCGGGTCATTGGTCGCTGACTCAAACTCCAAGATAGTATCGGTCGATTCTTTTAGTTTGAGCTTCTTCGATTCAAGAATAGAGAATACCGCCGCTGCGTCAGTAGACGAGACCACCGCGGCAAATAACAGGCAGGTTAAAATATTAAAATCTGTGATGTAGTAAAGTAGCCCACCGAAAATGAAGGTGGTGAACAGTACCCCGATGGTGGAAAGCACCCCACCCTCTTTATAAGCCACTTGTATGCTGGCTTTAGAGGTGTTCAGCCCCCCCACAAAAACAATGACATTCAGGGCTAACGAGCCGATGAATGACGTTAATGCCAAATCGTCATAAACAAAATTAAGTTCACCATTACCAAACAATAACCCGACACCGATGAAAATAAGCAGCGAAGGCAGGCCCAGGGTTTTTGATGGGTGGTGAAGTAGGATCCCGATGGCAATCAACATCGCCATCCCTAACAAAATTAATTCTGTGCTCAATAGACTTCTCCCTACAACATAAATAGACAACAATCTGGTAACCCAAATTATACCATGCAGGCAATTGCTTAAAGGCTAATGTTTGCTGACAAATTGAAATTATTACTAAAATTGATGTAACCAAACGTTAACGCGTTTTGTGAGCAATATTTGATTTTTTTGTTGAATGAAGAGATACAGGTTAAAAAAAAGGCCACATGACTGTGACCTTTTATTCGCTTTACAGCGGCGCAAGGCTTGCTGCTAGTTAGCTAGTGAGAAAGCAAAGCAATCGAGCGCCCGCACATCCAATTTTATACTGCCGAGGCCATTTTCCACCACCAGCAGCGCGTTAGCCGCATGATAGAGTTGCTCTTCCAGCTCATACTCGCCGTCCGCAAGCTGCCACTGCCCTAGCAGCGACTCTGGAAGTGACAATGTCACTTCACCTTTTGCATCGCCAAAATTTGCCAGCATGACTAGCCGCTCACTATCATCAAAACGGCTGAAGGCAAACAGCTGGTCATCGTAACCCGCCCCATGCTGGCGATTGTGGGTATGCAGCTCACAATAATGCCCCATCAGTGCGGAGCTGTTGAGCGAGAAGTTCATCAACCGTTGGTAGAAATCACGCAGGTTACGCTCTTCTTCTGTCAACTGACCGCCATCAAACTCACCATGGTTCATCCAGCGTTGATGATGAGGTACGCCGAAATAATCAAAAATCGTGGTACGTGAAGCTAAGCCAAAGCCGGCATCCTCATCGCCTGGCTCTCCAACCTCTTGGCCAAAGTAGATCATAGTCGGTGACGTGCTTAGCAAGGTGGATACCAGCATGGCAGGTTTACCTTTGTTGGCATCACCCGCAAATTCCGGGCTGGCAACCCGCTGTTCGTCATGGTTATCCAGGAAGTGGAGCATATGATGTTCAATGTCCATCAGTTGCTCTTGAACCCCTACGATGGCATCTGTCGAGCCCTTGCCCTGCATCACCAACTTCAGGGTATCGTACAAGTCGACCTTATCGTACAGATAATCCATCTTGCCAAGGTGAATGTAGTCACGGTAGCGATCTGGTTGATACACTTCCGCCATCAAAAAGGCTTCCGGGTTTTCCTGTTTAATGGATGAGTTCATATAACTCCAGAACTCAACCGGCACCATCTCGGCCATATCATAGCGAAAACCGTCTACCCCCATGGCCAACCAGTAGAGCGCAATATCACGGAACTTAACCCAGGAGTCCGGCACCTCTTTCCCCTGCCAGAAAGCAAAATGTGCGGCGTGGCCTTGGGTGTCGAAACCGGCTGGCAGCTCGTCGAAATCCTTGCTGCCGTCAGGGCGGATGCCATAGTTGACCTTGACGGTTTCATACCAGTCATCGAACTCTGGCTGGGCCAAACGCGAGCCGTTACCTGTCCACTTGGCCGGTGTTTCTTCAAAAGGCGTTGCCAGCGAAGGATGCGACTCCCCCCCTAAAGGCAAGTATCCGTCTTTTGCGACCGGAACCGAAAAGCACTCGTCCGGAATGTAATAGAAGTTGTTATGTTTATGATATTCGACACTGGTATCGTCAGAGGCACCGAAATCCTCCACACCGTCAGGGTTTGTCAGGCTCCGGTATCGTCTTGCCACATGGTTAGGAACGATATCAATAATCACCTTCAAGCCGTGTCTGTGCGAGCGTTCGATAAGTGCTCTGAACTCTTCAAGCCGGTTAGCCGGATCAAGAGCCAGATCTGGGTTCACATTGTAGTAATCCTTGACGGCATACGGTGATCCCGCGCGACCTTTGACCACACTGGGATGATCATTGTCGATACCGTAGGCGGTGTAATCACGCACCAAGGCATGGTGCGGCACCCCGGTATACCAAATGTGGGTCACACCCAGTGCCTTGATTTCGCTCAGTGCCTTGTCGGTGAAATCGGCAAACTTGCCCACACCGTTTTCTTCCAGCGTGCCCCAAGGCTTATTGGTGGCGTTGGTATTACCAAACAAACGAGTGAATACCTGGTAAACCACTTCTTTGTTTTTCTTACCTGTCGGCTGTTGAGTACGAGATGAATGCGTAAAATCTGTCATGAAAATAACTCAATACAAGCAAATAGAATGGTCACCAAAAATCATCAAGATTTTTGAGTATAGATAAGAGAACGGGCAGACGAATGCCTGCCCGATATACCCAATATGCTGCAAAATGAGGATTCGAATAACACCTTGCTCTGGTGGGTATGGTTAAAACTGCACCCTTACTTTTTAATCAACTCCAGGAAGGTGGCTTCAGCCGTACTTGAACCAGCACGCTTGGCCTCTTCCATCAAAGTCAGGGCTTTTTTCATATCATTGCTCTCTACTGCGGCCTTAATTTGGCTGTTATAGAAAGCCTCGCTTTCCGGTAGCATTGCTGCTGTAGATGAGGAAGCTACTGACGACACTGTGGTAGTAGCTGCCACTGGTGCTACTTTAGCTTGTGTCACAGTTGTTGTCGGTTGGGTAACAACTGGTACAGCAGGAGCTTCCGATACACGATAGGAACGCAAGTTAATGGGTTTTAAATCTAGTTCTAGCGAACCAAATTTCTGGTGCTGGATCACCGGATCCGTTACCATCGGGCGTGCCAAGCCTAGCTCTTCAGCCCGAACCCTTTCCGGATGTGGGATCTGAATTTCACCCTCGCGGTACTCAAGCGGTGAATATACCACCATATAAGGTGCCGTCGTCTGGCTCATTTCAAAGCGCTTCTCATATCGAGACAGACGGAACATATCCGATGACTTGATCTCAAATTCATTCAGTTCAATGGATTCAACCACTTCAAATGTTGGGCTCAGCAGGAGCACTTTGGGGGCAAAGACACCTGTCGAGCGCATCCAGCTCTTTAGGTCAACCCGCATACGCTCAACGTTTTCCGGTAGCACAAAACCAGCAAAGTAACTTTTACCTTCGGCAAAGTTACCAATTTGCGAATACTGATCAACCACAAAATCAATGCTGTCGCCATTCATCGGTATCCATGAAAACTGGCTGAAACCTTCACAGCAAGCCTGCTGTGTCACAGCGACGTCTTTAATGGTTTCTGTTGAAGGGGAAGTCGCACAGCCTACTAGTGATGCTGCTAATAGTGCTGCTAATGTCGTTTTTATAATATTCATCTATATCTCCGATACCCAGATGTTGAGTGGGTATATCTATTTGCTCTTGTCAATTTACTTAAAAAAGCAAAGAGATATACCAGAAAAAGGCAGCCCGGGGGCTGCCTTGATAAAAATGTGATTTAGAACCAGATTTCAGCGTGTACGCCGAAGACGAACTGATCTTTCTCACCAGCTTCAGTGATGCCGATTGCACCAGCTGCTGCTTCATCGTTAGTACCAACCCAAGTAACGTATGGCTTGATTTGTGGACGACCGAAGTAGTCAGCGTTAACAGTGAAAACAGATGCCGCTTCAAGGGTGTAGAAATCAGTTGCCTTGTCTTTACGGCCCCACTGACCACCGTTAACTTCTTCAACAGCGTAAGAACCTGTGAATTCCCAGCGGAAGTTATCGTTCACTTTATAAGTTGGGCGTGCAGCGAAGATGTAACGAGTTACTTCGTCAGTCGCATTGCCTGTTGCGCCCCAGTCCATGTTCTCTGGCGCCCAGTAGGTGAATTCTGTACCTAACTGCCAGTTGTTGTTGATGTTTAGTACACCGTAAGAGGTAATGAACAGAGACTTAGAATCTTCTAGCCAATCACCGCTCCAACCACCGAAGTTCACACCACGGTTAGAGCCTAGGCCTTCACCGTATGCGATTGCAGTCTGGCTCCAACCATCGAAGCCGTAGTAGTCACGGTTATAGGTTACCGACACACCAAAACCATCGTCTGCAGAGTCTACGCGAGGTAGTTTTTCATCGGCGCGAGTCATGAACTTAGCATCAAAGTCAAAGCTACCGCCCAGGGCTTTAACACCGTAGTAGTAAAGGTCGAAAGAAGTAACGGTTGTACGCTCGCCATCATTAGGGCGATCTTCAAAGCCCGCTTCAGGGTCAGCAGCAACTACCGCAAAGCCTGTTTTGTGGCCTGAGCTCAAGTTAGTTTCAAAACCTGCACCCATACCTGATGACTGTTTCCAGAACTCACCAGAAAGGATACCAGCAGCACGGTTCAGGAAGCGACGACCAGCCCAAATCTCAGTACCATCACCCAAGTAAGGAAGGTTACCAAGTGCTACATATGCTTCTTTCACTTCTAGTTGAGCAACAGTATTGGTTTTCTCGGCACCTGAAGATGTGTAGTAGAAAGAGTCGCCGTTACCATATTCAGTACGAGTAACGAAATCACTGTAAACGCCGTTTGCAAATTCCGTGTGTTTCTTCAGAACGAACTCAATCTGGTTAGCACTTTTACCAGATGTACCAGCCGTGCGGTAATCAGGCTTGCCCAACTCGGAATCAAATGACTGTAGATCTTCGTTGAAACGGAAGTTCATAGAACCGTAACCATGTACTTCCCAGCCGTCAGTCAAGATGTCAGTGGCAGATTCAGCGGCTACATTGTGTGAAGCTAGCGCGGTAAGTAATGCCGCTGCTACAGGTACTAACTTGTGTTTCATAGGAATGTCCCTTCTTATATTTTATCGTGACTGCTATCTAGCAATCTTTTCGGGACTCATATTCAGCCTTGATACAGTTTTCTACATCCTCCCGACGCCGGGAGGAGGAGGGAGGATGAGAGGGGCGTAGGAAATGGGGTGGAGAGGCGATCCGTGATAAGCCTCACGAAGGATAGGCGTAAAACTGAAAGAAAATTACACCTCAAGCCATAAAAACAAGAAGCCAGTCACTTTTATTCAATATTATTGAAATTATCGGTAACTGAATTTTTTTTAAATTTTTAAGAAAAAAAAACTTCTCTTGACTGATTTAATTTTCCCGCTTAAATAGCACTATAGATGTGTAAAATTAGCAAAGAGATGTACAGGATGTTCGCTAAATTAGCTCAGCCATATCCACTAGGGGCTACATTATGTGATCAGGGTTGTAATTTTTCTATTCATTGCCCAGAAAACAAAGAAATCCAACTGGTTTTATTTGATAACAACAATAAAAGAACCTTCATTGAATTAGAGAATAAACACTTAGATATACATTACACCTTCGTCAAAGGTATTAATAAGGGGCAGGTATACGGTTACCAAATAAAAGACAAAAACGAATACCGCCTAATATTAGACCCTTATGCCCAAGCCCTGAATAAAGTCCCTTATTATATTGAACCCTTTACTGCCGATAGAAGCTGGCATTTTGCCAAATCGGTAGTGGTAGACCACAGCTTCGACTGGGATGGCACGACTCTGCCACAAGTCCCCCTTGAAGAAACCGTTATTTTCGAAACGCACGTAAAAGGCTTTACCAAACAACACCCTCAGATCGAAGAAAAGTACCAGGGTACCTACTTAGGCTTGTGCCAGCCAGACATGATCAACTACTTCAAAGAGCAAGGTGTCACCAGCTTACAGCTGCTTCCCGTGACATCCTGCATGTCTGAGCCCCATTTGCTGAAAATGGACAAAGTCAACTACTGGGGCTACAACAGCCTATGCTTTATGGCTCCGGAACCGCGCTATGCCACCGACGATCCGGTCACAGAAATGAAGACCATGGTCCGGGAGCTGCACCGCCATGGCATCGAAGTTATCATGGATATCGTCTTCAACCATACTGCGGAAGGCGGTGAGGGGGGCCCAAAATTCCACTTCAAATGCCTGGATAAGAAATACTACCTACTGGACTCTCACAAGAGTTACAAGAACTATACCGGCTGCGGAAACAGCTTTGATCTCACCTACCAACCAAGCTTGAATATCGTTCTAGATACCCTGCGCCACTGGGTCACCCATTACCAGATTGACGGCTTCCGGTTTGATTTAGCCGCCACTCTTGGCCGCAATGGTGACCGGTTCAATACCCAGAGCGCCTTCTTTAAGGCAATAGGTCAAGACCCCGTCCTGCAACGGGTGAAGCTCATCGCCGAACCGTGGGATATTGGACCTGACGGCTATCAGCTTGGCTATTTCCCTCGCGGCTGGAATGAATGCAACGACAAGTTCCGCGACACGGTAAAAAGCTACTGGCTGTGCCGCGAAAACAATGTCAAAGAATTTGCGACCCGATTTATGGGCTCGCGTGACCTGTTCAGTGCCGGTAAATGGCCCGATAAGCTACCGGTGAACTTTGTGTCTTACCATGATGGGTTTACGTTGCAGGATCTGGTTTCTTATAACGAGAAGCACAACCACGCCAACGGTGAAAACAACCGTGACGGCCATGGCGACAACCGCTCGAACAACCAAGGAATCGAAGGGGAAACGACAAACTACGCCGTACTAGGCCGCCGGGAGCGGCAAAAACGCAATTTAATGACCTCTTTGCTGTTTAGCTTCGGTATCCCTCATATTCTCGCTGTCGATGCCCTGTCCCATACCCAGGGAGGGAACAACAACGCCTACTGCCAAGACAATGAGATCAGCTGGGCGGACTGGACGCCATGCAAAGATAAGTCAGAGTTCAGCCAATGGCTCGCTACCATGCTGGAACGGCGAAAAACCTATATGTCACCGTTCATTCGAGCCTTCAGCGGGCCTAACCGAGGCCACCATCGTATCCATTGGAACCGCTCAGACGGCCAGCCGATGAATGCTGAAGACTGGCATGGACTGGACGCCTTTTCGCTGTATCTTGGCTTATTTGACGCCGGGAAAGAGCTGCTGTTCTTAATCAACAGCTCAACGATTCCGACCCGCTACCGCCTGCCAGAAGGCAGCAAGTGGCAAGTGATTTGTGATACTTCCGAAGCAACACTAGGAGCCCGGCAGGTACAAACGACTTACATGCAAGGCGCGCAATCGCTGACGATTTTGTATCGTGATTAATTCAGGTTAGCTATCACGCCAGCCCGACCTCACCAACAATGAGTTCGGGCTGAGACATATCAGCACAACAGATTTGCCCTCGCCTGTTCGATACATCTATCCGATATCTTCAGGCGTTTCATGTACATGGTCGTTACCCCACCCCCATCAAAAAAACACGCTTCTCCAAGCGCAGCGGTCAAGGCTCTTTCCAGCAGCCTAAAACTACGATACTCACCAATGCCCAGCTGATTTGTCATAAGATAATTGTCAGCGATTTCCTTTTTGGACGCACCCGCCATCAGCTGCAGGAAGGCGCACATCACCCCCGTTCGGTCTGAGCCCAGCCTGCAATGAATTAGATATGGCCCCTGACTACGGGCAAGAGTCTCAATCAGGCACCGGATACCATCTTCAAAGCCGAGCTCGTCATCATTTAATGCCTCATTGCGGTCCGACATGAAATACACGGTCTCGTAAGCAACCGGCACGCTATGGACATGCCCCTGCAACCAGCAGCGTTTGTAGTAGCTATCCCGTGCCGACGGCATGAAATGAGCAAGAGCCTGCTCGCTGTCCGATAAATTAACCACGCTTTCAATTCGGCGTTCTTCGATAAGGGACATCGCAGCGGCTTGACGGAGGGGCTCAATCACTTTTAATTCAGTATGGTTGCTTCTTGACGGCATCACTGGATGGTAGCTGCGATAGAGCCAACCTGGTTTGAGTTGGCCACCGGTTACAGCACGAAAATTGGCTAATTGGGAGATTGAAGTGAAATGCTCTATTTGGTTTTTTATCAGGAAAGATTGCTCTGATGCCTCAGATATCTCTTGCAACTGACGCTGCGAGGGGGTGTCTAAAAACAATAATTGGTTAACCCCCCCATTACACTGATTATTGAAATAATGCCCCGCTTGAAGGGGGGCTATTTCTATTGGAGACTGAATTTCATCATCCCAAATGACATATTCAATAAAACCTGAATTGCCGATTTTATTTACCTCATCAAGGTTTTTTATCAACCGGCAGCCATTTTTTCTATTTTCAAACCGGAAAGCCTCGTCAACCTGCCAATTTGTAAATGTCCCTTTCAAATATAAACTTTCTCGTTTGATGGGAAATACGAACTCAACCTGATTATCTTTGATTTTATAATGCATAAATTTGCAACCACACAAGTACACAGCCTCACCGCTGAATAACTACGCAGAGGCTATAAATAAAAAGGGCTCTATTTCAATCAAGAAATAGAGCCAAGCCTAACAATAATGACAATTAACGTCAGTTAACGACTTTCAGGTAGCAAGACAGCAAAAGACTCATACGGTTTAAGCGATATCGATGCTGGCAGTGCTTGAGGGTATTCATAGTTTGCGATCACACATTCGACCTGCTCTGCTTGCAGATGGTCGGGCAAATCCAAGGTGATCGCATCCGAGGTAAAGTTGTTGAGCACAAACAAGCGCTGTTGAGCATCCGAGCGAACATAGCCAAAGACCTTTTCATGCTCTTCAAACACAGGCTCAAACTCGCCATATACAATGACAGGCATCGACTTACGCAACTCAATCAACTTCTGGTAGTGATAGAACACGGAATTTTGGTCATCCAGTGCTGCACTGACATTCACCTCAGGGTAGTTCGGATTCACCTTGATCCAAGGCGCAACAGACGAGAAACCACCGTTAGTGCTGTCGTTCCACTGCATCGGTGTACGACCGTTATCGCGGCTGTTCTCATGAACCGCTGCCAACATAGTTTCTGGTGCCACACCATTTTCGGTACGCTCTTTGTAGAAGTTCAGCGTCTCGATATCTCGGTATTCGTCAATACTGTCAAAGGCGACATTCGTCATGCCGATCTCTTCACCTTGGTAAATGTAAGGTGTGCCTTTCATCATATGCAGCGTTGTCGCCAACATTTTGGCCGATTCGACACGATACTGGCCATCACAGCCGTATTTCGATACCACGCGAGGTAAATCATGATTATTCCAGAACAAGGAGTTCCAGCCTTCGTCAGCCAGTTCTACTTGCCATTTGGTCAATACCTTCTTGAAGGTTGGGAGATCCAGCGGGATTGGCTGCCACTTATCTCCATGCTTCCAGGTCAGGCTAATGTGCTCGAATTGGAACACCATCGAAAATTCTTCGCGAGCCGGATCGCTGTACAGTTTGGCAATCTCAGGTGTCGCATCCCAAGTTTCACCCACAGTCAGAAGATCTTTATCACCAAAAGTAGCGCGGTTCATCTGCTGGATAAGCGGGTGCAGGCGTGGGCCGTTGCCGGTGATTTTCTTGTCGATTTCCTTACCAATAAGGTCGATAACATCTAAACGGAAACCACCGATCCCCTTATCGATCCACCAGTTCATCATCTTATGGACTTCTTCTTGGACCTTCGGGTTTTCCCAGTTCAAGTCCGGCTGGCGCTTGGAGAAAATATGCAGGAAGTACTCACCGGTCTGCTCATCGAATTCCCAGCCGCTGCCGCCAAATACAGAGCCCATTTCATCCGGTACACCGCCGTCTTCGGCAGGTTGACGCCAAACGTAGTAGTCTCGATAAGGATTGTCTTTCGATTTACGGGCTTCGACAAACCAAGGATGCTCATCGGAAGTGTGGTTGACCACCAAATCCATGATAATTCGGATGTCACGCTTTTTAGCTTCCGCGAGCAATTTGTCCATGTCCTCCATGGTGCCAAATTCCGGAGCGATATCCTGATAGTCAGAAATATCATAGCCATTGTCATCCATTGGCGATTTATACACCGGCGACAACCACAGGACATTCACACCCAAGCTTTTCAGGTAATCCAGCTTGCTGATAATTCCCTGAAGATCCCCCATGCCATCATTGTTACTGTCGCAGAAGCTGCGCGGGTAGATCTGGTATACGACGGCATCGTGCCACCATTTAGGCGTCATGTTCATGGCAAACCCTCAATAGACGTGCTCCAAAGGAGCACAATCATCTAAGTTGTATTCTAAGTACGAAATCAAAGTTGCCGATATCTTATGACGATCCCTTTATTATGAAAAATACACCAGCACCCAAGTGATATAGCTTTTTCCTATACCACAGAGAATATTACCGACAGAGATCACAAGTTCGATTCCTTTTTCTTTGTGATCAATTTCAAAAAGTGTGAGACTGCTTGCAAAGATAATTTCACTGGTTTTTATCGATGGACAAGCACTACCGCCAATTTCTCGCCATTGCTGAACTGGGTAACATCAGCTCGGCCGCCCAGCAGCTAAACCTAAGCCAACCTACACTGACCAATAACATGAAAAAGTTAGAGCATAACTTAGGGGTTTCCCTCTTCACGCGCCGTTCCAAGGGGGTCGATCTCACCGAATATGGCAAACTTTTCCAAGAACAGGTTCAAGATCTAAGCCGCCGTCATGACGCTATGCTAGACAAACTTGCCGATCTCAAAGCCCGAAAAACCGAAAAAATCAAAATGGGCACCGGTGATGCCTGGTGGGAAGTCTTTGTTAAAGATGCGCTGCACTCCTATTGCAACCAGCACCCCGGTATTTCAATCCAGCTTGAATTTGGCAATCACCTCAAGCTGATGGACATGCTTATCCATGGCCATATCGACCTCTTTATTGGTCATGAGATTCAAGGCCTGTCCCGCCGCTGCAATGTACAATTTTCACCGATTTTGCAAGATCAAGAAGCGCAGTTCGTCCATCGCTCACACCCCCTTCTTATCAACAGTGATATCAAAAAAGACTATGACATTTACCCTTTGCTGCAAGTCACCCCAGATCAGGACAATTATCAACACCTGATTGAAAACCCGCAGCCCAAACAACAAGAGAAGGAAAGGAAAAAACTCGGTGAGAGAATCAGCTACGAAATCAATTCGCTCAGTGCTAGCCTGGATTTCCTCGCCAACTCCAAAGCCATCATGCCCTATACCAACAATATGGCTGACTACTTTGCTCAATTCGACATTGTGCCCTTGCCAGAGACCCACTCCCCGCAAACCGGCATCGTCGGGATTTACCACCTCAATGAAACACTTCCCACTCATATATCTGATATTAAAGAAATTTTGATGGCTACTTCCTAAAGCCTCCCTCTTCACTTATGTAAGGAGAATGTGAACCGACTCACGCGATGGGAACATTCCCATTTACGCAACTACACTTCCCTGCCATCATCTGTCGCCACAAATGGGAACATTCCCACAACATAAATCCAATACGCATAATCAATACATTTCCATTAAAGGGATGAAAAATGATGAAAATGAACCTTACCGCTCTGGCCATTTCTGTGTCTCTGCTTACCCCAACTGCGTTTGCCGATGACAGCTTTGTTTTCCATGGCTATGCCCGTTCCGGGATCGGTATCAGTGGTGACAATGGCCAGAATGTCGAATTCAATAAACAACAGCTTGGACGCCTGGGCAACGAGGCGGATACCTTTGCTGAATTTGGTCTTGGCAAAGAAATCTACAACGAGGATGGTGCCCGTTTTTACTTTGATTCCATGCTCGCTGTTGGCAGTGACGGCTCCAACATCTTCGAGTCACTCAAAGATGACGAGGAAAACGGCTTTATCGATTTCCGTCAACTCAATGTGCAGGCAACCGGTATTTTGAACTTTGCACCAGAGGCAACCCTTTGGGCCGGTAAACGCTACTACCAACGTCATGATATTCATATTACCGATTTCTACTACTGGAATACATCCGGTGCCGGTGCCGGAATCGAGAACTTGAACCTAGGTGATGGTCGCTTCTCATTCGCGGTGATCCGCAATGACGACAATATGGTGGAGGACATCGGTAACCGCGGTGAAGGACTGAACGTCAATGTTATCGATATGCGTTATGCCGGCATCGCTCTTTGGAATAATGCCGATTTGGAACTAGGCATCAACTACGCCATTACAACCCCCTCTGATAATGCCTCCCAAGCGGCAAAAGACAGTAAAAACGGTGTGATGGCGACAGCCCAGCTAACCCAAAACCTAAACAGCGGCTTTAACAAAACGGTTATCCAGTATGGTACTGAAGGCTATGCCACAGAATTATCAACATTCGGTGCTGGCACCACCTATCATGCCAACACTGAAAGCGGCGGCAGCGCTTACCGTTTGCTCAACTGGGGGGTGGTCAACTTAACCGAGAACATCGAGCTAGGTCACCAACTACTGTGGTCATCGACCATCGATGATGTCGAAGCCAACCAAAATGACGACCTGACTTACTTTTCTGCGGTGGTTCGTCCTGTCTACAGCTGGGACAAACACCACAAAACCATTTTCGAGGCTGGTTACTTCAACAACCAGGATACCAGCGGCAAAGATCTTTCTGGCCAAAAATTCACTATCGCCCAGGCCTGGAATGCCGGTGAAGACTTCTTTGCCCGCCCTGAAATCCGTCTATACGGGACCTACTTCTCGAACATCGACAGCATTGACGACAACAACATTGTCTCAACGGTGGACTCAGAGTTTAACGTCGGCGTGCAATTTGAGGCTTGGTGGTAATAACCGAAAAAAGCGGGAAGTGAGCCTCTCTTCCCGAGTCGAAGTGGCAACAGCGACAGCTGTTGCCAAAAGATCGAAATGAACAAGAAATAACGGTTAGTCAGGTATCAATTAGAAGAAGTACTTGAAGCGTACACGAGCACCCTTGTCGTCTAGCTCACTGAACATTGCACCATCATTCAAACGTGTGCCTTCTTCATTCAAGCTGGTGTGGAACGCACCGAGGTAAATGGAGAAGTCTTCCACATCCAATACATTGGCAAACTCATACGATGCGTAGAAAGTGTCAATTTTCACTTTGCCATCATAGAAACCCGATTTCGCATCGAAGTCATTCACACCGTATACATAACCAATACCGAAACCCTTCCACAATACGTTAAGGCCTACCGAAGTATCTTTTTCATTAAGCGCATCAAGGTAAGCAACGTTAGCATTAACTGAAAGATCATTAAGTGTATAGTTCGCAGTTAAGCCATAACCGATACGGTCGCTAACATCATTACCTTCGCTATCAATTACCGCGTCTTTAACCAGGTTCGCTTCAATGGCACCGGCGATGCGGAAATCCCCCATCAGATAAGCGACAACCGGACGTAATACAATCGCATCTTTGTTCGACTCAACTTCACGACCATGGTATGTCACTTTTTCATCAGAGGTATTTGTGCCAAACAGGTCCGCACGCTCACCGATCACACTTGCAAGCTCAATATAAAGGTTATCGAAGCTCTGGCTGTACATTAGCTGACCTGCTGATGTTGCACGGCCACGGGCTTCTTTCATCTGGTAAACATAACCTGCGCCATCACGGTACAGATCATTGGCAGTGTCACCTGAATATTCCAAGAACGTATCCTGACCGACAGGGAACATATCATAGGCTTCGAAACGCCCCATGCGAAGATCCCAGCCCCCCTGTTTACCGAACGAGAAGTAGGCATCATCAAGGTTTACTTCGCCGTTTGAATCCATCAAAGGCTGGGCTTTGATGGCTAGGTAGTGACCACTTTCAGTCTTGCGCTCACCAGCAAATTCAACGAGGACACGACCGGTTTGGTTGTAGTTGGAATCCTTGCCACGGTTTAGCTGATCGGCTTTGTCGTTATCTTGGTAGTTGAAATCAAACTCGACATCACCGCCGATAGAGAAATTGCCTTGCTCATTATCAACGATGCTGATCCCTGCAGTTGCTGTGAAAGACGTTGCTACCGCTAAAGCCGCGAGGGACAGTTTAAATAGACCACTGCGTATCATAAATATACTCCGGATAATTGTTATATATGCTAATCATTGTGTTCGTGGTGATTATTGCTAAACTGTTTTAGCAGATCGAGAAAAAGGTGCTAAAACAGTTTAGCTTTGTGATCGCAATGACATTTTATGCAAAAGTGTGATCCGCCAATATGTCTTCACTTACACATATTCAGATCGCAAAAGATTCCTATAGGGGATTATTTAATAGGCGGGTATAGAAAAGGCTGCGAAGCAGCCCTTAATATGAATAGATTCAAAAGTGTGTAATTAACTACGCCAGCGGATCTTCGCATCCAATGCAAAAGCCGTCGGGCTAACATTTTGACTATACATCAATAGCTGAATAAGTTGAAAACTGCGTTTCGCTAACTCTTCACTATTCTGAGCTATCGAATCAATGTTCAGTGGAAGGCAATCCAAAAGATCGTGGTTATCGAAAGTCACCAGTCGCATCTCTTTGTTTAACAATGCGTTTAATAGGTTATGTTCATTCAGGTAGCGAAGCACCCCCTCAAGAAGGGTGTAGGAGGCAGTAAACAGTGCCTGAGGCAGACGGCCAAGCTCTTTGTGGAGTTGCTCCATCAACATATAACCTGACTCGGTTTGATAATCGTGATGGCGGATCCAGCTTTCATCCAGATCCAAACCCGCCCTATTCAACCCCAATTTGAAGCCTGCTATACGGTGGCGGCTGGGTGATAATTCCAACTGACCACCAAAATAGTAGAACTCTTCAACTGACTCAGCCGTTTTACAGATCAATTCGGCGGTCACTTTTGCAGCGTCGGTGATCACCATAGGCAGGGATGACTGTCCAATATGGCGGTCGAGTTGCAATACAGGGATCTGTTTGGTCAGGTTTTGGTAGTACTCATCATCGGTCTTGCTCGATGCAACGATCAACCCGTCAACCTGACGCTTGACCAACCCTTCCACAACTTGCTGTTCGATATCGGGATTATCCTCGGAGCAGGCAATAAATAGCTGCAATCCCGCTTCACGGCATAACCGTTCCAGCTCTCGAGAAATAGAGGCAAAGCCAAAGTTGGTGAGATCCGGTATTACCAAGCCAATCGCATCGGAGCGTTTAGCTTGCAGAGATTTAGCATGAACATTCGGCGAGTAATTTTGCTCTTTTGCCACCGCCAAGACCCGTTCGCGAGTCTCATCTTTGATCCGAAAAGTCGATGCCCTGCCATTAAGCACCATACTTGCAGTTGTTTTGGAGACCCCTGCCAGTTTGGCAATATCGGCTATCGTTACACGTTTTCTTTTATCCACTACTAACCCGTTTTAGCTTCATCTTACTCCTCATTATCTGCACAGAGTGTAAAAATGAAAAGTAAAACAGGCTAAAAGTTAGGGTTAACGTCAGGAAAACAGAGCAATTAGAAAGGACTCTCTTTATCTAGCTCGCCGCATATACCAGATACAGCCAATGCCATCGCGGATTTAATCACTTGCTCCTGCCTGGCAAGCTGCATCTGATAGAAAGTAATGTCAGTCTCATCATCGGGCGGGGCAACATCCAGCAACACCACCCCCATTTTCTGTACCATGTGTAATTGTTTAACCGGCTCTAGTATCGCAGGCTCAGTAAAGCTGTACTCTTTACCCTCTTTATTCAAAAAATCACGTAGTTTGATAATCGCTTCGATGTCGTGGTACACATCATCGTCGACCACGCCTAAGCCAAATAGCAACTTTAAGCGTACCGAAAGCTCGCCGAGCGGGCCCGATTGGCTCAATAACGGCTCGACAACTGACTTCACCGCAAAATCATCTTTGCGGAAAATACGCTGGATCAAATTTTCAACCGCCTCATCAAACACCTCTACAGAGGTGATAAAAAAACCACGTACGGTTGGGGCATCATTTAGACGCTCTAAAATGTCAGATTCTTGGTCACTATGTGCCATAAGTTAAGTATCTCTGTAACAAAAGGATAGCAATAGCCTCCTTAACCTGTTGTTATAAAAGTAATTGTACCATCTCGATAGACACTATTTCACTTTAAGATGCCTATTCTGGCGTTTTTTTGCTTCTCTCTTCCGCATTCGATTCTGTTTTCAACAACACCCCAGCAACAAGGAAAGAAACCACCGTCGCCGAAACAATGGATAGTACGACACCTAGCAATGAGGATTTTGGCGTTAACAATAGAATCGCAAAAATCGAGCCAGGTGAAGCTGGGGAGACCATGCCGGCTTCGAAAAATGACAATACGAACACCCCAGCCATTCCGCCAGCAATCGCCGCGATAATGAGGCGAGGCTTCATCAAAATGTACGGGAAGTAGATTTCATGGATCCCACCTAGAAAGTGGATAATAGAGGCTCCCCCGGCGGTCTGCTTCGCCATTCCCTTGCCAAACACCATATACGCAAGCAATATCCCCAGCCCCGGTCCCGGATTGGCCTCTATCAGGAAAAAAATCGACTCCCCGGCTTCGCGAACCTGCTGCACCCCAAGCGGCGAGAAGATCCCGTGGTTAATCGCGTTATTCAAAAATAGAACTTTGGCCGGCTCAACAAAAATGGACGTCAACGGTAACAGGCCAGCACTAATCATGGCATTCACACCAGCGGCCAAAGCAACTGAAATAATTTTGACCGCCGGGCCAATCATGAAAAAAGCAATAATGGCGCAAATCATGCCAACGATACCGGACGAAAAGTTATTCACCAGCATTTCAAAGCCGCTTTTGACCTTGCCTTCGACAGCCTGATCGAACTTCTTGATGATCCAACCGCCCATAGGTCCGAGGATCATTGCCCCCATGAACATTGGAATATCGGTACCGACAATAGCTCCCATGGTCGTCACGGCCCCTACCACGGCACCGCGCTCGCCACCCACCAATTTCCCCCCGGAGTAACCAATCAACAGCGGTAGCAAATAGATGATCATGGGTTCGACAAGCTGGGCTATCGTTTCGTTCGGCCACCAACCGGTCGGGATAAACAGGGCGGTAAGAAAGCCCCAGGCGATAAATGCACCAATATTTGGCAATACCATATTGGTAAGAAAGCGGCCGAAGCTGTGAATTTTAATTTTCGTTGTTGGTGAAAGCATAAGTCATCCCATCATTGTCTTTCTTTGACCACTATACCCAAGTCGAACATTGTTTACAGCCAAGTTACTTCAAGTAAACTTAGGTATTTCATGTGTTTTTAAACACATAAATATCCAAAGTCCAGTTAGCAAAAAACAAAACCAGCATATGAAAGCGCCCTATCCCGCCTTGCTAAAGTCAGGCATTCCCGAATAAACCGCTTACCCCGCACAGATAAATACAAAGAAAGGTCTCTTTCAAGCAATTGCATGGTTTCAAAATCTAGCCCAAGCTCATTGCATGAAACCTTTAATACGTTATTTTTCTCAAGTGTTTCATCACTCCAGCGTACCGTGTAAATGTAGCCTGCCTCTGGTATGAAACGACACTTTTCGACAGTACCAACCCATCCGCAAATTTCCTGCCCGAAGTCAGGGTCAATCATCCCGAGATTGACGATAACCATATCGCCAATACTGTATTTGCTCCTCGTATATTTCATGACTTATCCCTAATGCCAATAAGAAAAGGAGGCGCATTGCACCTCCTTTATTTTGTATTCATTACAGAGACTGGAAAAGTGCCTCAATCTGTTTGGCTTCTTCACCGACAGCATCAAGGCCGGTATATTTTGCCAATGTCGGGCGCAAACCGATATCTTTGAGCGACGCCTGCAGCTCGATTGCCTGTGGATCCGTGTCATTGGTGTATTTGAATGCTGCAGCAATCCCTTTTAGCAAAGTGCTATTTTCAACACCGTACTCCATTGTGCCCAGCAACGGCTTGATCAGACGATCATTCGCACCCAGTTTACGGATTGGCTGGCGGCCAACACGGTCGATTTCATCACGCAAATATGGGTTGGCAAAGCGGCTAAGGATCTTATCAATATAGGCATTGTGCATATCACGATCAAACCCGTAGCGGCGGACCAGCACTTCACCGCTTTCTTGCATGGCGGCTTTTACTTGGTCATAAATTTCTTGGTCTTCAATCGCATCACGAACCGTCTCGTGACCTTTCAAGGCACCAAGGTAAGCGGTAACGATATGGCCGGTATTCAGGGTAAACAGCTTACGCTCTACAAAGGCCATCAGGTTATCAGTCGTTTCCATGCCTTCGATGGCTGGGATATCACCTTTGAATTGCTGTTTGTCGACAATCCACTCGCTAAAGCTTTCTACTGTTA
The DNA here is from genome assembly GCF_003025515.1 of Photobacterium gaetbulicola. Taxonomy (NCBI): domain Bacteria; kingdom Pseudomonadati; phylum Pseudomonadota; class Gammaproteobacteria; order Vibrionales; family Vibrionaceae; genus Photobacterium; species Photobacterium gaetbulicola. The sequence continues at coordinate 72,379 of NZ_PYME01000008.1, read as the reverse complement.
CTTCCAATGGGTCATCATTGGCCGCTTCTGATGGCGGAACGATGCGGTCAACCGCTGAATCGACAAAGCCCACCAGTTCATCAGCCTGACCGTGGTAAATGCTATTGAGGTGCTTGTAAATCTCTTGTTTAAGGTGAGTCGTACCGCGCACCATGTTTTCACAGGCGATGATGTTTAGCGGATTATTGTTACCAGACTCGAAACGGTGTGTTAGACCAGTGGCAATGGTTTTGGCAATGATATCCAACACGTTAGGACCTACCGCGGTAGTTACCATGTCGGTGTGGATGATCTGGTCAATCACATCTTGGCTGGCTGAGTTAACCGCCGTGACATGGGTAACGGTATCAATTTTACACTCGCTACCCACCACTTTTACCTTGTATGACTGGTCATGGCTAAGTTGGTCAACCAACGGCTCGTCAACGTCGGCAAAAGTCACGGCCACATTCGCGTCTGCCAGCAACTTACCAATAAAACCACGCCCGATGTTACCTGCACCAAAATGTACTGCTTTCATAATAATTCCTACCTAAGAACTTGTTCTAATAAAGCGCTAGAGGGTTGAGGCCGGAGGGGGAACACCGGCCTCGTTGTGACTCAATGATGGGGGGTTAAGCGGCCTTCTCGCCGGCTAGGATTTCTAGCACTTCGTTGACATCACTGGTCGTGGTCAAGCGCTCAATCGCCTCTGGATCATCGAGTGCATTGGTGATGGTAGTAAGTACCTGAATGTGTTCATCGTTCTTGGCTGCGATACCGATGACCAGTTTCGCCACATCGTCCTCGTCTTCAGTAAACTGCACACCGTCTTGGTATTGGCAGATAATAATGCCGGTTTTCATTACCTTGTCTTTGGCTTCCACCGTACCGTGCGGTACCGCGATGGATTCGCCAAGGTACGTCGGAACCAGTTTTTCACGCTCGAACATGGCATCAACATATTCGTCTTGGGCATAGCCCAGTTTGACTAGCTGTTCTCCGGCATAACGAATAGCGTCTTCTTTGCTGTTCGCCTTGAGGCCAAGGTGGATATTCTCAGCTTGGATCTGGAACACCTGCATTGGCTGCTCCACATAGCTGTCGTCGTTGGCTGCCACCGGAGAGACTTTTACCATCTCGCCATCGTTAGCCGCTGCTGGGCTGCTTGCAGCAACAATGCTTGTTACTAGGTCGTTGTACACCTGGCTATCAAGGAAGTTTGTTAGCGATAGGTGCTGGGCATTGGCAGCATGCTTACGGGCACGCTCGGTCAAATCTTTATGAGTAATCACGATATCCACCTCTTGCGGCAAGCTATTGATAGCACAGTTGGTTACACTGATATTAAGGCCAGCTTCCTGAACTTTTTTACGTAGTAGGCTGGCACCCATCGCACTGGAGCCCATACCGGCATCACAAGCGACGATGATGTTGCGCACGTTGGCTAGATTGAATTCTGATTGAGCAAGTACGGTTGCTGGAGAGCCTTTAGACGAGGCTTTCATACCTTTCATCTTGCTCGTTGCCTCAGCGAGATCGTCACCCTCTTCGTCTGTCACTTTCTGCGTTTTCATCAGCAGTGCAGCAACACAGAAAGACACGGATGTTGCAGCGATAACGGAAAGGATTACCCCGACAAATGACGCTTTAGGAGTCATCAGCAAGATTGCGAAGATAGAGCCCGGTGATGCTGGAGACACAATACCTGCATCGAATACTGTCAGGGTGAATACACCCGCCATACCACCTGCGATAACCGCCAGGATTAAACGTGGGTTCATCAGGATGTATGGGAAGTAAATCTCGTGGATACCACCGAAGAAGTGGATGATTGATGCACCGCCCGCCGTTTGTTTCGCCGTACCGCGACCGAACACCATGTATGCCAAAAGAATGCCAAGACCTGGACCTGGGTTTGCTTCAATCAAGAAGAAGATTGACTGACCCATTTCATTGGCCTGCTGGATGCCCAGCGGCGAGAAGATACCGTGGTTAATGGCATTGTTGAGGAACAGGATCTTCGCTGGCTCGACAAAAATTGAGGTCAGAGGAAGCAGGCCTGCACTCACCAGCATGTTTACCCCACCAGCCAATGCTGATGACAATACCTTCACGAATGGACCAATCATGTAGAAGGCAAGAATGGCACATAGCATACCAAGGATACCGGCAGAGAAGTTGTTCACCAACATCTCGAAACCGCTCTTCACTTTGCCGTCAACCCAGCTGTCGAAGCGCTTGATTGCCCAGCCGCCCAGTGGTCCCACCATCATGGCGCCCATGAACATCGGGATATCGGTACCGACAATCACACCGATGGTTGTAATGGCACCCACTACGGCACCACGTTCACCACCGACCAATTTACCACCGGTATAACCAATGAGTAGCGGCAGCAAGTAAGTGATCATAGGACCGACCAACTTAGCTAGTTCTTCGTTCGGAAACCAACCTGTTGGAATGAAAAGTGCTGTGATGAAGCCCCACGCAATGAATGCGCCAATGTTAGGCATCACCATGTTAGATAAGAAACGACCAAAATTTTGTATCTTGATCTTTGCATCTGGTGATATCATATCGATTCCCCGTCTGATGTTCAGTTATAGATTTTGTGTTAGGTACGGTTCGCCAAAACCGTCCAATTGCTTAGTACCCAATTAATCTAACACAGAATTTTTAAACCGATCTGATGACGGGTTTTTTGTGAGCTACATCCCCGAAACGCCCCTCCAAACTTTTTTCTCCGTGATCTTTATTGCAACTCTGTAATGAAACTTTGCTACAAATCTCTAATTCCAATTTTGTCAATTACTATATATCGACCGATATCACAATTTCATGACGAACAACTATCGCTCACTTAGTGATACATGTCACACATCAGGCATTTTCACACTATCAACCAAAACCAATAAGAGACTCAGATCTCGCTTTACAGGCGAACAACAAAACACCTCCGCTTGCGACGCATTCCACCCTTACATTTTGTAACTCACTTTCAGTCACATCACAGGGTGAATCATTCCCAGCAGCATGCCACCCGCACGGCTCAGGCAAAAAAAAGACCGGCCAAGGCCGGTCTTTTATCATGCGTGAACACTTATCAGTAACGGTATTCCCAGGTCACAAAACCAAAGTAGCCGTCGTATTTCTGATTGACATCCCCCATATTGGCCGTTTCGCCATTAAACAGGTAGTCGTCCTCAGAGAAGTTCTCGTATCGCATATCAACGCGAATAGTCTGGTTCTCATTGAGACGGTAATCGCCTTTCAGCTCAACACGGTGTCCTTTGGAACTGTTGTTCGGGTAACGGTAACCAGAACCTGTGGTATCCGTTCGTCCCCGACCATAGTGGTAACTGTAGTCCAGCGCGATATCCAACTTCTTGGAGAACAGGTTATCACGACTCAAACCAATACCGACCGTTGTAATGTCATCCTCAATCGAGGTCGAGTATCGACCCCAGTCAGGCTCATTACTATTGGCGTGCTGCTGCTCGGAACGAATAGACTGCTGGTTATAATAGGCATAGCCCGTGGTATCGTTTTCTAGATAGACATTGATACCCAAATCATACCCGTAGTCCTGCCCCTCACTCATACCAACATCCGGGGTCGGGTATTGCTCGTCGGCATACCAGGCCTCAGCTGTTAGCTGAACGTTTTCGCTAACGTCATAGTTGGCATCACCGCGAAGTTCGATGCGATCGCGATCCGCCAGATAGTATTGGCGCAGATTCACATCTGTACTGCTCGAGTTGTGCCAATCAGAGCCGTCCCGTGTCTGGTAGGACAGCTTAGCACCGGCACTCCAGTCGGCGTCAGGGCGATAGCGAGCGCTCAGGTACACCGTATGGTCTTCGGTTCTCTCACGATCGGCATATTCGCGCTTATCATACCGGTAGTCGTAACCGGCACTCATGCGCAACGAGCGGCTGAAGCGATGATCAACAGCAGTGCCCAGGCGGCTTTGGGTACGGTCATACTCTGTCCGGGTCACCCCCACCAACGCATCAAGATCAGAGCGATCATCGCGATCACGATAATCTGCCGTCACTTTCAGGCTGGTTTTGCGGGTCAACCGGTTGAGGTAGTTAGCATCCACCTGCCACGTATTCACATGACCCTTGAAGTTGCTCTTCCTGTTATGAGCATCCGGGAAGGCATCCAGACCACCATCAGAGGTGGCCTGAGACCACATGATACGGCTGTTAAGGCTCTGCCTGTCCCAGCGGTAGTTGCCTGACAATGCCAGCTGATGGAACTCATTATCCGGCTCCAGCGAGAACTGGTTCACGTAGGGATCGCTACTCGGCCCGTAATACAGTGCCGTATAGTCATTCCTGAAGATCGAGGTACGGTAGGCGAAATCCACCATCCAGCGCTCTTCCAAATAGCTCAGTCCAGCACTTGCATTCAACGTCTCATGCTCAATCGGCTTTTGCATATAACCCGGCACACTACCCACACCTGGGACCGTAGAGGTATAGAAGGATTTCGTCCCTTCTTTCTTCTCAAAGGTCATATCGGCATAGGGGCGCCAAGGCGTATGCGGTGTATATTTCACACCCAAATCGAGTTTCTTGCGCGTCACTGACTTATCGAATGCTTTCAAGTCACCCGATGTCTGAACATTGCTGCTACCGCTGTAGGCACTCAGACTTGAGTTGTTCCAGTAGTAAGGCGTTTCACTGTAACTACCCCGTACCCTTAGCCCGTCGTAATGGCCGATCTCGCCCTCCAAGAGAAAGCGGTCAAAGCCCAAGTCCTCAACCTTTACCTTCTGGTAGAAGCCATCATCATCATGCCGCTCAAGATCAGCATTGAAACTGCCGACCATGCCTTCGCCGGTATTTGCCGGCACCCAGTTGTTAAACCGGGTTGAACCGCCATTGTCGCTATAACCAGCGCCAAAGCCGACGGTTCCAGTCCACTCGCCATCACTACTGCAATCACTGCAACGCCAACGGCTGGTATCAGCCTCGCCGGCATTCTGCAGAGCATAGTCTCCCTGCGCCAGCGCAGGGAAAGCCAATGCTGCAGTGATTGATAACCATAATGGAGATAATTTCATGACACTCTCCTTAGTATCTCAATGCGCTTCCACGAGGGTGGTTGGAGCCGTGGACCTGGTTATGACAGTTCATACAGCTTCCTCCCCGCACTCGCAGATCATTCTCTGGGATATCAACATTGGCGTGAGGCACCTTGTGACAATCCTGACACAACTGAGGAAGGCGCTTGTCCAGCATTCCGCTGTTGATCGAACCATGCGGGTTGTGACACAAGGTACAGTCTTCCGTCACCGGCTCATGCTCCCACAAGAACGGACCACGCTTTTCGGCATGGCAGTCATAGCAGGTTTCGTTGATCGATGAGAAGTTCAGGCTGTACTCATTCACCGTCTGGTGCGGATCGTGACAGCTCGAACACTGCATATCACCGTTTAGGATCGGGTGGCTGGTGCGTTTGTGGAGATCCGATTTTGTTTTCGAGTGACACGAGGTACAGGTTTCAACCTGTAGCTTCGGCGTCATCATAGGATCATCCTTCTGGTGAACCTTATGACAGCTCGAACAAGACAGATCTTCAAACGCGTGCTCGCTGCTGTGCCAGGCCGATCGGCTTGAATCGGTATGACACGACAGACACACGCTGTTCTGCTTCTCCGATGACACCGGCGAATCAGGGCCGAATGTAATCATCGGCTCGCGCATCTGACCCCCGCGAGGGTTTCGAGGGTGATTGCCAGCCGGACCATGACAAGCTTCACATTGCCTGTCGCTCATCGGGCCATGCTTGTTGGCAGCCATTCCGTGAATATTGTCAAAAATCCCTGTCGCAGGCTTGTCAGACTGATCGTCATGACAACGCATACAGCCATCAGCCCCCTGGCGGGAATATTTGCCATCACTGAACTTCTGATCCAACACCGTCTCGATCTCTTCACGAGGATCAACATCTGCGGCATGCACCGACGCAACCATGCCCGCCAAGGCGAGCATCACCGCTACGAGCCACCGCTGAATTGTTGTATTCATTAGAGTTTCCTATTTTCCAACAGTTATCCGGGGGCATGCCCCCGGATAAGCTCACTTAACGGTAGTCGTAGATGTTATGGACACGATCAACACCGGCTTCCTGACCAACGCCATGACATGATGCACATTGCTCAATACCGGTTGCCTCTGCGGCACTATCTGCCGCAAACACCGCGCCATTGCGCAGCATGTGGCTGATAGCTTTATCACCGAGAGCCGGGTTGCTGGTGTTTACCTTGCCCAAGGCAGACTCCAAGTGACAGCTACCACAGGTCACCAACGCCGGGCTGAAGTACTTCGCTTCGCCACCAACATTGATCGCCGACGGACGGGCATTCTGCTGGTTTGGCAGGTGGTACTGCTCAGCGGTGTGGCACGACTCACAGTTGTTCAGTGCACCAGGGAAGTCAGAACCGCCTTCGCGCTTCGAACCAAAGGCGTGGAACGAGTGAACATGATATTTCAGATCGCCAGGGATCCCATCGTACCAAGAGACACGCTCAGCATTGTGACAGCTTGCACATTGGTACAGCTCTGTCGCAGCATGGTTTTCTAGGTGGATGGTGAAGCCCTCGTGACAGGTCGAACACAGTTCCTTTTCAGCGCCAAAGACAAACTGGTGATTGTCGCCAAAGCCACTTTGGTCAAATGAAGCGGTTGTGGTATTGGCAGCAATCAGGCCACGGTTGTTGATGTTTTCAAAATCAGTAAACGAAGCACATTCTTTCAGCTCACCACTACGGCGATCGGCACACAGCGGCATCTCAGCAACCGATACGGTCAAGATAGAACCGGCTTCAGGCTGCTTGTCGTCTTCACCGAAAGTTTTGCTACAGCTAAACCACCCATTGCCTTCCGCGGTACACGCATCGCTGGCGAGGTTAATGGTATTTGCCGCAACAAAGTTCAGCGGTGACGAATAACCGATTTCTGCACCCTGACCATTATCCCAGTTGATCAGCAAGTAAGCCTTACCAGTCTTGATAAATGGCGTCAGTTCCGACATCGCTTCGATACCGCGACCATCTAGCATGACGCGGGCACGTACATGGTAGGTCGAAGCAGAGAAGCTGGCTTCTTCGATGGCAATATCAACCAAGTCGCGCGCCATCTCCAGATTGTCAAGGCGTCCCAGGTGGACACTGCGTGCGCTACGTGAAGCATCCGAACCGTCATCGTTATACGGCTTGTGACACCCAGTACAGCTAGTCTTACCTTCCCAGTTAGTACCTAGTTGATAAGGGTGTGCACCTCCAGCTTGGCTACCTTGGGTATCTCGAACTAGATGGCAGGTCTCACAGGTCTGCTGGCTCGGGTGCTCGAACCAGTTGTTAGCATCCGGTGTTTTCTCCGACACGTCGTTGTGGCAGGTGGTACAGTTACGGGCATCCTGTGGGAACGGGCTGCCAACGACAACAGGGTTACCTTCTTCGTCTACGACCGGCTCTTTATCGCTACCAACCTGGAAGATGTTACCGTGTTTCTGGTGCACGATCGCCGACAACGGGCGACGGCTAGGCGCGGCACCCGGGTTACTGTCGTTGTGACAGGCTGCACAGACCGCGAAATTGTTGTCAATGGCACGATAATCACCGTTTGAGCTGTTATGGTATAAAGGTTCACCCATGTGGCAGCTTTCACAGTTCTCAAACTCGATAATATTTCTCGACACCGTTTCCACTGCCGCGGATGGGTCAGGCACCCACTCATGGACATGGGTAAAGCCGTAGCCTTCCTGACCATAGGCCATGACGATGCGGTGCAGCTTGTCGGCATCCCAGGCAATAAAGCCTTCGTTGTCAACGGAATCGACAATATACGGGTCGACCACTTTCATGATGTCTGGAATGGCGAAGGTGTAGGAATACCCACCGTCCTTTTGTTCCAGAACACCATCCTTGACCTGCTCCATTTCAGCTTTGAATGGTGAACGACTGGAGTGATGGAAACTTTTCCAGTAGCTGTTACCATCGCGATTGCTAGAGCTACGTTCCGGCATCGCCTTCAGTACCGCAATTCTAAAAGGTCGACTCAAGTCAAACTGGTACGGCTGGCCAAACCCGTCATGGACGGTAAAGTCGACCACCAGTTTCGTCTCACCGGTTTCTAGAGTCTTCAGCTTTGGTGTGCTGACATTGACCGTGAAGTCACCTTGTATCGGTGGCGGCGTATTTTGATCTTTTTTGTCTGTATTACATGCTGCAAGCAAGCCACATAGCAATACAACCCACATTGCTTTTAGTATCTTCATCTTTTTTTCCTTGATGAGGATTTATTCTTATTGGACTAAACGGGCACTAATATCTCTATCCAAGCAGCAGCAATGGTACTGATCGCAATAACGACACACGATGAACAATCCTCCCAACAAGCACCTAAGTGAAAACCAACTCAACAATATGCATATCAATAATCAGCAAAGTAAGCTTAAAATTAAATGATTACCTATATGCAAAATGTATCAATGGCCATTCATAGATACCTCGCAGATGAAACATTCGAGCATCAAGTACGAGAGTTTGATCTTTGTCTCATTTGCTATCGCTCTTTAAAATATTAATCAGCGCCCCTGAACATTTTATATTTTAAGTATTCAATCTAAACCAACCCCCTCCATTAACAGCCTGGCGATAATATGTCAAGCACGGATTTAGTGACTTTCAATCCAAAAGTACAGCTTTCCCGTGCAACATGATTAACCCTTACAAAACAGTGATTTAGTCGCAAATAATCATAAAGCACCATCTGATATATATCTTAATTATCAATAAGATAAGTTGATTAATGAATTTCACAAATCTGTCATAGCTTTATTTGATATATATTTAAAACATATAAAACAGATAAATTATTAGCACTAAACCGCCATTAACTATAACCAAGCAAAAACAAACTAACCCTTAATGATTATTTACAATTTATCATAACCACACTTTTTCTATTAGAATATAATAATTTTGAAAATAATTGTTGCTGCGGAGTTTGCTTGTATGTCGATTTTAAAAAAAACAAAAAAAACAGCTTTGTTCATTGCTCTATCTTCTAGTTTTATTGCATTTAACGCCCACGCTCTTTCAGATGAACTGATCCAGAGCTGTGAGTCTTGCCACGGCCCTGCTGGGGTCAGTACTCAAACTGATATTCCTACCATTGCCGGTATCCCTGAGTGGAACCTCAGCGATCAAATGATGCAGTATCTGGATGGCCGCCCGGCCAAAACCGTGAACTATGTTCATGGTGATACCAGTAAGACTGATGACATGGCGACCATTGTTGAATCACTTAGCGAAGATCAGATCGAAGCTCTAGCCGCTCACTATGCCGAACTACCTTTTGTCCGTGCTCAGCAGCCATTCGATGCCGACCTAGCGGCCGTGGGTAAAGAGCTTCACGACAAGAGCTGTGCTCGCTGCCACGCTGACGGCGGCAGTGACCCATTTGATGAAGCTTCTATTCTAGCGGGCCAGAAAAAAGGTTACCTATTGGCGACTATGATGGAATACAAAAATGGCCAGCGCGATGCTGACAAGAGCATGGTTGATGCGATTAAAGCCATGAGCGATGACGACATCAAAGCTGTGGTTGAATACTACGCTAGCTACCAATAATAGAGGGAAACACCTTGAGTAACCCTCAACCAAAAAAGGGCTTATGGAGTAAGCCAAGCAAAAAATGGCTATTGGGTATTCCGCTTGGCGGCATCCTCGCTTTTATTTTAGGCGCCTTTGCGTTAGGTGGTTTCCACTTCGGCATGACCTACACCAATAACAATGATTTCTGTTATGGCTGTCATGTTGGCATGGATACTATCGTTGAAGAGTATGAAGCGTCACCACACTTTACCAATACCAAAGGGGTGGTAGCGGCGACCTGTAGCGACTGTCACGTCCCTCAGGAATTTTTCCCGAAAGTAGCCCTCAAAATTGGTGCTAGTGTTGATATCATTCATATGATCACCGGAAAAATTAACCTTGAGAACTTTGAATCGGAGCACCGCCCTCGCCTTGCCGAGAAGGTCACTCACGAATTCAAAGAAAATGACTCTAAGCAGTGCCGCTATTGTCATGATGTGACGCAAATGGACTTTGAAAATCAATCTCGCAACGCGTCACGACGTCACCAGACAATGGAAGCACGTGGCCTGACATGTATTGATTGTCACGCAGGTATTGCCCACAAGCTACCAGAATAAAAATAATAACGCCTCTGAGTTTCCTCAGAGGCGTTTTCTTTCAACTCTCATCATCCTGCACCAAGACCCCACGGCGTATCTGATCTAGCTCTATGGATTCAAACAAGGCTTGGAAATTCCCTTCACCAAAACCTTCGTTGCCTTTGCGCTGAATGATTTCGAAGAACACCGGGCCGATGACTGTATCAGTAAAGATCTGCAATAAAATACCCGTTTCATCGCCGTCTATCAGTATCTTCAGCTGATTAAGCCTGGCGACATCTTCATGATGGCCGGGTAAGCGCTGGTTGATCCCCTCATAGTAGGTATCGGGCGTATCCATAAATATCAAACCGCCCGCCTTCAGTGTTGATACGGTTGCAAAGATATCATCGGTACTCATGGCAATATGCTGGATCCCTTCACCTTTATATTGATCCAGGTATTCTGCTATCTGGGATTTATCATCACGGGATTCATTGATCGGGATCCGTATTTTTCCGCACGGGGCGGTCATCGCTCGCGACAGCAGGCCTGTCATTTTGCCCTTTATATCAAAATGTCTTATTTCGCGAAAATTGGCAATACGCTCGTAAAAACTTGCCCATAAGTCCATGTTACCCTGTTTGACATTATGGGTAAGGTGGTCAATTACCAGCAGACCGGCATCTCGGTCTTGCATTCGAGCCTGGTAGTCTGGATAAAAATCAAAGTCAATATCATAGATGTTGCTCTCTCCGTATCGGTCAACCAAATAAATCAATGATTCGCCAATGCCATAGATAGCTGGAATATTCAGCTCCATCGGACCAGCCTGTGGCGGGCATGCGGTTGCGCCTTTTTCTACAGCATAAGCCAGGGCTTGAGCAGAATCGGCAACCCGAAATGCCATCGCATTGACACTCGCACCGTGAACCCCAGCAAAGCCGGCAGCTTGCGAGTGTGATTCCCCGTTGACGATAAAATTGATATCACCTTGGCGGTATAGCCAGACAGATTTGTGCTTGTGCTTGGCCACTTCGGCAAACCCCATCTCGTGAAAGAGTTGTTTGAGATTTGCGATCCCTTCGGGGGTTGGGGCGGTATATTCCACAAACTCAAAGCCATCTGTTCCTAGTGGGTTCTCAATCATCTTCATCATCCTTATCTGCTTAAATCAATGCGGTCAATGACCTTATCTAAAGAATTAGCAGCTCTCTAAATGGATGAGAAATTCGTGCCGCAAACCATATTGCAAAACTGTAAAATGACTTTGTAAACCCACCTTGCCAACCACATCTTACCCAGACGCAATCTTACCGTCTCAGTTTTTGTTTTGTTCTGATTTGCCAGTGAGACTTTGCTTGTCTCATCACCAAAGAGGAAATTTAACACTACAGTTATTAATGAAGGAGGGTGTGTGTTATGACAGTGACAAAGCGGGATCAGCTCAAGCTACCGAAACGAAAGAAACCAGCGGTACAACTCTCTCCTGAAGTAGAAATTTATCTACCTACTTACCACTTTCTCGTCAGTGAGTTCGAACATGCCAGAAAGCACGAGCTGGGTATCATCCGTGATGATCACGAAGAGTTTATTCATCAATACCGCGTTGCGTTGAGAAGAAGCCGTGCGCTGATCAGCCTACTGAAGCCACTATTCCACCGCCAAGAAAAGGACATACTGAAAACAAATTTGAAGCAGCTGATGCAGCAAACCAACTTGATGCGAGACCTGGATGTGTTCTTGTTGAACATGGAGCAATACTTTTCACTGCTTGACCATCAGCATCACAAAGGGTTGACTCGCTTCTTTGATGATCTCCAGTCGCAACGGCAAACGTCACTCAAATACCTAAAAGGGTGGCTAAAGTCGGGAACATACGAATCATCGTGTAAGCAAGTACTAACACAGCTGGAACGGATGCGGGCCAATCCCACCATTGAGGGCCAACTAGGAAGTAAAACAACAGCACATAGTTTTTTGTGGCACCAATTCAAGCAGATCGAAAGCCAATGCCATAATATTGATGCCAACAGTAATGATGCCATCATTCATCAACTCCGTATCGACTGCAAAAAATTCCGCTATTTATTAGAGTATTTTACCCCCCTGCTATCAACGATTAACACCGAACAGCAAGTTGCACAGCTTAAAGTGCTGCAAGATCAACTCGGCAACTTTAATGACTCTTCTGTTCAGTTGGCTTTTTTCAATCGCTACCTCACCGAGCAAAAACAAAAAAGTGGTCGGTACAAAGCCATTGAGGAGCTCATTGATATTTATAACGATTATCACTTTCAGGCCAAGCAATCTACCGTTGAGCACCTCATCCAATTCAGGCAACCCAAAAGCCTTGATATCTACTACACCCTATACCAAGAACCATCCGCTTAGTCCCTGAATCATTGATCAGCCCACATCGTTAGCCTATGAGAGACCACAAGCGGGCTAACTGGGTCTAATTGCCTATCGTCCAAGCGCCCTGACGATGTCGTTTTCTATCGCCTTCGGCGTTTTCGTTGGCGCATAGCGCTTCACGGGTTTGCCGTCACGACCAATCAAAAACTTAGTAAAGTTCCATTTTACCTTCTTGCCCATCAAGCCCGGTAAGGCACTGGTAAGGTATTTGAACACCTCGTGGCTGTCAGGCCCATTCACATCCACCTTTTCGAACATCGGAAAACTGACCCCATAGTTGAGCTGGCATACTTGTTCTATTTCAGTATTCTCTCCTGGCTCCTGTCCACCAAACTGGTCACACGGAAAACCAAGGATCACTAAGCCTTTTTCCTGATATTTATCAAATAACTCCTGCAAACCCTTGTACTGTGGCGTAAATCCACATTCACTTGCGGTATTGACCACCAGCACCACCTTCCCGGCAAACTCACTCATATCCACACTATCGCCGTTGATTCTGTTGGCAGATAACTCATAAAAGCCTGACATAACTTATCCCTCTAGATGAATAGGACATTGCATATATCCCGTTATCTATAGTCTAAGTGAATGATTTAGAAAGTTAGCTCTAATTTTCGTATACTGGTTATAGCGCTTTTTACCTATAACTCAGTATGAAACCATTACGACACTTATTGAACGAATTTGGCTTTGAACAACTCCCGTTGAGTCATAGCGAACGCGAATTTGCTGACAACTTCGTCGATTTCCGCTCGGACTTTTTCCTCCGTATTTGCCAGCAAAAGCAAGAGAAAACCCAGCATGCTCTTGCGCTTGGCTTATTCACCCAGTCCATCCAGCAAGCCCAGGGGGAATTTAAGGCAACTCAAAGCAAAATTGCAGAAATGGATGCCCTATTCGAGCAGCATGTTGGTAAACAACATGCCCAGAAGTTCCACACCATGAATGAAGTAGAAGTGACAGCCATCGCCAAAATATGGTTCCTCTGTCAGGGATGTAACGGCATAGACTTCAGCTACGCCAATGATCACGCCACCGAGATCAGCCAGCAGCTCGCTGCCAATCATGCTCAGCAAGCTGAAATCATCCGCCAGCAGTTCATGCAATGCTATTATATTGGTGTTGATCACGCTCACACTATTAAGCCGAGAACCAATTGGCTATTAACATTGCAGAAAGCCGTAAAATCACTGTTTAACTGAGTGATATTGCCTGTAAGGCGAAATACCAGGTGATGCTTTTGGCACCAAGGCGGGGGTTAACTCTTAAAAAACAATCATTTACTAGGGAGCAGCCCAGCAAGGATAAAAAGTTTGAATGTGTAGTCTACGCTAACTATCTCAACAAAAAGAGAATTAACAAAACAACATACAACTTTTACATAACCGATCGTTGCACGTTTTTCACCCGGATCGTATGATTCTCGCACTTCAAATATGTTGTTCCTTAATCGATTTATTGCTACGCCTATCATGGACTTGATAGGCGTTTTTTTTAGATAACCGGCCGGAACTGGATTTCCAGATAATGATCTAATTTCTGTTGAAGCTGCTGTTTCCTCTCGGCACTCAAAAAACTTGCCCTGATCGCATTTTCACTCATCTGTGCGACTTCCTGTTTAGTCAAATCGAACGCTTTAGCAACAGCCAAAAAGTTATCATTGAGGTAGCCACCAAAGTAAGCGGGATCATCTGAATTGATCGTGACCAGCACTCCCTGTCTAAACAGTTGGATAATATTGTGAGAGCCGATATCTTCGAACACTTTGAGCTTCACATTGGATAACGGGCACACCGTCAGTGGAAGCTGATGCTCGGCTAAATATGCCACCAGCTTGGGGTCATCGCTGCACCGTACGCCATGATCGATCCGCTCAACATTGAGTGCTTCGATCGCCTCCCAGATATACTCTGCCGGGCCTTCCTCTCCGGCATGAGCGACCGTTCTAAAACCGGTGTTCCTTGCCATAGCAAAAACCCGCTCAAACTTTTGCGGCGGATTACCCAGCTCTGACGAATCCAACCCCACAGCGATAATATCGTCTCGATAGGATATCGCTTGCTTCAGGGTCTCTATGGCGTCCTCTTCCGGCAAATCCCGTAAGAAGCACATAATCAAGCCTGATGAGACGCCCAGACAAGCTTCGCCATCTGCCAGGGCACGGATGATCCCTTCTATCACGGTTTCAAAAGCGACACCGTTTTGACTATGGGTTTGGGGATCAAAGAAAACCTCAGTGTGGAGAATATGTTCTCTCTTGCAGCGTTCTAGGTAAGCATAAGTGAGGTCGTAAAAATCTTGTTCGGTTCGCAGTACTGCCGCACCTTGGTAGTAAAGCTTGAGAAAAGCTTGAAGATCATCAAACTGATAAGCCGCCTTGAGTGACTCAACTGAGGAAAAGGGAAGTGCCACATTGTTCCGCTCGGCCAACGCGAGCATCAACTCTGGCTCAAGAGTGCCTTCAAGGTGAAGATGCAGTTCAACTTTGGGTAGCCCACTAATAAAGCCTTTCATCACACGCCTCCATATAGAGAGCAAGTCACCTTACCCTTTATATCCAAGTCGCTTCAGAGACTTGGTTGAACCAAGCCAACTCGCTCTTTAGGAGCTCATCTGCTTGAAGACACTTGGATATACATGAAAGTAGTGTAGTTAAACTTGAGGTCTTCCCCAAGTGATGGACTAGCCGTTATATTCAGTATCGCTGCCACTGGCCACGCATCATCAGTCCGCCGATAGCCATCATGGCGATACCGCTACTAAGCAGCAATTGGTATTTATGCTTAATTTCCGTTGCCGCATAATCGGGACTGAATGCATGAAAATAGTCCCCGCCCCCCGATGAAATGAAGGTGTCCATATTGGAGACAACCTGTGTCTGCCCAATCATTCCGCTGATGGTAATAAAACCAAAAATCAAAGAAACGCTACCGATTAGCAGCGAAAGAAATCCCCAAGTACGTTTTGTGTCCATTTCTAGCCTGATTTTTTTACTTTTGTTTATATATAAAGACGTCTGACGCCTACTAGAACTTAACATAACGCGTAGTAATAAAATTATCAGGCTCTATTGATAATTTTGTGGACAAGCATCAAATAAAGACTATGAATGGTTACAACCTAAAGCAGTTATATAGGCAATAACGGTACGAAAACCAATACCTGCCAATAGATGCTCAGTACTCATCATCCGCAGGTGTTCCGCGCTATTCAGTCAAGTCGGTATCCACCCAGTACTTCGATCCTGAGATATTGGCATCGAGCAACAAGCCTTTCTCGCCAATTTGGTAAATGGCCATACCGCCATTGTATTTGGCGGTCAGCTCGGCGCTTTCAGTACCCGCCACAACGCCTGCTTCCGAAGTTGCCTCCCAGCCTTCGGTCACAAAGCCCTCAAAGGTGTGTTGGTCTTCGAAGAAAATCACTTGCTGGTAGAATTTCCCCCCCAAGCCAACGGCCAACCCGGCACCAAACATCTTCATGTAAGTGTGTTTGTCCGTTTCGCGGTTAACCGCCACACCCGCGCCCTGGTTGGTATGGAGCATAAGAGAGAACTTACGCGAATCAAATACCGCATAACCATAGGCGCTATCAAACAGCAATTTGGCTGAAGGCTGCTCGTTGAATAGGCGCACTAAAGCGGTATCGGCCATGGTATCCAAGGCCAGGCGAGCGTCTTCCGGGCTCTCAGGCTCGAGCATCTCATCCAACTTGGCATCGGCCACATCCAGCCACTCTTTGCTTTTCTCGATAGAGGCGTCCGTCCACTCGCCCGCCGTGTTATAGGCATCCTCACCCCACTCCGAGACAGAATCCCAAGTCTCCTTGGAGAAATCCGACACGGAATCCCAAGCTTCTTTAGAGCCCTTACCCACTTCCTCGCCAAGTTTAGAGGCAGCGTCTTTGATCTCATCCCAGCCAGCATGGACTGGAGATGAAGTGGCCATCACGAGTGCCAAAGCAATAACAACTTTATTTAGCTTCATTTTGTCTCTCCTAGCGCCTTGTCACCCTAAGCTAGCAATCGCAGCTTACGATGACAATAAAGCTTTGCACGTTGTTGTTAAGAGTAGCGACTCTGCTGAGTGTAACAACAAGGTTTTCAATGCTAATTCTAAACGAGTCCGTTATGACGCCGTGTAAAGTACGCATTGGGAATACTCCCCTCTGAGGGCTCTTTGATAAAGATGATAGCTGTAATTGACATCAATCATTGTCAATAAGGCATAACTAATATAGCATGAACTAAATAAGTAAAACCTAATTTAGCAAGGTAAATGGAGAAGTGGCAGATGTTCATGATAGAGCTAAATGATACAGGCTGGAGATACTGGCTGATAACGGCTGTACTGCTTAGCTACGGAGTAATCGCCGATCCGATGGGGTTTGTGTTTGCTATAGGCCTGACCGTCATTCATCTACTCCACTTTATCATCAACAAACGGAGTATTACCGCATTTCCGATACAGGTTCGATTCTGGTACTTATCGTTGCTGTTGTTGGCACAGTTCGAGGGGCTGGCTTGGATATATTGGATCCCGACGATAGGCACTTGGGCCCAGGTACTATTTGGATACTGCGCCATGGCGCGTCTTGTTTCACTGTTGCCCTGGAATCGCAATGAACTTTTTTCAATTGCTCTGCTCAAACGAACAATACTTGCCCGCCCAGTTAAAGGTAACATCAAGCAAAAAGTTGCCACTAGCAGTTAATCGACCGAGGGGCTGACAAAGGGATCGGAGTCTGAACCCTTTGTCCTATAATGGCTGGCAGTAGTTTTGTATTGCTTGGCCTAATATCCCTCCACTTCGGCCCATTTCCCAACGGCCATGTGTTAGCATGCATATTACAACCTGTTATTTAGCTGGAGGGAGCTAGTTATCGATGAACAAGATACTTTTTCTAATCACAGGCCTGTTGACCTTTACATGTCCAGTTATTGCCGATGACTTTGTGACTATAGATGCATCAGAAAACCCGCTGTTCCAAGCCATTATTGAGCCAGTCAGAGTCGGTCACGGTCATGAACAAAGAAGTACTTTTGCAATCAACATGGAAGATTCTGCCACCTTTAAACTGGGGGATGACGGCGCAGATAACAGCACAATATTCGTGACACGTTCGGATATACCTGACAAAGATTATACTGTCTTTCTTGACACCTCCGTAATATTTGCAAGTGACGAGACAATGGGATTTATCCGCTCAGTCCAGAAACTGTCAACGCGATTACCTTTGTCTGACGGCGAGCGCATAAGGATCGGTGGAAACCGGATGATTACCGAACAAGATGGTGTCACCAGCGAAGTCGTTACTGAAGTGTGGTTTACCTTAAATAAGTCTGGGTGATTCAATAGAAGGGGTACGGAACAAGAAACATTGTTAGCCGAATACCCAATATTACATACAAAAACGCCGACAAATAACGTCGGCGTTTTATCAATCAAGCTACTGAGTGTTCTTTACTTTTTCTTCGGACGGAAAGGCTTCATCACCGCTTCGTTACACTCGAGGTATGGCCCTTCCATCAGATCGATACAGTAAGGAATAGCTGGGAACACGGCATCCAGGCATTCACGAATCGATTTTGGTTTACCCGGCAGGTTAACAATCAAGCTATCGCCACGAAGGCCAGCGGTCTGGCGCGACAGAATTGCGGTCGGTACAAACTTCAACGACTCAGCGCGCATCAGCTCACCAAAGCCCGGCATCATGCGATCACATACCGCTTCAGTAGCTTCTGGGGTCACGTCACGCTTAGCAGGACCGGTACCGCCTGTCGTTACAATAAGGCTGCAGTCTTGCTCATCGGCCATTTTGATCAGCGTCGCTTCAATCACATCCTGCTCATCAGGAATAACTTCGTATACTGGCTCCCACTCCGAGGTCAGGTAGTCATTCAATGTATCGATAATCGCCTGTCCAGAGATATCTTCATAAACACCTGCGCTGGCGCGGTCGCTAACAGTCACGATGCCGATTTTTGCTTTAGTCATTGGTTGTTCCTCAGGCTGAGCCTTGTAATCCATCTCTACTTTCATGCAAGCAGGAAAGAAATGTTTCGTCATGCATGCAAGTTTAAAAAATTCTCTTGAATTGTTAAACACCTAATCGGAGTTAACTCAGCTACAAACCGCCCATTAGGGTATATTTAGTCTCCAGAAAATCTTCCATTCCTTGCCTTGCGCCTTCGCGGCCCAGGCCTGACTCTTTAACCCCACCAAAAGGCGCGGCCTCAGTGGAGATCAAGCCTTCATTGATACCAACCATCCCATACTCCAGTGCTTCGCTGAATTTAAAAGCACGGGACAGTGATTGGGTATAGGCATAGGCCGCCAGTCCCGAGCTGGTGTGGTTAGCCCGACGGATCACATCAGCGTCGTCACTGAAGCGGAACAAGGCTGCGACCGGACCAAAAGTTTCTTCCGTGGCAATCCGCATGGTGTCATCCATTTCCGTCAATACCTGCGGCGGGAAGAAATGGGTACCTTCTGGCTGGGGCTCACCATAGGCGAGCTTAGCCCCCTTGGCCTGCGCATCGTCGACATGAGCTTGAACTTTCTCGACCGCGGCAGCATTGATCAGAGGCCCAAGGTTCGCGCCGGGCTCAAAGCCATCAGCGACTTTCAGAGCTTTGACCCTGTCGACCAACTTGGCTGCAAACTCGTCATAGATACTGTTATGGACATAAATACGGTTGGCGCAAATGCAGGTTTGCCCGGCATTGCGGAATTTGGCAATCATGACGCCATCGATGGCTTTGTCGAGATCAGCATCATCGCACACAATGAACGGGGCGTTGCCACCCAGTTCTAAGGCTAACTTCTTCACCGTATCAGCCGACTGCGACATCAAGAGCTTGCCGACACCCGTTGAACCGGTAAACGAAATTTTCTTCACTGTCGGGCTTTCGGTCAGCGCACCGCCAATGGCTACCGCATCGCCCGTGATCACGCTAAACAAACCGGCAGGGATCCCGGCTCTACCGGCCAACTCAGCCAGCGCCAGCGCCGTCAGCGGTGTATCCGGCGCCGGTTTGAGTACCACCGCACAACCCGCAGCAAAGGCAGGACCACATTTACGGGTGATCATCGCGGCCGGGAAATTCCATGGTGTGATAGCCCCGACCACACCAATCGGCTGCTTGGAAACCAAAATTCGCGCATCTGGTTTATGACTAGGTATTAACTCACCATAGGCGCGTTTCGCTTCTTCGGCATACCATTCGACGAAGCTCGCGGCATAAGTTATCTCCCCCTTGGCTTCCGCCAGCGGTTTCCCTTGCTCAGAGGTCAGGATGGTTGCCAAATCTTCGGTATTTTCGACAATCAGTTCATACCAGCGGCGCAATACTGTCGCCCGCTCTTTTGCCGTTCGTGCCGCCCAGTCGCCCTGAGCCTTATCGGCCGCATGAATAGCCGATGATGTTTCCTGTTTGCCCAACGCAGGTACTGTGGCTATCAACTCTCCTGTTGAAGGGTTGGTCACCGATGAACAGGCATCATCAATCGCGGTCACCCAGTTACCTGCCACGTAGCAGGCCTGTTTCAATAATTGGGGATCATTAAGCTTCACGGAATATTCCTCTCGACGGCATCAGTTTATGTGACAGCATAATGACTTAGCGGAAATTAATGAAGTTAGCTTGATCGTGTTTTCTCACACTGGTGACAATTTATGACTGAGTACCCCGACAATTCGTCACATCTGCTCACAAAATAGTAACGAACTAATTATATCAGCACATTGAATACGATTGCGTCGGCATACACAGTCAATTACTCTGTTTGAACAAAGACAAATACACACAACAAAAGACAATCTAATGAAACGCGAACACAACTATCCGATCGGGACTCCGGGCAAGCCATGGGGCGATGAAGAAAAAGCACAATGGCTGGCACAAACAACCATCAAGCGCTCGTACCAGCAAGAAGTCGTCTCTAAAATCCAGGCGCTTGAAACAGACTTCGACCTCTTCCAGTACGGCGCACTAAGCTACGACGTCGATAAATACCCGCTCTTAGCCATCAAAACCCGCAACTGGGATAGCAGCAAACCAGTTGTGCTGGTAACCGGTGGCGTGCATGGTTACGAAACCAGTGGGGTACACGGTGCGCTGCAGTTCGCTGCAACCAAAGCTGCGCAATACAGTGACCGCTTCAATATTGTGATTGCCCCTTGCGTGAGTCCATGGGGCTATGAAGTGATCAACCGCTGGAACCCGAACACAGTCGATCCAAACCGCTCCTTCTTCGCTGACAGCCCTTCCGAAGAAGCAGCCAACCTGATGAAAATGGTTGCGAGCCTTGACGGTGAAGTATTGGTGCACATTGACCTGCATGAAACCACAGATACCGATGAGTTGGAGTTCCGCCCTGCCCGCGAAGCGCGCGACGGCAACCTGTATATTGAGGACGGGGTACCCGATGGTTTCTACACCGTAGGCGATACGGAAAACCCGCAGCCGGCCTTCCAGAAGGCGATCATTGATTCGGTGCGCAAGGTGACCCATATCGCGCCACCGGACGCCGATGGCAACATCATTGGCAGCCCAGTCCAGCAAGAAGGCGTGATCAACTACCCGCTCAAGGCTCTGAGCCTATGTAACGGTATGACTGACTGTACCTATGGCACCACAACGGAAGTCTACCCAGACAGTGACCGTGCAACACCAGCGCAGTGTAATGACGCCCAAGTCGCCGCCATCACAGGAGCGCTTGACTACGTTATCGAACAGTTGGGCTAATTGTCGCTCCGCGTTAGCGACCGACGCCGAGCACATATAAAGCAGGAGCGAAGCGCTCCCGCTTTAACCCACCACCAATTCAATGAAGCATCTATAATTTAAGACTTTAACAAAACCAGACTAAGTCGAATTTAGGTGGCTATGCGCATACTCATTGTTGTCACATTGGCGGTCGTCATGGGCGCGTGCGCGACAACCGACCCTGCCATTTATTCTCATAGTCTGCAAAATTGCCTCAGCCACTTATCCACATTCAAAAAAGAGGTGAGGCGGCAACAAGTCTCCGACGTACAAGTTGTTAGCCATCAGGCATTTCCCTACCTCGCCTTTGACCGCTTTAGCCAATCGCAACTAGCGGGACTCGTCACCGTTAAAGACCGCAGCCAGTGGCTCGACTATACGGCACAACTTGCCGCCCGCCAGCGCCAGGCCGAGTTCAACAACCTGGTTGTTAACCACTTCGAGCTCCCCGTACTGGATCACTGCGCAAGCAAGCTCACCGAAGAAGCAAAACACAATGACCAAGTCTGGTCGACAATTGTCCAGCAAGAGATCACCATCGCTGATAGCTACGAGCCATGGCTCCGCGTGTTTGGTCTCTACCCGATCAGTAGCCAGCTCGCCCAGTCAGCCATCGACAAAGAGAAGAAGAGGATCTTGCTCGGATTCCACGCGCCAGAACAGAGCAAGCTCGCCGTTCAATACCGGTTAGCGCAGAGGCCGACCGAAACAAACCTGCTAGCCCGCACGACAAATACCCAAACTCCGAGGGCAAACACCACCATAAACCAAACACAAATAGAAGCATGGTTCAGCCGTGCCCTTTCTGATTCCACGTTGGACTGGCCCATGCTGAGCGACAGCCAGATTTCACAGCTGCATGTGTACTACGCCCCCTTGATTGCCGTGGAGAAAAGCTCGGACAGAGCCTTTCGGCCCGAGGATAATATCCCGGGAACCGTACGCTATTTGCCACTGGAGCAAAAGCCAGCAGTCGATACCTCACAGCCGGCCATCTACCTGCACCACAGCTATACCCGGCTGTATGGCAAGACATACCTCCAGCTAAACTACAGCCTTTGGTTTACCAGCCGCACACCGACCTCATTGCTTGATCCCTACGCCGGACAATTTGACGGGGTATTGCTAAGGCTCACTCTCGATCACCGTGGCCGGCCCCTGCTGTTAGATTCAATCCACCACTGCGGTTGCTACCACATGGTTTTCAACCTGAGCGAAAATTTCACTTTTGCCAATGCCCCCCCCGATATCGAAACACCTTTGCTGTTTGAGCGCATCGTTGCTTCATATGACGCAATGCCACCGTCATGGTCGGTGACCCTGTCACATGGCGAGCATATGATCAAGCAGCTGGATTGGCATGAGCAAGACCCAGCCACGGGAGCTCAAACCCAAGCTCTCACGCCTATCGACTATGATCAATTACGCCAACTGCCCACCAACAAGCAGAATACGATTAGCCTCTTCGATCATCGGGGATTACTGCCTAGCAGCGAGCGCCTAGAGAGTACCTATCTCTGGCCATTCGGCATTCCATCTGCGGGGGCGACACGCCAGCTGGGCCACCATGCCATTGCCTTTATCGGCATTCGCCATTTCGACCAGCCTCGATTATTTGAACAGATTGTCCGTCCGGTCAACGCTCCCTAGCTCCGCCTGAGAGTCTGGCAAGATGAAAAGGTATTAGGATTGGTGTTAGGATAAGCTTTTGCTTTATCAGTCTGTTTTCGCCAGTAAAGGAGCTACCTGTGCAAACCTCTTTCATTGATGGTGATGTTCTCTACCGTCAGCATACCTTCGAAGTCCCGCTTGATTACAGCCAACCGAATGCTCAGACGATCTCGGTCTTTGCCCGTGAAGTTGTCGACCTTGGCCGTCAAGACGATGCTCTTCCATGGTTAGTTTATTTCCAGGGGGGGCCAGGATTTGCTTCACCTCGCCCAGACTGCCGCTCTGGTTGGCTCAAGCGGGCGCTAAAACAGTATCGCGTTCTACTGCTGGACCAACGCGGTACCGGCAACAGCACAGTGATCAGCCATCAAACACTGGCACACCTGTCAGCTTCCGAGCAAGCTGACTACCTGAGTCTTTTCCGCGCTGACAATATTGTCCGTGATGCAGAAACCATCAGGGTAAAACTTGGAGTAAAGCAATGGGCAACGCTAGGCCAAAGCTTCGGTGGCTTTTGCTCGCTGACATACCTCTCTTTCTTCCCGCAGAGTTTAAGCCGCGCCTATATTACCGGCGGTGTCCCTTCGCTGATCCGCCACGCCGATGAGGTTTACCAGGCGACCTATCAACGGGTACAAGACAAGAACGTTGCCTTCTTTGTCCAGTTCCCGTCTGCTCAGGCACAATGCCAAAAGATTGCCGATCACCTGCTGGATAACGACGTTCGCTTGCCTAACGGTCAGCGCTTTACTGTCGAGCAGTTCCAGATGATAGGGATCAACCTTGGCCGCAGTAGTGCCAATGTGCCTATGTACTACCTACTCGAAGAAGCCTTTGTCGAGGCTAACGGCAAGGAAACCCTCAGCTATGGCTTCCTCAACGCTATGCTGGCCGAGCAAAGCTACCAAACCAACCCTATCTATGCGATTTTGCATGAATCCATTTACTGCCAGCACACAGCTTCTAATTGGTCGGCACACAGGGTACGCGATAGCTTCCCACAATTTAATTACCACAAAGGCGAGACCTTCTACTTTACCGGAGAGATGGTCTATCCGTGGATGTTTGAGCAATTCAAATGCCTGCAGCCACTGCAGGATGCTGCCAACTTGCTTGCCGAACGGACTGACTGGAATGATTTATATGATGTGAAAGCACTGGCAAACAACACTGTACCGGTCGCCTGCGCGGTCTATGCCGAGGATATGTATGTCGAGATGCAGTACTCGCTGGAAACGCTTAAAGAGATCCCTAACAGCAAAGCGTGGATCACCAACGAGTATGAGCATAACGGCCTGCGTGCCGACGGTGAGCGCATTCTCGACAGGCTGATCCAATTAGCAGATAGCGTGGCGAATTTGCCGTAACTCGGGTGATAGTGAGTCCCTGTGCGGCACTTGGTCACACAGGGACAGCTGTGCATCAAACTGATTTAAAAACTTTTTTCCACCTGTATTTTGCAAATTTCCTGTCAGGATTTCTGAATCTTAGCTGAATTAGTGTCAATAACCCCCTTAGTGATCACTGTTAAACAGTACACTTGCAGTTAGTAACTCCCCTTCGCTAATTAAATACAGGAAACCTATGACTTCCCTACGACTGTTGACCACACTGTGCTTGGCAGCCTTTACCGCCTCCCCCGCCGTAGCGCAAAACACCCAGTATGAAAACATTGTCGAGAGCCGTTCCAAAATTGACAATAAAGTGGTTTTAGGCCGCACCGAGCTTGTGTATTTTCCTGCTATTGCTTCACTCAACGACATTGGTATTCCGGCCAAGATCGATACCGGTGCGGATTCAACCTCTATCCATGCCGAGAACATTGTCATTACCACCAATGAACCGATTTTCAAAGGATTAAAAGGCGACGAGCTGCTCGATGCTATTGCCGTTGAGTACGATGCGCTCGGCACTACCCTGCTACGCGATAGGGAAGATAAAACCAACATCATGGTTAGCTTTGACATCCGGCACCCTTATAGCGGGGAGTTGATCCGGCTTGAAAAACCGCTATTCCGCTTAGCTATGATAAAAAGCCGAGGCGATGGTCATTTGGCCCGTCCGGTGGTTGAGCTCGACCTGACCATCGCGGGGCAAACAGTCCGCACCGAAGTCAACCTGACAAACCGTGACAAGTTTTCCTACCCTATCCTGATCGGCAAGACGTTCCTGCGTGATACCGCTTGGGTCGATGCCGGATTCAATTATCTTCAAGCGCAACCTGACGCCCACATTATCGGCCGTAAGGAAAGAGCAACCATAGGCAACGTACCGCTGGATGTCAGCACCACCTTCGAAAACCGGTACAGTATTTTACACGCCCTGGATATTAAGGTTGATGAAAAGAAAAAGGCTGTAAGCTTCACTCTTGAAGGTCGAGATAAATCCCGCCAGGCGATGACCCTGCCGCTTAGCCGCATGCTTCGCTTTAGCAATGTACAAAGACCAATGGTCTATTTGCCGGTCAAAGTGGGGAACGTAGAGCAATATATTCAGGTCTATCTGAAAGATCGCTCGAAGAACCAGAGCCAGTTACGCTTGGGGACTGAGGCGCTTAATCAGTATTTCGTGGTCAATTTAGGGGCTAGCTATCTCGGTAAGTCGGACCTGGCTCCTATCTCATCGGTCGCCAAAGATGATTCAATATTGATGATCAGCGGAGAGGAAACCATCAACATCGACGGGGTGAGTATCAACGCCGGTCCTTCAGACCTTATCAAGACGCCACTGCTGAAAGTCTCGCAGATTGACGAAAGTCGCTCCGAGTATGGTCGGATGATCCAGTACACCATCAAGGACACCAATGGCAAAACTCACCAACTGGACAAGCCGCTTAAGAGAAAAGTACGGGTAGGTGATCAAGTCCGGCCGATAGTCGGGACTGAAATTTCACTGCCATCCTCACTGCTGCTGCGTGACATTGCCCTGGAAACTCAAGAGCAAGACGATAGCACGTACAGTAAGCTAGAGATCAGCCCGGATTTGATCCCAGGCGCTTTGTTAGTCAATACCCGCACCACCCAGCTTCTCGACAAGCATGCGCCTAGCCAGGCCGGTTATATCGAGCAACTGAAGATGGACAATATGCAGTTCCCGGTCAAACTGGATACTGGCGCAGATGTTAGCTCCATGCATGCCACCGACATCAAAACCTTCGAAGAAAATGGCAAGGAGATGGTCACCTTCACCTACAGTAACCACCAAGGTGACCAGAAGACCTATACGCGTGAAGTCGTGAAAACCATGCGGATTAAAGCCCGTGCCGGAGAAAAACCAAGCACGCGTTATGTTGTGAATATGACGGTGAATTTGGATGGAATGGAAAAAGAAATCAAGGTTAACCTGCGCGACCGAAGCCGGTTCGAGTACAGCATGATTTTGGGCAAGAACTTCCTCAAGCACAATATCGTGGTCAGCAGTGATGAGCAATTTATCCTGACCAAGCCAGACTAAGGGGACGTTAACCTTGCATACACAAAGGAGCTGCAAAGCTCCTTTGTTTTTCTGTTTGCCTTTTCTCCCTAAGCTACTCCCATACTTATCTGTCTGGATTTGGTCATAGGGCAAGAGATTCCGAAAGTAAATCATTGTCAAAGTGCAGGACTTTTTGCGTCGATTAATTACAATTAATTAGTTAATGAATACTATCTTAGGGAATGAGTATGAACACTCGGAAACTGGTGTGGTCCATAGCAGGCATGCTGATTACGTTTCCAACACTGGCTGTTGGTATCTCAGAATGGCTCCACTGTCCGCTCATTGAACTCATGTACTAATCATGGTGTTCAACACCGGACAGCGGAACGCACTCACGCCTTCATCACTCAATCAGCTCTGCTTTTTTGTCGTTGATAGCTAGGGTACGAATCGGCTTTGCCGGTGAGCCGACACATACGGTATTCGCAGGCAGATCTTTCGTTACCACACTCCCGGCACCGACAACCACGTTATCGCCAATGGTAACGCCCGGACAAACGGTCACATTGGCCCCAATCCATACATCACTACCGATAGTGATCGCCTTGGCAAACTCCTCGCCAGAAGCTCGCTCGACCGGGTCAAGCGGGTGACCAGCCGTCGCAATCACCACCCCAGGCGCCAACAAGCAGTTGTCACCAATGTTAATCGGCGCGCAGTCCAAAATGGTACACCCATGGTTGGCATAAAAGCCCTTCCCCACTTTGAGGTTGTAGCCATAGTCACAGTTAAACGGCGACTCTATCCATGCATCGGTCTCCTTGCCCAACAGCTCATTAATTAACGCCTGGCGAGCGTCTTTATCTGTAGGGCATGTTTGGTTCAGCGCGAAGCAAAGCTTCTTTGCTTTTTGGCGGTCTGCGACAAGCTCTTCATCCCACGCTTGGTACATCTCACCAGAGATCATCTTCTGTTTTTCTGTTAACGCCATGATTGGATCTGCACCTCATCAATCCGGCAATGCCGGCTAAAATAGAAGCCGATATTATTCCCTAGCGCTTTGGCTATTGCTCTTGTTACGCAGGTTTTCGTTGCCAAAAACTCGTGTAGATCACATTCGGCGTTAACGTTTGGGAAAGTTCCCACACCAAGCAAAAACTACGTCAATACCCAACGAGAATCCATTCACTGTAAAACTGACTCAAGCAGCCGGAGCAGCAAGCTACTATTCGCCTCAAAGAGGCCATCGATAGCCTCCCGCTTCATAGTAATCGAGGACAATCCCTGGTGGCCTTATTGACAGCCTGATAAAGAATGTTGAAGAACGTGAACTCAGGCACGTTTTATGGAAAAGCAATTCCAATGAAATCACTGACTTTTTTATTCTTTTTTTGAAGTGTGCCTAGCTTTATTGACACTTTGCATGACAAAAGTCAAAGCCCGAAAATTCATTTCTGCATTCTTCAAATTAAGAAAAAAAGATGCTCGTTTTTCTTAATTTTGGCAAAAAGTGAGAATGTTTTTCTCCACAAGCTAGCACTATTATGCCTGCACAAAAGTTTCAACTAACATGGGCTGATTAAATGGTTGATGCTGCACTTCAATCTTGAGTTCCATTACATCAATCACTTAGCCCGTGCAGTAATAATAATAACCCTACATGGAGTAGCTATGAACACGCAAACAGAAACCCTTACCGGTGCCGCCGAACATCTCCCTGCGCATATAAAAGCAGGTATGACCGAATCGGAGTGGAAGCAAGCCATCAAATTCGACAGTGTGGATATCGGGTGGGTCGTCATGAGTATCGGCATGGCCATCGGGGCAGGTATCGTATTCTTGCCCGTCCAAGTCGGTATCATGGGCATTTGGGTATTTCTCCTCTCTTCTGTCATTGGCTATCCTGCCATGTACTTGTTCCAAAAACTCTTTATCAATACCCTGGCTGAATCAAAAGAATGTACCGATTACCCGGCAATCATTTCCGGCTACCTAGGAAAGAACTGGGGCATCGCCCTCGGTGTACTCTACTTCATCATGTTGGTGATTTGGGTACTGGTCTATTCGCTGGCCGTTACTAACGACAGCTCTTCCTACCTCCACTCTTTCGGAATAACAGAAGGCTACCTGAATGAAAATGTCTTCTACGGTCTGGGCTTGATCTGCGTGCTGTCGTTCATTGGCAGCAAAGGTGAGAAGCTGCTGTTTAAACTGTCCGGCTTCATGGCTGTCACCGTACTATCGCTGGTTGCCGTGATGGGATTGCTACTGGTCGCTCGTTGGGATTTCAGCAATATCCCCGCCGTTGGCGAGTTCCTGCCAATGTTCAAAGATGCCATCATTACATTGCCGTTTACCCTGACCTCAATCCTGTTTATCCAGTCACTGAGCCCAATGGTGATTTCATACCGCTCTCATGAGAAATCAATTGAAGTAGCGCGCTACAAAGCCACCCGCGCCATGAAGGTCGCCTTCAGCATTCTGTTCGTGATTGTATTCTTCTTCGCTATCTCGTTTACCTTCGCCATCAGCCAAGAGCAAGCCATGGATGCGATGAACAAGAACGTGTCTGCACTTGCTATTATCGCTCATTACTATTCAGGCAGCTGGGCGACAGTGGCAGGTATCGTGATAAACATCTTTGCTGTTGTCACATCATTCTTCGGGGTGTTTCTTGCTTTCCGCGAAGCGTGTAAAGGTTTGGCAATGAACCTCTTGCTTCGCAAGTACAAGGAAGAAGAGATCAACAAGGAATGGGTAAACAAAGGCGTCATCACCTTCATTATCCTGCTAGCATGGTCTGCGATTGCCCTGAATGCCCCCATTCTGTCTTTCACTTCCATCTGTAGCCCCGTATTCGGCTTGGTTGGATGCTTGATCCCAGCATACCTTGTGTACAAAGTACCCTCACTGCATAAGTATAAGGGGGCTGCGACATACATGATCATCGCAACGGGCATCCTACTGTGTATCTCGCCTATCCTGGCCTTCATCTGATATAACCCGTGACAACAAGCCCACAATCGCTACTCGCCTTGTGGGCTCTTTTCACACCGCCCCATCACGACACAGCTTCCAAAAATGCCAGCACTCCTCCTCCACCCAACAAGAACAAACCGAAGTGACTCGCACAATGTAAAAATGCTTGCCTGTAACACAGCCAGACAATCCCCTACTTCAGCAGAAATCAAAGCCAGTTATTAGTAAATAACCTCGCAAGAAATCAAATACTCGGTTTTTTAAGCTGGAAACTGAACGTAAATGAAGTTAATCAGACTATCCCAGCAGGCCTAACTCATCATCCCCAATCACTTTATAGTTAGTGGGTTTCAAATACATTGTGCTCGCAAATAGGGCTCATCATACCTATGACGCTCATGCACACCCTGAGTCATTTTGAGCGACACTGTCAACATCAGAAGTCACGCAGGTCCAGCATGGAATAGCACAATACAGAGACTTAATTCTGAATTAAAGGAATAATGACATGTTGAAAAAGAACACTCTCGTTGCCCTGATAGGCTGCGCGATGACCGCCAGCAGCTTTGCTATGACTATCGAGCCAGATCCGAATACCCCAGGAGGCTATCTTGTCTTGCGTGCCGATGTACTGGCCGCAGAGCAAGCTAAAACGGCTGATCCCATGTATGACATCTGGGCCAAGGCTCTGACTACCCTGCCCAATGACAAGGTGGAGGCCATCCTACCGGGCTTGGCTTCGAACCCGGCCAACGTGATCCGCGCCGAGAAAGTTTTTCCGGAAACTGAGTGGCACTACCTCACCCAGATGGCTGCCCCAGAATACACCTATACCCGATTCCTTCGAGCTATCGGTAAATTTCCAGCATTCTGTGGTGATTACACCGACGGGCGCGACGCCGACGCCATCTGCAAGAAGTCCATCATAACGGCATTCGCCCACTTTGCTCAGGAGACCGGCGGGCATATCGCCGTCGATAATACCTGGGATAACCCGCTCGGGCTGGAAGAATGGCAGCAAGCACTCGTGCATGTCCGCGAAATGGGATGGTCGGAAGGGCAACCAGGCTATACCACCGGCTGTGGCCAGAATGACTGGCAAAATAAAAAATGGCCATGCGCCGAGAACCAAGGTTACTTTGGCCGCGGTGCCAAGCAGTTGTCCTATCACTTCAACTATGGTGCCTTCTCTGAAGTCATGTTCGACGGCGATGCGACCGTACTACTCAATAACCCCGGCCTCGTCGCAGACTCCTGGCTTAACTTGGCTTCTGCCATCTGGTTCTTCATGACGCCCCAGGCCCCTAAGCCTGCCATGCTCCATGTGATCGACCGGACATGGGTGCCTTCGCAGCGCGAGATCGATGCTGGCATCGGCTATGGATTTGGTACCACCATCAACATCATCAATGGCGGAATAGAATGTGGCGAGCATAATGCTGATAAGGGGCAGCCGGTAAACCGCATCCGTTACTGGGAAGGGCTATCCAACCACTATCAAATCGAAGTCCCCGCCGATGAGAAAAACACCTGCTGGCAACAAACTCCGTATGCCAGCTTGAACCTTCAAGGAGCAACCGATGTCCTTTATACCAACTGGGACGGTGACTGGACTTATCATGCCGACCGCCCTGGTGGCGTATCGTTCGAGTGTAAGCTGGTAGGCTACCAGACGGCTTACTCTGCTTTGGTTGAAGGGGACTACGAACTGTGCGTCTCCAACTTCTATGAGTCACACGCTAACTGGCCAGCAGTGAAGATTGTAGATCAACTGGACCCCGTTGATCCGCCGGAGCCACCTGTCGATGGCGACTTCCCTGCCTGGGATGTCACCAAAGTCTATCTGACCGGCGACAAAGTCAGCTACAAAGGCGCTAACTATGAAGCGAAATGGTGGTCACAGGGCAACGAGCCGACCCAAGGTGATCCTTGGAAGCAGATTTAATTTTCAGTCTCAGCTCAAACAAACGCCCACCAATCGGTGGGCGTTTCAATGCAAGTTGGCGCTACATAAGAGGATTACCCCTTCACAGCGATCACTTCAATTTCTACTTTCGCATCAAGTGGCAGGCGAGCCACTTCCACACAACTACGGGCTGGGCAGTTTTCACCAAAAAATGCCGCGTAAACTTCATTGACCGTTGCAAAATCGTTCAAATCCTTGACAAACACAGTCGCCTTCACGATATCTGCTTTAGTCATTCCGGCTTCATTCACAATGGCTTCCACATTGGCCAGTGACTGTTTAGCCTGTGCTGCTACATCTTCTGGCATGGTGTTTGTTTCTGGATTCAAAGGAAGTTGGCCCGAGGTGATCAGCATATTGCCGAAGTGCTTACCTTGTACATATGGGCCAACAGCCGCTGGGGCATTCACGGTATTGATTGTTTGAGTCATCGTATTTTCCTTTTTGCGGTACTGGACTTAGTAAACATCAGTGGCGTCTTCACTAAGCCCTCATCTTGGATAGAAATATACCCAGCAACCAGGAGAATTTGTTTTCTTTGTTCTCTGCAAATTGTTTGAAAAGTGGAATATTTTTCTCCTACTAATCGTAACGCGTTAGTTGCTATTCACTGTTAGGCCGCCCCAAATTGCGTTCGAAACCAGTTTCTCAAAGTAAGCACACTCTCTTCTCTGAGCTTTTCCGGCAAACAGACAAAATAGAATTCCTGATGAGGGTTCAATACCGGTTCGCCAACCTGTACCAGCATATTGTGCTTGATGTCATCCCGCACGAACTGTTTGTGGGTGATCAAGACCCCTAACCTTCTTATTGTTGCCTGTACCGCTTGCACCGAAGCGCTAAAGGTTAAGTTTTTCTGTTGGCTTGGCACCACTAACTGATGGTGTTCACACCACACTTGCCAGTCATTTTGCCGACGTGGATTGGTCGCAAAAATAGCCGGGTATTCCGCCAATAGCTGTTGGGGCGTTGCCTGTTGGTTTCCTTCCAACAGGTGCGGGCTGCACACCATAATGAGTTCATCGTCACCCAGCTTTTCACAGTAATAGTCCTGCCACTCATCGGTCGTGCCGTGGAGCAAAGCCACATCAACCCCCTCCCTCTCCAAGTCAAAGGCATGGATGATGTTGGAAATACGGATATCAATATGCGGAGCGTATACGTTGAAGTCAGGAACGCGGGGGATCCACCAATGCAGCGCCAGGGAGTTGACCATATTCAAGGTAATACGATTACCTTGTGGCTTACGGGCAATCGCCTCACTGGCTTCGACAATCTGAGCCAAGGCTGGTGCGACTTTGCGGTAATACTTGCGCCCCACCGAGTTGAGCTCTACCCGCCGCCCGACCCGACGGAACAAACTTACATCAAGCTGAGCTTCCAAAGCCTTTATCGCTTGGCTAACGGCTGAATGACTAACACTCAATAACTCGGCAGCTTCCGTCATACTGCCGGTTTCTGCGACAGCGACAAATGCATAAATTGATTTTAGGGGAACCAGCTTTCTCATATGTAAGTTTTTCTAACAATTTCAGTCAGTATTACTCGCTTTTTTCCATCGTACAAGCAACCTAAAATCAAACCATATAAAGCCCTGGCGCAGTTCCAGTACTCAAAGGCATTCATGGCCAAAACCAGCCCTACCAGTAAAAAATACTGCCCTTTTTATTTAGAATTGGAGAACAAACACATGCCCACAGACCTCAGGCCTGTTCTTTTCATGCTGATCTCTACTTTGAGTCTGTCGCTCAATGGCCTAATGGGAAAATTACTGACTGACAGTTTCAGCATCGAAGTGCTCGGTTTCCTGAGATTCTTCCTTCCCGCTACAATCATGCTCTTGATGCTTAAAGCATCCGGCTGGGTTGTTCCTAATAAACACAATAGCCGTCCCATTATCATTCGTGCTCTGTGCGTAGTCGGTAGCCAGCTCTGTTTTCTGGCAACGTTGAACAATTTGACCTTGGTTGAAAGTGTGGTGCTATTCAGTACCGGGCCATTATTTATTCCAGTGTTAGAAAAACTGATGTATCGCACGCCTATTCAGGGTATCACTTTAATGTGTCTGACAATGACATTTTGCGGTGTACTGCTTCAGGCCGGAAATCCAGCAGGAATAGAATTACGGCCTGAGCTGCTCGTTGGCCTGGCTGCCGGTGGGTTCAATGCCCTCTCTCAAGTAACCTTGTTCAAGGGAGCTAAATCGGATTTGCCACCAGCGGCCCTTAATGGATGGTGCTTTATGCTGGCAGCATTCATCATACTCCCTGTCGCCACTATCAAGGTTTTCTCCGCTGGTAGCCTGCTGGTTGCCTCCAACCCTTTTGACAGCAATACGCTGATGGTACTACTCGCAACACTGGCAATTAGCATAGTCAGTACCCAAATGTTTCGCGCCAAAGCCTATAAGCTGGCCTTCTCTGGCTCCCAGTTGGCACCTCTGATTTTCACCAATTTGTTGTTTGCACTCATTTGGCAAGTGAGCTTTTTTGATGAAACCCTCAGCATAAATAAGGTGGCAGGAATTAGCCTCATCGCTCTGGCGACGGCCATCAATACCTTTGCCCCCAAATGGCTCCAGCAACACCGAGCAGCCGCTCACTAGAAAAATCCCCGGCAGGTACACTCCCGGGGATTGCCAGTGCGAGCCATTATCTCACTTTAGCTGGTTGAGAAGCCGCCTGCACTTCATCACTGGCCTTGGCGTAGCGATTAGCCAGAATGGCACAGTAGAAGATCTGGATTTGGTGGTAGAACATAATCGGCAGCAGCATCATACCCAGCATAGGGTTGGCACCAAAAATCACTTTCGCCATCGGCACCCCGGCTGCCAAGGTTTTCTTGGTACCACAAAACACAGCGGCAATTTCATCTTCCCGGCTAAAACCGGCCTTGCGGGCAATCCACTGCATGCTATGCACCACCACCAACAAGATTAACGTGGCTGCTAACAGCGTCATGGCCAAAGTACTAAAGGCAAAATCTGTCCAGATACCGTCCTTGACTGAATCGCTGAAGGCGTTGAAAACGATAAGCAGGATCACCCACTTGTCGATTTTGTTGATGACTGCCTTGCGCTTTTCCAAGAAGCGAAGCAGTACCGGGCGCAGCAACTGGCCGACAATCATTGGCAGCAGCAGCATGGACGAAATCGATACCACGGTATCAACAACGTCCATCTCGACCCCATCCATCCCCATAAACCACTGGATCAATAACGGCGTGATCAATACCCCCAGCACACTGGACAAAGATGCGTTGAAGATTGCCCCCGGGACATTGCCTTTCGCGGCGCTGGTCATGGCAACCGAGGAAGAAATCGTGCTCGGCAGGACAAACAGGTAGCAAAAGCCAAAGGCCAGCGCCGCCGGCATCAAGGCATGGAAGATATTGCCGAAAATCAGCCAGAGCAGAGGGTAAGCGACAAAGGTTGCGCTCTGAACGAAGATATGCAGCTTCCAGTTGGTGATACCCGCCCTGATCGCCTGCGGCGACAGGCCAATACCATGGAGGAAAAAGATAACGGCAATCCCCACGGCGGTCACTTTATCCAAATGGAGTACTCCACCCGACTGCCCGACCGAGGGCATCACTGCAGCGAGCGCCACCGCAATCAGCATTCCCGTTAGAAACCATTCTTTTCTAAAGTAATTTATTACTTGTTCAATCACTTGACTCACCTTTCATACCAAACTTCAACCTTCCCCACCTCAGCGAGATTGATGTGGCAACATGCCATCGGTTGGCAACTGTACGGTAATAGGATACGCTGGTCATGATTTCCTGCTATCGCAAATAAGATAACTTTTATCGGTAACAGGACAAAGCAACCTAAATTTTTATTCGCCAACCAAGATGGAAGGCTCGGCATGAGCAAGCAGACAAGCATCAAACCCCAGAGGCAGTACCGGCCAGTACCTTCGCTATCGGCACTTCCCCGCCCGGTCTATGCCCGTGTCGAAAACTGGCAGCAGTCGGGCAGCCAGACCCACTGGCATAGCCATGACTGGGGGCAATGGTCTTATGCCGTTGAAGGCATGCTCATCGTCCATACCCGGCAAGGCCAATATGTTGCTCCGCCACAGTTCGCGATTTGGATCCCCGAGGGAATCGAGCACAAGGTGATTTCCAACGGCGCCGCGCAAATGCGCAGCCTGTATATCGAGACCAGTTCGCTCGCCGAAATAGAGTGGCGCAGTCCTAGGGTGTGCAGTATTACACCTTTGGTCCGTGAACTGACTCTCCAGTTCTGCTCCCTTTCGGCCAATTATGATTGGGCCGGAGCAGATGGCCGATTGGCACAGGTGCTGATCGACCAAATTGCCAGCCTGCCACCCGCATCAACCCAATTAACCATGCCCAGCGACAAGCGACTTACTACGCTCGCTGAGCATCTCCAGCAGCATCCAGAAGAGCCAAGGGACATCGAGCAGCTCGGCGAGCTCGTTGGTTTGTCAGGACGAAGTGTCAGCCGGCTATTCAAGCAGCAAACCGGACTGACCTTCCAGCAGTGGCGCCAGAGGGCGAGATTGTTAGAAGCCTTGAACAAGCTGGAGTCGGGCCATGCCGTCACCCGCGTCGCCCTAGAATGTGGTTACGACTCCGTGTCTGCGTTTGTTTCTATATTCAAAAAACAATTTGGTGTGACCCCGGGAAAATACCTGCGCCGAGAATAACGATTCGCTCGCGGCCATTGCGGCAGCCAACTAGTGCAAACACGCTATTCGTATTAGTCTTTAAAGACCTTACAGTAAAAGGCGCTGACAATGACGACCAGCAAGGAAATCCATTGGCCTGAATATTACCACCCAAAGAATGCGCAATTGCATGTCAGAAACGAAACGCTCATTCCCGCCGAGGCCGAAACCATCTGGTCATGTCTCATCCATGCCCCATGCTGGCCGCAATGGGGACGAGCCCAAACCTCGGTTCAGATCCTCAATGGCGATGGTGTGGAGCTGCACAAGGGCACAATCTTTCGCTGGAAAGCCCGCACACTGCACTTTGATTGTACGGTGGTAGAGTATCTCCCCCATAAGCGGATCGCCTGGAAAGGCAAATGCGGTGATGTCGACATGTACCATGCTTGGCTGCTGGAGCCCACCGACAAGGGCTGCCTTATCTTGACTGAG
The DNA here is from genome assembly GCF_003025515.1 of Photobacterium gaetbulicola. Taxonomy (NCBI): domain Bacteria; kingdom Pseudomonadati; phylum Pseudomonadota; class Gammaproteobacteria; order Vibrionales; family Vibrionaceae; genus Photobacterium; species Photobacterium gaetbulicola. The sequence continues at coordinate 35,847 of NZ_PYME01000008.1, read as the reverse complement.
TCGACCCAACGCGGCGGCATGACTTGGCTGACCAAGTTTTTCACCAGCCGCAATATCCATTCCTACCACCGCAGATGGCTGGATGAACTCAAGCAGCAACCAGAGTGCAAAAAACACAAAAAACAAGACTAACAATGGCCGAGATACGCAAACTCGATATTGAATAGCAGCCGTCTGAGTTCAATCCAGAGAAGGTTTGTCAGTTGAGCCTTTTTCTACCTGCATTCAGCAACATATCATAGAAACATTTTGCTGCTGGGCCTGTTTTCACGCCTTTGGGTAAAGTCAGGTGCAACGGCACTTGATAACGTTCGGCGTTTTCTATGCTGAGTACTACCATGCTGTCACCAGCACGGCTTTTTACGATGTGCTCTGGTAAACGGCAGAATCCCACCCCCTGCTCAACGGCTCGAAAAGCATGGTCGAAATTATCGACCGTGATTCGCTGGCGAGATTTCAACCAGCCAATATCTTGCTTACTGTTTCTATCACGTTCACCGCCTAAATCACGGACCACAATCTGGCTGGCGGTAGAGAGATCGCCAAAGCAAAGTGACGTTTTTTGTGCCAGAGGATGATGTGAAGAGATAACTGGAACCATGGAAATCACCCCAAAAGCTTCAGCAGGGTAGTTGGTAACCGGCAGATTAATGATAGCGATGTCCGCTTGCTCGCTAGTAACCATTTCTTGGGTCTTAGACAGCGAGGTTTCCACAACCTGAATCGACGTCGTGCTGTTTTGCGACAAGTATTCCGCCATCGGGTGATATAGCCATGCCGGATCACAAAGGTGATCGATAGCAATCGTGATTTCAGACTCTATCCCTTTGGCTATCTGTTCGCTCATCACCTCCAAATCACGCGCCTGCTCAAGCATGGCATTGGCCCTGCGCAGTAACGCCTGCCCCTCCTCCGTGAGAACGGCCCTTCGCTTTTGCACTTCTACCAATGAAACCCCTAATTGTTCTTCGAGCTTTTTCACCGCATAGATAAGCGTGGTATGGCTTTTGTTCAAGTTGGTGGCCGCTGCCTGAATACTGCCAGCACGATCAATCTCCTGCAGCGTCAGCCATTGATCGAGAGTGGTCTTTAATCTCATATGTCTAAATATTCCACATTTACCCGCAATATTATGAACTTTTCTGTTGGTTTTTTATAGATCAGAATGATCCCACAATTTAAAACGAAGCCGATGAAGCTGGCTTGTTCCAATGTGGAGATATAACAATGGCGAAACTACTACAGGTTGATTTTGAGTTTAGCGGTCCGTTTGGTAAAGAACTGTCCAGTGCATTAGCTGGCCTTGCCGAGTCAATTAACAATGAACCGGGCATGATCTGGAAGATCTGGACAGAGAGTGAAAACGATCAGCTAGGTGGCGGTATCTATCTGTTTGAAGACCAAGCGAGTGCACAGACATACCTAGATATGCACACAGCTCGTTTACAGCAAATGGGGATCAATAAAGTTCGGGGGAAGATTTTTGACATCAACCAACCGCTAACCTCAATAAATGAAGGCCCGGTCAATCAGTGAGGCAACGATGAACAACAAAACCTTTTTAACTCTGCATGGCGCAATTTACCTCGTCTTTGCCCTGGCGCTGTTCTTTGTACCAGGCCTAATGTGGCCAATGTATGGTGTCGAGCTCAATGACCAATATGCGTATTTCCTCTCGCAGCATACCAGTATCTTTCTCGGTGGAATCGCCGCAGTCAGCCTGATGCTCAGAGACATTGCGCCCAGTGCAGTGGCAAGAAGACTGTTTGCCGCTTTACTGGTCAACAACACTCTCGGTGCCATAATTACTGTTTATGCTGGCGTTAAGGGAATATTTACTGGCTTCGGCTGGAGCGATCCCGCTTTCTTTACCCTGCTTTCAGTACTGAGCTACCTACAACTGAAAAAACAGTAGGCTATCACCCTCATTGCCGAGCACATATGCTCACAACATAAACGCTTTGACCATCGAACCCACTACCTTTTCGGTAGTGGGCAACCCCAAGGTGACAGCGGTTCGCGAGCAAGAGTAGCACCTTCACCATCATCGGGTACTTGCAAGCTTTATTTAAGATGAAGAAGGCTTCAGCGCCAGCACCTCATCAATATCACTTGCGCTGTGGCGTTCTGCCACCTGCTCCCACTCTTCCCCCCAAGTGCGGTTGACCATTCGGCCCCGCTGGACAGCTGGACGGACCTCGATTTCTTTCGCCCAACGTACGACATGGGTGTACTGCTCGACTTGGAGAAAATCCGCCGCATCATACAGCTTGCCAAGCACCAGGTTGCCATACCACGGCCAGATTGCCATATCGGCGATAGAATACTCATCACCGGCCACAAAGGCGTTGTCTGCAAGCTGCTTGTCGAGTACATCAAGCTGGCGCTTGGCTTCCATGGCAAAGCGATCAATTGGATATTCAAGTTTCATTGGCGCATAGGCATAGAAATGGCCAAAACCGCCACCGAGATAGGGTGCAGAGCCCTGGAGCCAGAACAGCCAATTCATCACCTTTGTTTTGGCGTCGAGCTGTTGGGGAAGGAAATGGCCAAACTTCTCAGCCATATAAAGCAAGATTGCCCCAGACTCAAATACATTAATCGGCTTTTCTACCGAGTAATCGACCAGCGCGGGAATTTTAGAATTGGGGTTGACCTCGACAAACCCAGATGAAAACTGCTCACCATCGCCGATGCGCACCAAATGCGCATCATACTCGGCTTCTGATACCCCAGCAGCCAGCAACTCCTCCAGCATGATGGTGACCTTCTGGCCATTCGGCGTACCCATCGAGTAAAGCTGCAAGGGGTGAGACCCGATAGGCAAAGCCTGCTCATACCTGGCCCCTGCATCAGGCCGGTTAATGCTTGCCCACTCTCCACCATTTTCATTGTCGTACGTCCATACTTCAGGCGGGTTATATTCAGCCCCCATACGCTCATCCTCGCTTGCTTAATAGCACAACACCCAACTCAGCAATATCACCGCAACCGCCGCACCATTTGCCGTCGCTTAACACAACCGTTGGCCAAGTGTTTAGCATAACGCAAAACTCTTGATTCGCTATCCGCAGTCAAAGCGATTGAGAGACTCGGCTTTAACAAACAAACACCAGCCGACAACATGTGAAATGAGATTTGATTCTGAGGAAGATAAGTATAGTTGCAGCCCTTTTATGATATACTTTCAGCCCTTTAGCAAATCGAATAAGCAAGTTTCACCATGGCAAATATCAGAGATGTCGCAAAAGAAGCCAATGTTTCCGTCGCTACTGTTTCTAGGGTAATCAACAGGCTGCCACACACTAGCAAGACAGCGATTAAAGCGGTTAATGAGGCGATGAAAAAGCTTGGCTATAACCCGACAGAAAAAAGCAAGTCTTCCAATGCCCACTCTGCGCATTCCATTGGTGTCTTAGTTGCCGATGTATCGAATTCATTTTATGGTTTGATGGTAAAAGCGGTCGATAAAGTGGCAAGGGAGCAAAAGCGCCAGATCCTCATCAGCCATGGTTACCATAATGCAGACTATGAGCGTGAAGCGATAGAACTGCTGGTTAAAAATCGCTGTGAATCTCTCGTTGTGCATGCCAAGGGCTTGAGTGATGAAGAACTCATCAAGTTTGCCGATCAAATCCCTGGCTTGGTGATCATCAACCGTCATATACCCGCCATAGCCGACCGTTGTATTTCACTCGATAATGTCAAAGGCAGCTATCAAGCAGTGAGCTACCTTATTCAGCAAGGCCATAAGAATATTGGCTATCTTGCATCAAGCCATAACATTGATGATTCCATTGACAGAAAAGCAGGCTTTAGACAAGCGCTGGTAGATAATAACCTCAAGTACTCCGATGCCTTAGTTGTGTCAGGCGAGCCCGATGAAGCCGGAGGAGCGGAGGCGATGAGTAACCTGCTCGCTAAGAACCTGCCAATTACTGCAGTAGCAACCTACAACGATTTTATGGCCGCCGGCGCTATTTCAGTCCTGAGAGCCAATAATATTCGTGTGCCGGAAGACATCTCAATTATCGGTTATGACGATGCCGGAATTGCGACCTACCTTCAGCCACAACTGACAACAGTCCGCTATCCAATTCAAATCATGGCTGAGCAAGCAGCGATGCTGGCAATCGAGTTGGCATCAATGCAAACGCCCGATGATGCGGCAAACAATGTCTATATTCCGACCTTAGTTCCAAGAGACTCTGTCGCCAAACAATAAAAAAAGTCCGCTATTTGATAGCGGACTTTTTATTAACTGGCAGTACTAGTGGTTATAGCGTTGCCACGAAAGTGACTGTCGAACGCGGAGGTACGACATACTCGGCGTCTTTCTTCGCCAGGGCGACTTCTTCGAGATCGTATTCCTTGTTCGTTACGTAAGTTGTCAGTTGGCTGATTTTGGCCTCGTTGCCAATATCAAGATCCACACCTTCCGCTGTATCTCCCATATTGACCATCACAACGACCAGCTCTTTGCCTTGTGGTGAAAGATAGGCTGACGCCATAAGCCCTTTCAAATCATCATAGCCACCAAGCTCCACACGTTGATAGCCTGGACGGATGAATCGGCTGTAGTTACCCACAGTCCACATCATTTTGGAATCTTGAACCGTATCAGCATCAAGCGAAGGCGCAATTTTCACCATACCATCTTTATAATCGTAAGGGGTCAGACCCAACCACCAATGCCAAGCCGATGCATTCAACCTGGTTAGGTCGCGGTGAATGATCCTGCCGACATGCAATGCGTAGTCCATGTCATTGACATCAAAACCATGACCGTCAAAATCACGGACGCCGCCCGCGCCGCCAAGAATACTCATTTCACTCATCCAGATTTGGGCATCTGGCGATACTGCCTTGACGTTGTCATAGGTCATATCACGCAGTTTACCGAGGCGATCTGACCAACCATCAGAGAAATAGCCATGCAACGAGATCTGGTTGCCGATAATATCGCGGATTTCCTCATCACCAAGTAATTCATCAATATAGTTGCGGTATAAACCGACCCCACGAGAATTCATTCCATTGGTCTGCGATGAGCCATTAAAGTTGCGTTTATAGGAGTCGCGCAATGCCGCGGTGTATTCCACAACCTCACCACCATCAATATGGATATCGGCACGCAGCCCTGCATCGGTTAGCTTCTTATCCAAGCTTCGATAAACCGCTTTCACTTCCTTCATGTTATAGCGGTTCCCCTCTTGGGTTTGCCCCTCCCATTCCCATGTTGGCTCGTTAATCGGACTGATATAGTTCACCGGCACGCCCACTTCATCACTGCGAAGGTAAGTCAGCACATCAACAAGGAAGTCTGAAAAATCATCAACATGCTCTGGTTTTAGGTTTGTTGAACCCACACCATCTGCCGCTGTCGGGTGCGCCAGGCCATTTTTGGTCAAGTAATACGGTGGGCTATTTGAAAACGCGATAAAGTTATTCACGCCCCGCTGGTGAGCCTCTTGCATGAAGCGGATTTGACCTCGCTGCTTAGTTGGGTCGATCTCACCCCCTTGCTCAGGAACGAGTAGCTCGGCCCGACGCAATGGGTCACGGATGAAGCTCTCCGCGCCCTGCTCTGCACTACCGGCTCCGATATTAAAACGCCATGCTGATAAGCCAATACCTTTATCAGTGGAAAACAACATATCAGCTAGGTTAGCAATCGCCTGTTCATTGCCTTCAGACTGCCATTTGTTAATCGTAGGGTTGATAGACCAGGCATCCGACGCTCCGAAACTGTGGATGGTCTGCTTAGTGTCATTAATATCAATATCGAGCGTTGAAGCAAAGCCAGGTGTAGACAGTACTGAAGCAACTGCCATGGATAATAATAATTTTTTCATTTTTTATCTCGGGTACTATTTATTTTTAATGAAGAGCATCATGTATTAAAAGCTACGACGATAGGCCAACTTTACGAAAAAGTAGTCATCCGTCCACTGTTGCTGATTCCAATCATTCTCGAAGTTCTCTTTATCTTCCGTTTGATAATAGGTTTCAAATAATAGTTTTGATTTATCGTCGAGCTTATAATCTCCCCATAAACCAGCACGTATTCTCAGCTCATCCTTATTCCCGTAGCCCACACTTTCGGCTTCACGATGGAACGTGTAGCGCACAAAAGGGGTTAATGTCAGATCATTGAATCTTTGGGTATAATTTACGCGTAGCTGCCATTCAACTCGCTTATTTTCTTCCCAGTACCGATTATCATCACCATAATCATTCTGCTTGCTTACTTCACTGTATAGCGTTGTTTGTAACGTTTTATCCCAAGACAGATGCGTGCGCAGGCCAAAATCTAGCTCATGGTAGTAGTCCCAGTAGTCCTCTCTGCGATCGTTATTGGCAGGATCTTGGCAACCGTTCTCACCGACACAATCCTCTCCTCGAGGGCGATTGTGGCTACCGACAGGAGCAATAAACCCGTCAAGGATCAGTTCGTAGTCCTCGGCTAGGCGATACGCCATGTTATTGTAGAATCTATATTCGGTACGACGCGTATCATTGGCATACATCTCGTTACGTATTTGAAATTTCGGTCCCCACCAAAGACCAATATCTTCGTACCATTCAGACAAGCCAATTGCTAGATCCTGACGGGCACGGTTATTCCAAGTTCGCTCATCACTCTGGTCCATATGACGATAACTAAAGTTAGCGTATAAAAACAACGATGAATCATCGACTGGATTAAATTCGAAGGCAACGTATGGCACATGGTTCGTACGCTGAGGTTGGTCCCCCCAATCTTCATATTCACTACCGATTTCAACATAAGCCGAATATGCAGATGTCGATGCAAGTAACGAAGCACAAGCTAAAAGTGTAGGGCTACTAAGGTGTTTCATAATTTTCCCTTTATATTGTTATTTATACTGCTGTAATTTTTTCAACGACCATACGCTGGTATTCGCCGTTTAACTTATATGTTTTGACGTAGATAAATGCACTCATTGCGACCAACAATGTCGGAATACCAATCATCAAGATGCGCAAGCCAAGAATTGTTTCAGCTGCCTGCTCAACATTCGGAACGTAGCCAATCATGGTAAGTCCGATACCCACGAAAAAGCCTGACAGGGCCCCGGCGAATTTCACCAACATAGTCTGAACCGAGAAGATAATACTTTCGCTGCGGTGGCCAGTTTTATACTCACCATAATCCACAACATCTGCCAGCATAACCGTTGAAAGACCATTGGATAGACCGCCACCGAATTTCAATGCCGCACCGGCGACACCAACCAAAATGCCATTTTCTGGCGCGAACAGGCCAGTAAAAATAAGTACTACGCTACAGAGCATTGGGAAGCCACATGCCACCAACCACATATGCTTTCGATTAATGATGTTACACAAGCGAGGGAATAAAAATACACCGGCAATTTCAGCCACACCCGAAAGTAGTGCAAACATCGGGAATAAGTCTTCTCGGCCAATAGCATAAGTAAAGTAGTAAATAGCAAATCCACCAACCAGCTGGATGGCAATATTAAAACTTAAGACAACGCCGATGAGAGATTTAAGCTGGTCGTTTTCACTAATAATCTTCTTCACATCATGAAGACTAAATTTTTCGGTGGTAACTTTTTTATCTTTTATGACTTCTTTGACATTAAAGAAAGTAATGAGCGCACTGGCAATAAACGCAACGACAATTGCAAGACTCAAGTATAAAAAGCCACTGCCTTTGTCTTCACCACCAAAGAAACCAACCACATAGAGGCCATAAGTACCCATTAACATCCAAGCAAAGCTGGCAAACAGGCGCGGCCATACCACCAGCCTTTCACGCTCTGCCCGTTCTTTCGACATGGATGGAATCATCGACCAATATGGAATATCCATGATGGTATAGGTAATACCCCAGAGTATATAGGTAACCGTGGCGTAGACATATAAAGCCATCCCCTCGAAGTAATGGGTGCTAAACACCATCACCAGAAATACCGAGTTGACTAAGGTGCCAATGACAATCCAAGGCCTAAATTTACCAAATCGTGAACGGGTATTATCTACCACCATTCCCATAATAGGGTCTGTTACGGCATCAACAAACCTGGCGACTAAAAATAGTGTACCGACAAATGCCGCAGGAATACCAGCAACATCGGTATAATAAAACATCAGGAATATATAAATAATCGAACAAGCAAAGTCTTTACCTAAAGCCCCTAAGCCATAAGACACTTTAGTTTTTAACGATATTACGCCTTCAGACATAATGTAACCTTTGTTATATGGATTGAAAATACGCCTGCCTATTTCTAGGCAGGCAGTTTTGTTTATTTATTATTTCAAAGTGATAGCCCACTGATATTCAGGCTGTTCTAGTCGATATTTCGGTAGTACACTCGGCGTCCAAGAATCATCACCGCCAAGCCCCATATGGAAACCATCAATATACACATACAAGCCATCATGCGGCTGAAGCTCGAAGGTATGTTTGGCTTCGGCTAATTGCTGTTGTCCATATTTCGAGACACTGAAATGGAATTGCCCACCAACTTCGACCGTACCAAGCTGCAGGCTGGTACAATCGCAGCGCAACCCATTATCGCTAGGGAAAATATATGGCGTATGCATCTGTGTTAATGGCTGTAGCCAACGGCCAATGTCAGCACTTGCCTTGCGATCCGGGTAATTCTCGTGAGGACCCCGCCCTTGCCACATGACTTGCTCAGGTGCGGTATTCAAGCGCATCACGGCGCCTATACGCGGCATCGGAGGCAAAGCCGGATCCAATTTGACATCAATATTTACTCTCACCTCACCATTCCCGACAAAATGCCATGTCCAGCAGGTAGTGATTAACAAGTTGCCCTTGCTCGAGTAGCCATGATGGGCAATCACTTCACCTCGCTCTGGCAAAACCTCCAGTGACAGACAACGATGGCTCAAGTCAAACAGTCCAGCCTGCTGCCAACGAACCACCCAGGCATTTGGGTCTTGGTAGTCCACTTCACTGATACCGATATCATTATCTATTGGAGCGCGGAAGAAATTGTCAACCAAAGGTGAAAAGAGCTGCGGTACCTGATCCTTCTCCCACTGCGTGAGCAAACCTGTCGATTTACAAATCTCCCAACTCTGCCCTGCCGACATCACTTGCCAGCTTGTCTCTGTTTCGGTAAAAGCAGCATTGCTTGAGCTCTTAGACACGGCAAGTTCACTCGGCAACTTCTTAGGCAGAGCACATTGATGCTGGGCAACCGTATGGTTCGCTGGCGACCAACGGGTTTCACCGCGTTGCACCACCGAAATATCAAGGTAGGCTTGCTGAGACATATCAACAGACTGCTCGGCCAGCACATATTCACCACAGCTATTTGGTGCCAGATGCAAGTCCTGCTCACCCGCTGTAATTACTTCACCTTCGCTATGGATTTTCCATGAAAGGTAATGGTCAGCTGTTGCCACAAATAAGTGCTCGCTGTGCACCTTGACAGTAAGTGGCTGGAAACTAACAACCTCAAACTGGAAAGGCTGGTGTACTCGCTTGGCCTCAAGTAGTGAAGGGTGAGGAGTGCGGTCGGGGAATACCAGGCCATTAATGCAGAACTGGCGGTCATTGATTTCATCACCGAAATCCCCCCCATAAGCCCAGTACTGCAGGCCATCATCACTGGTTTTTTCCAAGCCCTGATCGACCCAGTCCCAAATAAAGCCGCCCTGAAGACGCTTGTGTTTCCTAAAGCAGTCCCAGTATTCCTTATAGCCCCCTAAGCTATTACCCATCGCATGGGAGTACTCACAAAGAATAATTGGCCGGTTTTCATTTGGTAACCCCACCCACTTTTCTAGAGACCACTTGGGATCATCGCTATGACCTTGCTCTTGATCGCGGTCGGTTCTCGCATACATTGGGCAAATAATATCGGTCGCGGCGGTATCGGAGCCTCCTCCCTCATATTGGATCGGGCGGGATGGGTCACGACGTTTAGTCCACTGGTACATCGCATCATGAGCAGCACCATAGCCAGACTCATTGCCTAGCGACCAGATAATAATGCAGGGGTGATTGTAATCCCGCTGTACCATGCGGATCATACGTTCAAGAAACGCATTCGCCCAGAGAGGATCATCGGCCAGATACCTCATTGGAGAAACACCATGGGTTTCAATATTCGCTTCATCAATTACATACAACCCCAGTCGATCGCAAAGGGAGTATAGGCCTGGCTGATGAGGATAATGAGAACAACGTACTGCATTAAAGTTATTCTGCTTCATCAACTTAAGATCGTGCTCAACCATTGCTAACGGCTCAGCATGGCCTTTGGTCGGATGATGTTCATGCTTATTGACGCCGCGGATCACCAATGGCTTACCGTTCAGGCACAGTTGCCCATCCAGCACTTCAACCTTTCGGAAACCCACGTCATAAGCTTCACTTTCGACATCACCGCCAACTGGATCAACCAAGGTTACAACCACACGATACAGGTTAGGCTGTTCCGCGCTCCACTTTTGAGGATTGCTAACGTCTAATTTGAGCATGCATCGGTCTTTGTATGCTCCCCTTTCATCGATTGGCTTCGTTCCCATCACCATGCTTTGGGTCACAACGACACAGTCATCGCTATCGTAAAGCGTGGCGCGAACCGAGTGATTATCAGCACAGTTAGCCTGTACCTCGACTTTCAAGCTGCCATCAAGGTAATTGGCATCTAAGTCGGGGGTAACATTGACGTCTGATATATGGGATAACGGTTTATTGAGCAGTTTTACTGAGCGGAAAATACCGCTCAACCACCACATGTCCTGCCCTTCCATATAGCTACCATCACACCAACGCATAACCATTACAGCAAGGGTGTTAGTTCCTTCAATCAAGTAAGACGACAGGTCAAATTCAGCTGGCAAACGACTGTCTTGAGAATAGCCAACCCAGCGCCCATTACACCAAAGTGAGAACGCACTATTTACCCCATCAAACACGATGCGTGTTTGTGTTTTCTCCTGCCAGCCTGATGGCACGTTAAAGGTTCGATAGTAACAACCTGTTGGATTGTCTTCCGGCACAAGAGGAGGGTTACACGGAAAAGGGTATTTTACATTGGTATAAATCGGGCGGTCGTATCCTTGCAGCTGCCAGTTACCTGGAACAGTAATTTTACTGCTCTCTGCGAGACCTTGCTTATGCCATTGTTCCGGAACACTTTCTGGCGATTCGAACAGCGCAAAATCCCATTCACCATCGAGCGGCATTACGGATGAGCTGGATGAATCTTTCAATGCTGCTTGCTCGGAGCGCCAGCTAAATAAAGGGGCATGCCCTTTCAAGCGGTTGATCCCCGTCACTTCTGGCGACTGCCAAATTTTATGTCCTGTCGTATTTAACATCATACTGCCTAATTAATACCGAATGAAACTTGCAAGAATACTAACCACATACCGGAATAAAAGAAGTGATCAACCGCACATAACTGTAACTGTTACAGAAAAATATTCATTGAGCAGCAAATAAAGCACAGTCACGTAATCAAGAAAAAAACACACAAACGAATACAAAACAATCAATTACCGCATCAAAAAGCCATAAAAAGCACAAATAATCGACAAGAATGCTGTTCTTTCCATTCCAGACATCATGGCCCTTGGGATATTGAAGCCAAGCCACAAACTGATACCACAGGAGGTGTTACAGTTTTTGTTACAGTGATTGTTGCAGGATAAGTGTTACATCACATCGAGGTAATACCCTAGGCTTCTAAATCAGATCTCAATGGGGCAAGAGGCAGTGCAAGCTTAAGGATGACGGGCTGGCCGACAATGTCACGGCCTTTACATTTTCTGAGTTCGGCCAAACTATGTTTCGACAAACCACACCAGCTTCACACCTTGAAAGTGGCGCAAAACAAAGGAGACCAACGTCAGTACTTCTTTACCGTCGAATATAGCGAGGACGGAACGGTATTTAACAGGCTCACCGAAATCATTACGCCGGGAAATAATGATCTGCTCGTTGAACTACCTTTAGGGAGTGTTTCGGCCCAAAGTATCCGCTTAGTCTGTAACGGCAACAACGACCCAGACGACAAGCGCCTAAGGGAATGGAACAATTTCAGAATCATTGAGGCATAGACTGCTACTATTAGAGTGAGATTTTACCTAGCGGGTTGTATGGATTGATGGACTTGTCTAACTTGCTGGCACTTTGATGATAATGCAACCTTAACTAAAAGGTGCACGATATGATTGGCAGAGGGTACAAGGATTACATTAAATCGGCTCAGGCTACAGACACACGGATCTTTGATACCATCATAATCGGCTCTGGGACCGGTGGAATGAGTGCCGCTTCCTTTTTAGCCCAAGCCGGCAAGCGCGTGCTTCTGCTAGAGCAACATACCGTACTCGGCGGATATTCCCATACGTTTAGCCGCAAGGGATATGTCTGGGACGTTGGCTTACATTATGTGGGGCAAGTTCATATCAAGGGCACTGCACTAAACAAGGTGTTTCGCTATATTTCGCAAGACCAGCTCCAATGGGCACCCCTCGATGACATCTATGACCGGGCAATCTTTGGTGACGACGAATACGAGTTCCCGAGAGGACGGGAAAACCTTAAGGCGAAACTAAAACAATACTTCCCCGCCAAGCAGGACAAGGCCTCGATCGACAAGTACTTCGCTTTACTCGATCAAGCCCAACAACTTGGTAGCGGCTATTATGTCGAAAAAACCCTCCCCCCGTTTCTAGCCAAACTCTTCGGCGACTTTCTCCGCCGCAGCACACTCAAGCTATCCGACAGAACCACATTGGAAGTATTAAGGGAAATCACTGACAATCCCAAGCTGATTGGTGTATTAACCTGCCAATATGGTGATTACGGTTTAGAGCCATCGAAGAGCAGCTTCTATATGCATGCTCTGCTTGCCAATCACTATATGGAAGGGGCCGGTTATCCTGTAGGCGGGGCTTCGAAACTCGCCGAGTGTGTTGTTCCAATTATTGAGCACTCGGACGGGGTGGCCCTAACCCAAGCCGATGTGCGCGAGATTATTGTCGAAAACAATAAAGCAATAGGCGTCCGCATGAGTGACGGTGAAGCCTTCTACGCCAGTACGGTTGTCAGCGCCACCGGCATTGTCAGTACCTACTCATGCCTGCTGCCTAATGAAGTACGCCAGCAGCACCAGCTCGACACCCTCATAGACAAGTTCGAGCCTGCCACGGCACATGCCGGATTATATATCGGCATCAAAGAGCCGCCATCGGCACTGAACTTGCCCAAATGCAATTACTGGATTTTTCCCCAGCAGTACGATCATGACCGAGGGCGCGCTGAGTACAAGGATTTCTCCTGCCCGCTTCCGGTCGCGTTTGTCTCGTTCCCCTGGGCAAAAGATCCTGCCGCACAGCAGGCACACCCCGGCAGAAGCACCGCCGAAGTGGTGATTCTGGTGCCCTATGGCTGGTTTGCCCAATGGGAAAATACAACATGGCAGAAGCGGGGCGAAGAGTATAATGCGCTCAAAGAGCATCTCGCACAGCAAATGTTAGAGCAGCTGTACCGTGTGGCTCCGCAGCTGAAAGGAAAAGTCGATTATTACGAAGTCTCGACCCCGCTCAGTACAAGCCACTTTTCCCACCACCAGCAAGGTGAGATCTACGGTCTCGCCCACTCACCGCAACGCTTCCGGCAAAAATGTCTGCGCATACATACCCCGGTAACCAATCTATTTCTCTCGGGGCAGGATGTGATGACGGCAAGCATCGCCGGCGGCACCATGGCAGGGCTACTTTGCGCGTCGACAATTTTAAAGAAAAATTTACTATGGACCGTCAACAAAACAATGAGATAGATCTGAATCAGCGCATTGCCATCCTAGGGGCTGGCGCGGCAGGGCTCACTGCTGCTGAAGCTCTGAAACAAAAAGGCTATCAGCATATCACTGTCTTTGAGCGCACCGATCATGCCGGCGGAAAATGCCTCAGTGTCGATATCGCCGCAAAAACCTATGAACTTGGGGCGGGAATTTTGACCGAGAATAACACCGTGCCTCTTCGGTTGGCGAAAAAGTATGCGATCCCCTTTGAACGGGCACATTTTGGCCAGAGTATCTTCGTTGACCAGAACGGCCAGCCCATCCCTTCGCAGTCATTGGCGCTCAAACTCAAAGTGCTTTGGCAACTGTTCTTTCGCTATCGGCGTATACTCAAACGGTACAACGAGCTGGCGTCCCCCGGGTTTCGCAATCTTTCCCCGGCAATTACCTTGCCCTTTGATCAATTTTCAAAAAAATACAAAATTAGTGATTTAGCCAATGTCTTCAGTTTATTTCTCTCCAGCTTTGGCTACTGTTATTCCGATCATGTGCCAACCGCCTATGTCCTTAAGTACGTCAACTGGAAAACGATTGTTGCCTACTTAAAAAATCAAGTGTACACCTTTCCCAACGGCATACAGGGGCTATGGACCCGTGTCGCCAGACAGCATGATGTTCGATTCAAGGCAGAAATAAGCCAAATCAGCCGGGCTGAAACCATAACAATTGACACAGAGTCCGGGAGAGAAGAGTTCGACAAACTGATTGTGACAACGCCTTTGGACGAAACCGCGTTGTTTATGGACTTGAGCCTGCAAGAGCAGACACTGTTTAAAAAAATCCAGTACCTGGACTACCAAACCATTCTTTGCACGGTTAACAATTTTGTTGAAAAAACCGGCTACGTGCCAGAGAACTTTTGTCGAGAGCGAGAAGGCCACCCCGTATTTTGGTACTACCGTCATGCCGGGCAGCCCGTCTACTCTTTTTATGTTCTAACCGATAAAAACATCAGCGAAAAAGAAGTCACCGACAACCTGCGAACGTTTGTCCATCAAATGGGTGGCGAAATAGAGTCTGTCCATCAATTCATTCATTGGAAATACTTTCCCCACGTCGAAACCGATGAGCTTAACAAGGGGTTTTACGACAAGCTCAATCAGCTACAGGGAAACCAGCACACCTTCTACGCCGGCGAGATCCTCAATTTCAGCTGCGTGGGCTTCACCAGTGAATATGCCGAATACATCGTAAACCAGCATTTTTAATAAGGGCTGAAAAGACTGTCGTCCTATCAGCCACACTTACTACTTTATTAATGCGGCTTGCACCGGCACTTAAATCCCCCTTATCGGGTTAATAGCAAGCCTTAAACGCTTCAATATACGCTTTAGCGTTGCCCCGGATCTGCTCTAATGCCATACCCGGCTTGTAAAGCGCCGCACCAAGGCCAAAACCTTGCGCGCCAATCTCCATGTACGGCTTCATACTATCTACACTTGGGCTGATGCCACCGACAGGCAAACAAATGGTGTCTGGCGGCAATACGGACTTCAGCGCCTTGAACCCTGATGTCCCCAGCATAGTGACCGGGAACAACTTGAGGCCGGTCGCTCCGGCTGCCAAGGCCGCGAACGCCTCAGTTGGTGTCACAACACCCGGGAAGGTCACGCACCCAGCCTCGACAGACATTTTAACTACCTCTTGATGATAGTTGGGCGTAACGACCAAGTTAGCCCCCGTATCGATCACTTGCTGGGCAAGTTCTGGCGTTGTCACTGTACCGGCACCGATGTAGAAATCGCTACCGAAATGGTCTACCAGCTTTTTGATGCTCACTAGCGCGTCAGGGCTATTGAGCGGGACCTCAATCATGGTGAAGCCCTCTTCAATAAGCACTTGTGCCACATCAACCACATCAGACGGTGTGACACCACGGATGATTGCCACCAACGGCAGGTTATCAGCTAAGTTAAATGGTTTAGTGGTCATGTTTCATTACCTCCTGGATAGCAGCCATTCCGGCAATGAAACAGTCATCGCCATTAATGTAAGTTGATTCAATATCTAGTGCCTGGCAGGCAAGTTGGTAGCGAGCACATAGCTTGCTGCCACCGACTAAATACACCTGTTTTTGTTGCACAGTTAGGGCTTTAAGCTCATTGCCAATCAGCACACCCGAGAGATAATCAGAAACTTCGTCTTCGGCAATGTTGTTGAATAAACGGTGAGTACGAGCCATGAACAAGGTATTGGTAAGCTGTTCAGCCTGTCCGTCTGCCACCCCTTTCAAAAAGGCTGTATGGTTAAGCGGCAAAGTATTTTCAGGTAAACCTCGTGCCAAAATGGTGTGCTTTGAAACCACTGAAAATAGCTCGCCCGTCATGTAGGACGAAAAAGACGTTAGTTCGCCATTGCTTAGTACTGCATGCTTACTGTGAGTGCCCGGCATAACTGCAGTTAAATCCAGTCTGCCCGTTAGTCTGGCAAGACCAAACAGTTGAACCTCTTCACCACGCATGACATCAAACATGCCCGTACCGGACTGATGGCTGACACCAGGAACTATAGTTGCCAATGCCCCCCAAGGTAGCTCGAAACGATAGGCTTTATCGGCAAGCTGTGATGCATTTACTGACGTCGATGCATAATCAACATTGACCCACCCCTGCTGTGAACCCACCATACCTGCCATAAAAATTGGCAGATGCTTATACTCGGCTAGCCAGCCTGACAACACATCTTCCAGCTCAGAGGCAAACTCACCTTCCTTTACTTGAAGCAAGCCCAGTGACAGCTCAACCTTATCAAGTACGTCGCCTTTTGCGTCCATCGCAAAAGCGCGAAAGTTTGTTGTTCCCCAATCAATGACGAGCCAATGTGCCGGTATTTGTTTTTTAATCATTCAATAAGATCCCTACCATTGCCCCGCTATCACGGGGCAAAATATAAAAAAAATTAGAGCGTTAGTTGATCTTATAGCGTTCGATGATCTCACGATTAACATCTACGCCAATACCCGGTTTGGTCGAAATTTGCACCTTGCCATCAACCATATTGATGCCGTCGCAAATCAGATCCTTGCGGAATGGATGTGATGATTGGTCATATTCCAACATTGGCTCGATAGGATTAAGTGACAATGGTGCCGCTGGCAATGAAGCAATGAACTGCAATGATGCAGCAATGCCAATGCCCGACCCCCAGACATGCGGGATCATGCGGGTATTGTTCGCCTGTGCCATCGCCGCGATTTTCTTACACTCCGTAATACCGCCTGACGAGCAAAGATCCGGTTGAATAATGTCCAGAGCATTGCCTTCCAACCACGGGCGGTAACCCGTTTTGCCAAAAACCTGCTCGCCGGCTGCAATGTAGGTTTTCGACAGGTTCTTGATCTGCTGGTAGCCTTCCAGATCTTCAGGAGCCAGGAGCTCTTCAAGGAAATACGGGTTGTACTCTTCAGTTTCCTTGATGATGCGACGTGCCGCCCCGACACTGTAGGCCCCGTTGGCATCAGCCATGATCTTCACCTCCTCACCCACCGCTTCGCGGATAGCGCGGATCAACGCGATATCTTCCTCGATACCGAAGCCAATCTTCAGCTTGAACGCACCGAATCCCGATTCAACATGGCGGTGGGCTTCATCAATAGAGTCGGCAGGATACGTTGCCCCATCGACACGGTAGAAACCGGTCGCGTAAGGTGTCACCTCTTTACGGAACGCCCCACCAATCAATTTGTGGATAGGCTGGTTGAGTGCTTTACCCATGATGTCCCACAATGCGATATCAACACCGCTGATAGCATTAACCGCCGAGCCTCCTTGGCCGTATGGACGAGTCAGGTTGTACATCTCTTCCCACAGCACTTCGACATCAAATGGGTCGCGGTTTAGCAGTAGTGGCTTGAACGCATGCTCAATGAAAGCAGCGGCAATGTGAGGAGGCTGCAGGCCATGGCAAAGAGCTTCACCAAAGCCGCTAATCCCCTCGTCAGTCACAATTTCCACAATCAGCGAGCTACGGTTATGTACCCAGCCCTGCGAGAAATAAAACGGCTGCTCCAGCGGTACAGAAATCGCGTGCGGAATAACGTCAATAATTTTCATAGTGTTACCTTTTTAAATCAGAGCCAGAGACAGTTGCGGAATGAAGATGACAAATAGCAGGGCAATTAGCATAGCGACGAAGAATGGCACAATGGCTTTCGACAGACGCTCAACGGAGATCCCAGACACACTCGAGCCGACAAACAGGTTCAAGCCAAGCGGTGGGGTAATAAAGCCAATCGCCAATGTCACCACCATGATGATACCGATGTGCACGGGGTTAAATCCGAACAGCATGGCAACCGGTACCAGGATTGGTGTCAGGATGATGATCGCGGCAACCGTTTCCATGAAACAGCCGACAACCAGCAGAAGCGCAACCATCAGCAGAATAAAGACAATCTTGCTGTCAGAAAACGCCAACATGGCATTGGCAATTTGAGTCGGGATTTGCTCAAGGGCCAAGTACTTGCCGAAGGCTGTCGCCGTACCGACAATCAACAATACAATCACAGAAGTCAGCACTGACTTGGTGAATATTTGCGGCAGATCCTTGAACGTGATTTCCTTGTAGACAAACAAGCTAACAACCAGGCCGTAAACCACTGCAACCACACTGGCTTCGGTCGGGGTGAAGATACCGCCATAGATCCCCCCCAGAATAATCACCGGGATCAGCAGGGCAAGCTGGGCATGCTTAAGCTGCTCGAACACTTCTTTAAGCGAGAACGGTTCACCGGAGCCTTTGTAGCCTTTCTTCTTAGAATAAATGTACGCCCACACAATCAAACAGAACGTTACAAGCAGGCCAGGAACCACACCGGCAATAAACAAGTCACCAATCGATGTGCTGGCAGACACGCCGTACATCACCATTGGGATGCTCGGTGGGATCATCACCCCAATCGCACCGGCAGCCGTGACGACGGCGGTAGCGAAGCCTCGGTCATAGCCATATTTGATCATTGCCGGGATCATGATGCCACCCACGGCCGCTACCGTTGCCGGACCTGAACCCGAAATCGCCGCGAAGAACATACAGGTAATGATTGAGGCTATCGCAAAGCCACCAGTGATGTTTTTCACCAGCGAATTGGCAAAGTTCACCAAGCGCTGTGAGATACCGCCGCTTCCCATGATGTCACCGGCCAAGATGAAGAACGGCACTGCCATGATTGGGAACGAGTCCACCGATGTGATCAATGTGCTGACAAGAAAGTCGACACTCAAATTGCCCGTAGACAAAATCGTTACCAAGGTTGCAATACCCAATGCAATCGCAATCGGCACGGTGTAGATCACCAAGAAGGCAAAGGTTGAAAAAAGAATAAATATAGACATGCTTCCCTTCCTTATTCGCTGGCTTTTGCTTGTTGCAGCTTGAGTGCTTCAAGCTCATCAAAAGTGATGACCATCTGCTGGATCAAACGGAATGACGTAAGTGCAAAGCCAACGGGCCCTGCCAGATACACAATCCACATTGGCAACCCCAGAGCTGGCGATGTTTGACCAAGGTGATAGAGCTCCAGCACCATTTGAGTCGAATGGAACAGGATGAATGACGAGAAGGCAAAGAATACCAAGTCAGCCAATAGCGACAGGTATTTCTTTTCTTTTTCATCCAACAGCATTGCAATTGCATCAATCTTAATATGGCACTTACGCGAAGCGGCAAAACTTACACCGATATATACCAGCCAAATAAAACAATAGCGGGCAAGCTCTTCTGTCCATGACAGTGAAATATCTAATGTCCGGGTCACGACCTGAGTAAATATCGCGACAACCATGACAGCAAGTAAAATACAGGCCAGTGTATTTTCCAAGTATTTGTCTAACCATTTAATCATAAGGTTTTCCTTATTCCGCCCGGCATCACTTGCCAAGCGGAAATACCGATAGAGTGGTTTATTTTAATTACTGAACTGCTGATTCTTTTTCTGCTTTGGCGATTTCTTTAGTGAATGAATCAATAATGTCACCACCGATCACATCACGGTATTTATCAACCACAGATTCAGTCGCCTTGCGGAATTCACTGCGCGCTTCCGGTGTAAGTTCTGTCACCTGCATATTGGCTTTAATAGTTGCCAAGCTATCATTATTGACACGACGGTTGACTTCACGCTGGTAGTCTCCGGCTTCAATCGCCGCCTGGCGCACTGCCGCCTGATCATGAGCACTTAGCTTGTTCCAACTTGCCTCGCTGAAAATAAGTACCAACGGAGTATACACGTGGCCAGTATCTGTCATCTGCTTCTGTACTTCGTACAGGTTGTTGAGGGCAATATTCGGGTATGGGTTTTCCTGGCCATCAACCGTTCCCTGCTGAAGAGCGGTAAATAATTCGTTGAATGCCATTGGCGTTGGCGTTGCGCCAAGAGCCTTCCACGCATCAAGGTGAAGCGGGCTTTCCATGGTACGTACCTTCAGGCCTTTCACATCATCAACACTGGTCACCGTACGGCGCGAGTTGGTAAGATGGCGGAAGCCATTTTCCCAAAAGTCCAGGCCAATCAAGCGACGGGATTGAAGCATTTCCAGCATATCACCGGCAAAATCGCTACGCAGTACTTTATCGGCAACGGCTTCATTCGGAATCATAAAAGGAAGATCAAAAACATTATATTCCGGATAAAAGTTTGCCAATGGCGCCGTCGATGGAATCGACACATCTAGGGTGCCCAATTGCAACATTTCAATGGCTGCCCGGTCATCGCCTAATTGTGCTGACGGATAAATATCAACGGTTAAATCAGTTGTTTTTTCTACTAATTCTTTAAATTTACTTGCACCATCATAAATAGGATGCTGGGTATTAGAACTCATACTAAAGCGCAGCGTTTTTATTTGTGACTCACAGGCTAAATTTGTGGTATTTGTTGTGTTATTGCCATTCGTTACAATAGCGGCACCAATAATGGAGGCGATAAAAAGCCCACCAATGGCTAGAATTTTACCTGATCTAGACATAGTATCTTCCTAATAGGTCTTTATATATAACGATAGTTCGTTATGGGTAGAGTTTAATTAAGTTGTTCAGATATCTTCTGACTATATGATTTCATTAAGGGAATAAGTGCCTGCATTCTTTCATCAGGCATATACTCTTTAATACTGGTAACGGAAATAGCAGCAATAATATTGTTGTATTTGTTGCGAATAGGTACTGCTACACATCGTACGAGATCTTCATTATCTTCAAGATCAAAGCTGTAATCGTTCTTGGAGTATTCTTCCATTCGTGAAAGCATGGCTTCCAGATCAACGCCCTGTTGTTTTTTGATTAGGCGTTGCCACTCCATTTTCGGCATATCAATCATCAACGCCTTCCCCACGCCGGTTGCCGCCATCGGCAGCCGGTCACCCACTTGGGAACGCAGTTGTATCGCCCTTTCGCCCGGGATCTTATCGAGATAGAAGATCTCGTCTTCGTCTTTGATCCCGAGGTGCACAGTGTCCTTCGTCTCTTCTGCCAATGCACGCAAAAAAGGCTTGGCAATTTCTTTCAGCGGCATATCTTGCTGGGCGCGGATCCCCAGCTGGATCATCTTAGTGCCCAAGACAAGACCGATACCCTTCACTTCTCGAATGTAACGGGCTTCAATCAGCCCCTGCAAAATACGGTGAACAGTAGACTTTGGTAAATCCAGCAGATCGCAAATATCTTTTAATTGGCGGTGGCCATCGGCAATCGCGTCGATAACCGCGATGGCTTTGTTTAATGCCTGATTGCCTTGTTTTGAACCCATACTCACCCCCCCAATCTCTGATGGTGTAAATATAGCGTGCTGCAATTCGATAAAATGTGATGATGGTCAACGTTCCATTTTGCGGAATACTGTTCCCACATTGTGGAACCCCCACATGATAGTCACTCGGGTTCACTCACAACCGGTATTTCCCTGTCAGATAATCGAACAAAAAATGGCTCGCCTTTAATTTATAAAATATTAAATCATTTACAAAAAACAACCATTCATCCTGCCTGTTAAATATTGTTCAGCAGATATGCAACTAAAATTAACTTCCCCTCAAAGGCAATGTTGACGTATAGCAATCAGTAAAATAACATCGCTAACCACATGATTTGAAAGGTTATTGCCATACCCACTTTGCATAATCGTGTAATATCCTTAAAAGCAATACGGAAAAAGCATGGAAGCCGTACTCTCCTCAAGAAAAAAACAACGGTTGGTAAACTTCGCGGCCGATGTGTTTGCGCTCAATACCTTTTGTTATTTTATCTCTATCCCTATCGAGTTGGGCTTTGCACAAATGAGTTTGGCCACCCATCTCAGCGCCCGATTTATAGGGCTCTTCATCATCACCGCAACTGCACGGCCTTTTGGAATATGGCGTGATTGGATTTTTAAGAAATGCCGACTCACTAACAACAATAAAGGTGTTATCCCTTACTTAGTGGATACCTTTGCCTACCTTTCATTTGAAATGCCGCTGTATCTCATCAACCTTTCGATAAGCGGTGCGACCCCCGAGCAAATGCTAAAAAGTGTTCTCATCTTCTGTTTAATCGCCGGTGTTGTCGGTCGGCCATATGGCATTTACCGGATATATATCAGAGAAAAAATCTTCAAGATCAAAGCAATCTAAAATAGGACAAAATAGGTAGAAAAGAAATGGATGTTAAAGACTATTCAATCTCCAGTGTCAACGAAGCCTGAACCGTTCATATAATGCAGTGAGGATGAATGGCTGTTGTAAACCCTAATTGAGAGCAAAAATCACTAAATATGCAACTTTCCTTACTTTATTTCACCGATTCAAGATTATTAACTTTTATTCTTACTTATTAGCAACTTACCCATCCCCAGACACATCTAGTTACAATCACCGATAGTGACGCAAACGATTGCGCCGTGTATATTCCGAGCCGCATAAATTAAGCGTTTAAGCTATATACAAGGATCACCCCATGCTATCGCAAACTAAAAAAGTGTTTTTCGTCGTAGGAGCACTTCTTCTCTCTACTGTTGCCACAGCTTCAACCGTGAAGAGTGTAACCGTTCCAGCTAACACAGCCCCTAAGCAACCAATCCTAATTCAGGGCCCGATGCCTATCGAAGCGGAGTACTTTGCTGATTTGCTAAAAAATGTTCGCATCGAACACAGCGGCAACTTCACTTTCTACATTGGTACGTTGAACGACTACCCGATTGTCGTCACCAAAACCAGCAAGGGTGTTGAAAACACAGCTGCGGCGACTGCAATTGCTATCGAGCGCTATAAGCCCCGTGCCATCATCAACCAAGGTACATCTGGCGGCCACGATAAATCACTGAATGTAGGTGATATCGTCCTTGGCAAGCGTTCTTTCAACGCAGGTAATTTCAAAACCCCTGTACTGAGTGAAGGCGAAGGCTCAAACCCAATGAATTGGATCCCGATGGATGTGATGGCCTCTGAAGGCAGCGCGGGTGAAGGCGACGGTGCGGTGGATGCAGAAAAAGTCCGTTACTACGAAGCTAACCCAGAGTTACTGGCTTCAGCACATGCGGTAAAAGAGACGCATAAGCGCGGTAAGGTTGTTGAAGGGACTATCGGCTCTGCCAACTTCTGGAACAATGAAATCGACCGCATGAACTGGTTGAACAAGCACTTCGGTTCTAGTGTAGAAGAAATGGAAACTGCGTCTGCAGCAATGATGGCTGAAGCTTACGGTATTCCATTCCTGGGTATCCGTATCCTATCGAACAACCTGACCAACGGCGGCAAGTACGACCCATCAACGGCGACTGACAACCAGAAGTTTGTTAAAAATGTAGTACTGCACTACATCTCAACGCTGTAATAAGCCTTCCAAGCAGACAAACAAAGAGCCTCACTTGAGGCTCTTTTTGTTCTTGTCTAAACAGAAAGCTGTCTTCACTCAACTCCTGGTGTAGAGCCCCTTATAAATAATTCGCTCGGAATACTCATTGCCAGCTGCATCAAAGGCTGCTGTTTAACCAATGAGTCAACCCTTATAAGAGCCTCCTCCCCCATGCGTGCATAGGGTAACTCAACAGAGGAAAGTTGTGGTTCTAACTCCCGACCATGACTTGCATTGTCATAGCCTATAACGGCTATATCCTTACCAACCCTTAGTCCTGACTCGTTAATTGCCTGATAACATCCCATTGCCATGTAATCACTGCAACAGAAGATAGCATCTGGACGATTTGCTAAAGCCAGTAAATTCAAGGTTTGTTTATAAGCTTTGTTTAGCGACCAGTCTCCCTCAACAATGTAAGCTGATTTAGGCACCAAATTATGATCGATTAAGGCCTGCTTGTAGCCTTCTAGCCTCTGGTTAGAACATTCCATCCAAGCCTCTCCGGTGATAATGGCAATGTTCTTGTATCCCTGATGCAACAAGTGCTCCGTTGCAACATAGCCGCCATGTAAATCAGCTGGCAAAATAGATGGCAGGGATGGATTATTTTTGGCACTGCAGTTCAACAATACTGTTGGCAGTTCAGATTTGATTTTCAGAGCCAAATCACGACGCGTTACTGACGAAGCGTAAATCACCCCAACATACGTTTGGTTGCAGCTAATTTCAGCCTGAATTTGCTGTTCTAGGTTTGGATTGTTACCAAAGTAGAAGGTAGAAATCAGATAATTGTACTCCCAGGCAGAGTTCCAGATGGTACTGATAGCATCCATAAATGGGTCGTGATCAGAAATGGAGTCCAAAATTAGGGCAATCTTCTTCGGCTCCTGACTTCTTGAAAACGATAACTTCTTGGCATAACCCAGTTCATCGGCTACCGACAGCACTTTATTGCGTGTTTCATCAGAAATCTGTATAGATTGAGATTGATTGAGTACCAAGGATACCGTTGTTTGTGAGACATTAGCTGCTCGGGCGATATCCATCATTGTTACTTTTTTTGCCATTATTTACTTCATTATGCCCGCTGCGATTGAGAAACTTTACCATAAATTCGACACCTTGACATAGTTAGCTCCTACCAAGCTTACAAGCATTAAACCGCCACCCTCAAACACTATTAGACTTTACGGTTACCTTCGAGCTTAGGAGACCTTATACCCACAATACTAATATTATTACCAAAAAGAAAGCTCAAAACCACACCCTCACCCCCCTTTAAACACATGTAAAAACGATAAAAGTGTGCCAAAGATCTCCTATTTACTAATATATTTAGTTGGTAGTGTGACAAAAACCCAAAATGCACAACTAATATTTTGATCGTTAACACTAATATTATTAGTATTTGTTTATCGACGTAAATATCGGGGTTATCCCCTTTACCTGCAGCTTTGAAAATGGATGGAGTTACAATGAATACCGACTCGAACAAATTAGCCATGGCGAAAATATGCCTCGCCTATTTTTTCTACAACTTTTTCTGGTCACTGAGCTCTGGCTCATTATTTGCCGTATGGCTCAATGATCGAATTGGCATTGACGGTTCACAAATTGGTGTGCTCTTTGGTTTACAAACTGGACTCGCAGTACTGTTCAAACCGGCCTTTGGCTACATGCTAGACAAACTTGGCTTGAAGAAACATCTAATGTACTTTATTGCCGCTCTCAGCTTACTTATCGGCCCCTTTTATATCTATGTCTATGGCCCATTATTGGCAGATCCATCGACCTTCAAGTTTGGTGTCATTATCGGAGCCATATATCTTGGTCTACTTTTCCAGGCTGGTAGTGGTGTCATTGCTTCCTACAGCGAGCGCTTTGCCCGCTGCCATGACTATGACTTTGGTCTTGTTAATGGTTTTGGTATTGCAGCGTGGGGGCTATCAGCCATCCTTGCTGGCTTCCTATACAACATCAACCCTGATTTGATCTTCGTTGCTTGTAGTGTTGCTGCTGCATTGATGCTGATGTTCATCGCTATGCTGAAAGTCAAACATCTTGATAATGCCGACAACCATGTTATTTCAGCGGAAAAAATCGAAAAACATGATGTTATCCAACTGCTGAAAAACCCTAAAATGTGGGCCTTTATGACTTACGCGGGCACCATTTCTGTTGTCTTCTGGACATCAATGTCCCAATTTACCCGCTACTTTGTCAGCTTCTTCGAAACTCAGGAGCAAGGCATCACTTTTAGCTCCAACATGGATGGTATTACGGCTTTCTTCCTGTTCTTTGTCAGTGCAGCGGTGCCATTTGTTATCAGGAAAATTGGTGCAAAAGGTAGCCTGATCCTCACCGCCTTCGGTATCACTTCTTTCCTACTTCTTATTGGTTATGCCGGTCTTGGTGAGAAGAACCTCTACATGGCGGTCTTTGCCAAACTACTGTTCGGTATTGTTAACCCACTGCTTATTGTTTCTGTCTTTGCTTATATTGCCGAGCAATTTAACAAAAAGGTTAACTCATTCACTTATATGTTTGGTTTCCAGGTCGTCAACAACATCTTTACCGCCATTGCAGCACCGGTAATGGGCGTTATGTATGACACCCACGGTTTTGCCTTGAGCTACATCTATTTCGGTCTATTTGCTGCAGCCGCGACTATTCTTGCCTTCTTTACCCTCAGCAGCAAAAAATCCGCTGTTGATACTAATAAAGAATCGCTAGCAGCAGCTTAACGACCAATGGAAAGGGCATTTCGGTGCCCTTTCCCCTGTATTTACAAAAAGCAACCCCACTCCCGCACCCAATGAGGTTTTACTGTGTCTACTTCAATCATTGAACCCACACAAAAAGTGCCTTACCTCAAAGAGCACCGTTTACTCAATTTCTCTCGAGAATCATTACCCAATGAACTTATGTTTCTCCATACCGATGCTTTTATTACCCCTGTTGGTGAAAATCAATACGGGGTAAGAATAACTAGCCGTGCCAAAGATAACTTTTACACCGCTACCAATCTTGTACCGGAAATGCCATGGGATTGGAGTCAGCTCCCTAATTTCAGTTTTGCTTTTGATGCTTCAAACTTAGCCAATCACTCAACCCAAGTGTTTATTAATATCTTTAATACACAAGATGAAATGCACAGCCGTTCCATCACTATTCCTGCTTGCCGTAATCCTAGAACGTATATTTGTGAGCTAAAAGGAGATTACTTACAAGGTAAAACCAACCATTATTCCGGTCTGCGCTCCAATCCTGCACCTTTTGACACACCTTACGAATATGCAACTTGGATGTGGGGTGCTATCAATATTGATTTAACCAGCATCTGTAAAATTGAACTCAGCATTCATGGCTCGTTACTTGATCATGAGCTGGTATTAAGTAATTTCCGCCTAATCCAATCGCCACCCACCAACCCTGATTACCTAACAGGGATCATTGATAAATTCGGCCAGAATGCCAATGTCGACTATGTTCAGAAAGTACATTCTGAATCCCAACTTCTAGCATTAAAAGATGCTGAATTGGAAACATTGAAAGCAGGAAAAATGCCCCAACGCTCAACGTTCAGTGGCTACACCGGCGCTAAACAATTTGAAGCAACTGGTTATTTCCGCACTTTGAAGATCGACGGCAAATGGTCTTTGATCGATCCAGAAGGTTATCCGTACTTTGCAACGGGTATCGACATTATCCGTCTTGCCAATGCCTACACCATGACTGGAGTTGATTACGATCATTCAAAGATAGAGCAGCGCCAAGCCGATGATCTCACCCCGGAAGATTCCATTGAAAAAGTTACCGTCTCGAGCGAAGCAAAACAAACAGCCTTTATCGCCAGCGATATGCGCAGGAATTGTTTCAACTGGCTACCTAGTTACGACGACCCACTGGCAGAGCATTACGGTTACATGCGTGAGCTGTGGGAAGGACCAACAGCACAAGGCGAAACCTTCAGCTTTTATGCCGCCAACTTGCAGCGAAAATATGGCGAGAACTACCGTCAGATCTGGAGTGATGTCACCATAGATCGCATGCTCAACTGGGGCTTTACCTGTTTGGGAAACTGGGCTGCACCCGAGTTTTATCGCAACGAAAAGATCCCTTTCTTTGCCAATGGTTGGATTATCGGGGACTTTAAAACCGTCAGTAGCGGTGATGACTTCTGGACTGCACTACCCGATCCGTTTGATCCACAGTTCGAACAGCGTGCCATCGCGACTGTTCAGCAAGTCAAAGCAGAAATCCAAGGCTCACCATGGTGTGTCGGCATCTTTATTGATAATGAAAAAAGCTGGGGACGAATGGGTACGATCCAAGGCCAGTATGGCATTCCTATCCATACTTTGAGCCGTGATGCCGTTGAGTCTCCAACCAAAGCAGTCTTTATGACGGTGCTACAAGAAAAATACCAAACTATAGAAGCATTGAACCAGGCTTGGTCCACCCAATTCACTTCATGGGAAATTGTCGCCAAAGGTGTCTGTGATTTAGCGCATAACGAGGCCCAATGTGAAGACTATGCCCTTTTATTGGAAACCTATGCCTCAGAATATTTTCGTATTGTCAGCCAAGCCGTCAAGGCAGAGTTACCCAACCACTTGTACTTAGGTGCCCGTTTTGCCGACTGGGGAATGACTCCAGAGGTGGTCCGAGCCTGCGCCAAACACGCAGATGTGGTCAGTTACAACTACTACAAGGAAGGATTGCACCCAGAACCTTGGACGTTCCTGGAAGAAATCGATATGCCAAGCATCATTGGGGAATTCCACTTCGGGGCCCGTGATACCGGCTTCTTCCACCCTGGATTAGTCTCGGCAGAAAGCCAGGATGAGCGCGGGGAAATGTATGAGCGCTACGTCCAAAGTGTTGTTGATAATCCTTACTTTATTGGCTGCCACTATTTCCAATATATTGATTCGCCTATTACCGGGCGCTCTTTTGATGGGGAGAACTACAACATAGGCTTTGTCTCTGTCACAGACGTCCCCTATGACGGCATGGTAAATGCTGCGAAAACCATTAATAGCTCCCTTTATCAACAGCGATTTAATCAACTAACAAAATAATTTTTAACAATAAACGCCCTGGCCTTTTAGTAGGTCAGGGGTTTCTGCACCTGATTTTCACACAATGATCAATTTTTAATTTCTACGCTTACATATTCACAAGGAATGATGATGAACAAAACATTACTAAAATATACGGCACTTTCCAGTTGTGTATTATTTGCTTTAACCGCCAATGCCAATGCCAATGAAGAGGGTTTTACATTCCATGGTTACGCTAAAGGCGGAATCGGTATTACCAATGACGATATTCTTAGCCCAGGTGGCTATGATTGGGCCAATAATGGTGTGAACATTTTTCGCCTACCCGGTAATACCTATACCAACTCTTCCGGTGGCCGTCTCGGTAATGAGGCCAATTGGCTTGAATTACATCTAGGTTACGGCTGGGCGCAACAGAACGACATGGATTGGGCAATTCACTCTAACATTGTTCATGGTGATGGCGGCTTGGCGCTTGATGAACTAGCCATCAAGAGTGCAGGGGTTGTTCCATCCAACCCAGAAGCAACCATCTGGGCCGGTAAGCGCTACTTCAACCGGGTAGAAACCTTCCTGACCGATTCTCAACCGATGTCCAATGATGGATTGGGCTTCGGGATTGAAAACTACGACCTCGGGTTTGGCAAGCTACACCTAGGTGTCACGCGAAACATTTACGAAGAAGCTCCGCAAGACGGTGCAGGCGAGTTGGTTGCCTTTACCAGCTCCCTCTCCTTCATTGAGCTCTCTGATAATCTGACCCTCAATCTTTATGCCAACTACGGCACACCTTTCAGTCCTGACTCAGAAAATAAAACTGATGACAAACCTAATGCCTACCAATTAGCCTCTAAGCTTTTGTTGCTAAGTCGTACGGGTTACGACGAGCTCTTTGTCCGCTATTCGAAAAACGCCTCTGGCTCAATGACCCGCAGCTGGGAAGCGTTGCCTGATTATCAAATTGGCGGCTTCTGGCAGGGTATCCATACTCTAACGGACAGCTACACGCTGTCATACATTTGGCAACATGAAACCGCCAGTTTCGATGAAGATGCCCGCCGTCGCAATGACATCCGCATCAAAGACTCCCACTGGAACGCTTTTGTTGCCCGTAATACCTATACCTGGAACTCGCGTACCTCGACCGAGCTGGAGTTAGGCTACGAGTTTATCGATATCACGGCCATCGATACTACCGATGATGGCACTAACTCGGGTTACAAAGCCACTCTATCGCAAAACCTTCATCTCGCTGGTGGTTTTTGGGATCGCCCAGTAATTCGCTTCTTTGTCACCTACGCCGAACAGGATGTCGAAACCCTTGCCTATGACCGTTGGGATCTAGACCTGAATAACGGAGTGACGACTGGCAAAGCCGATGCGTTAACCTTCGGCGCTCAATTTGAAGCATGGTGGTAACCCCTTGGGCCATCATCTTTGATGGCCTTTTTTGATTAAGAAAGGAATAAGTAATGCGGACTCGTAAAACAAAAATTGCCATTTTACTTTCATCGATCACCTTATCGGCAACGAGTGGACTGGCCCTCGCCGATAGCGATGCTAAGCAAGGACAACAGCAGAATGACTCATCAATAACCACTTTATCTGACGGTATCCTGTCGTTGCCTCGTGTAACCACGGAACATGTTCAACTAACACCTTTAACAATGACTTCAGGCAAGGATCGGCCTATTGGCTATACCATCTCCTTCGACGGTGTTTCAGCTGCGAACCAACACAACTTGTGGCCCAATGTAAAAATGACCCCAGACAATGGCACCTGGAACTGGAATGCCAAGGGAAGTTTAAAGCTCGACATCACAAACCCTGGAATCCAAGTCGCTAAAATCATCCTAAAACTGTCGGATAACCTCGGTGTGATCGGTAGCGCAGAGAATCAGCTCAATTATGCTGCCACGATTGCGCCCAATACCACCGAAACAGTAGAAATGCTGTTCAATGGCAGTAAACGTCAATTCGATGGTTATTGGGGAGGAAATCAACTTAATCTCAGGCAACTGGCTGAATTTCAAATATATGTCCAAGGCCCAATCGAGCCACAGACAATTATTATGAACAATATCGAATTAACCCATGCCACCGGTGATTTCATAGCAGCCGAAGAGAGAGTGATAAATGCAGGCCCTGTGCCTACCTTGGCACTCATCTCCGACTTCACCCATGGAGAACAAACAGGTATAGCCCAAGACCAAAGTACGGCAATCATTCCCCCTTTCGACAAAACAGCCAAAAACGGCAAACAATCCATAACCTTCCCAGCTACAGAAGACTACCCGAACCTTGTTATTCAACCTAAGCAGCCCTGGGATTGGTCTGAGCTCGGGGATTTCAACCTTGCCTTTGATATAGCGAACCCCATCGATGAGGCTGTCCAGTTATTCTTCCGGGTTGATCAAGCTAAAAATAGCCAGCAAGGAGGCACTGCAGACGGTGTGACAGACAGCCTTTCTGGTTTTGCAACACTTCAACCCAATAGCGACAGTACGTATTACCTGTCACTGGGACAATCAGCCGGGGCCATGATCTCTGGCATGCGCAGCGAGCCGCCAAAGCGCTCTTATGATGCCCATGCCATCAGTTATGGCTGGGGAGAAACCGCACTTAATACAAGCCATATCCATAGCCTGCAGTTATACCTACAGAACCCTACCAAAGATGCTGAAATCGAAATTGGCGCAGTCCGACTTATCCCGAACCTTGATGCCGACGTAACACGCTACCAGCATATCATCGACCAATATGGCCAATTTACCGGTGATGATTGGCCAGAAAAAATCCTCAACGATGAGCAACTCCAGCTAGCTGGCCAACACGCTCTGGAACAACTCGGAAATGCGACGCCAATGGCTGACCGCTGCCTTCATGGTGGCTGGAACAAAGGACCAAAATTAGAGGCGACAGGCTTTTTCCGCACCGAAAAACTCGATGGTAAGTGGACGCTGGTTGACCCTCAAGGCTGCCTATTCTTTATGACAGGGCTTGATAATGTCCGTATGGACGATACAGTCACCATCACAGGAATTGACTATACTAAGGGCGATCCAAATTATGCAAACATTGCTTCACCGTTACGCCACTCAATGTTCGAATGGCTACCCGAACGAAATGATCCCCTCGCTGTCAATTACGACTATGCCCCATTTGTTCATTCAGGTGCGTTAAGACAAGGCGAAGTATTTAGCTTTTACCGGGCTAACCTGATGCGAAAATACGGCACTGAAAAAGCCGAAGCGATGCAGATCTGGAAAGATGTTACCCTCGACCGAATGACTGAGTGGGGGTTCACCAGTTTGGGTAACTGGATCGATCCTATGTTCTACGGCAGCGAACGTATTGCCTATCAAGTACATGGTTGGATCAATGGCGACCACAAACGGATTAGCACTGGTAATGATTACTGGGGGCCTATCCACGATCCATTTGATCCGGAGTTTATTAATAGCACTCGCGAGATGGCCAAGGTAGTGGCTTCTCATGTCTCCATTGATGACCCATGGCTAATAGGCGTCTTCGTCGATAACGAAATCAGCTGGGGTAACGTAATGAATGAAGCCAACCACTATGGCCTTATCATTAACGCCCTAAGCTACGACAGCAAAGAAAGTCCGGCCAAAACCGCATTCAGCCAGCACTTGAAAGCCAAATACTCATCGATAGAAAAGCTTAATCAGGCGTGGCAAAGTAAGATCGAATCCTGGTCGGCCTTCGAATCTTCCTTTGAGCACCGCTCGGCACTGACACAAGGTATGCGGAAAGACTACTCCGAACTACTGCAGTTACTATCGGAACGATACTTTTCTATCGTCCAGGCCGAAGTTAAAAAAGTGCTTCCTAATCACTTATATCTAGGTGCCCGTTTTGCCGACTGGGGGGTCACACCAGAAATTGCTCGTGGCGCTGCCAAATACGTCGACGTGATGAGCTATAACCTGTATGCCAATGATCTCAACGACAGCAAGAAAGCCCATTGGAAAAACTTACTGCCAGAGCTAGATAAACCCAGTGTCATTGGTGAATTCCATTTTGGTTCCACCGATACTGGCCTATTCCATGGTGGAATTATCACTGTCGCTGATCAGGCTGAACGCGCAAAAATGTATACTCATTACATGGAGAGTGTAGTAAATAACCCATATTTCGTCGGCGCTCATTGGTTCCAGTACCTTGATTCTCCGGCATCCGGTCGAGCCTGGGATGGCGAAAACTACAACATAGGCTTTGTCACCGTGGCAGATGAGCCTTATGTTGAACTCATCGAAGCCGCCCAACAGTTTAATGCCGACCTGTACCACAAAAGATTTGAGGAAAAAACGCTCTAATCATAAGCACAAAAGAGGCCGAGCAATCGGCCTCTTTTCACCGTAATATAATGACGATAACTCACACCGCTCATTGAGCATATATGTATACTAGCGCTCATTAACTGTCGTGGACTCGCGGACATATAGTTCACTAGAAAAATTGATCAGATTCTGTAGCAAGGGCTGTTGTTGGATTAGTAAATCAACTCTCATCAGAGCTTCCTCTCCCATTTTAGAGTAGGGTAGCTCCACCGATGATAATTTCGGCTCCAACTCTAAGCCAAGAGGCGTATTGTCATACCCCATCACCGCAATATCTTCACCGATTTTCAAGTCATGCTCCTTAATTGCTTGGTAACACCCCATCGCCATATAATCACTAAAACAGAATATCGCATCAGGTCGGCTAGCTAATCCAAGTAATTTTTTCGTTTGCTGATAGGCGCTTTTTAACGACCAATCAGCTTCAACTTGGTATTCCTTTTTAGGAATTAACTGATTATCTATCAAAGCTTGCTCATAACCCATTAACCGCTGTTGTGTTGCTTCCATCCAAGTTTCACCAAGGACAACAGCTATATTCTTATAACCTTTTTTGATCAAGTGCTCTGTCGCCTTATACCCACCATGTAAGTCCGCAGGCATAATCGAAGGTATCGAACTATCAATACTAGTACAGTTTAGTAACACCACCGGCAAATTTGTTTTGATTTTTAATTCAATATCTTTACGTGTTTTAGATGAAGCGTAAATAATACCAACATATGAATTATTGCAAGAAATTTCAGTCTGTATTTGTTTTTCCAACACAGGGTTATTACCTGAATAGAAAGTTGATACAAAATAGTCATTTTCCCAACCTGCAGACCAAATTGTATTAATAGCATCAATAAATGGGTCGTTGTCAGAAACTGAATCCAGAACCAATGCAATTTTTTTGGACTCAATACGTTTTAGTACTGTCTCAGATTTTTTGTAGCCTAATTCAGCAGCTGCCAAATAAACTTTATCACGCGTTTCTTCAGATATCTGTACTGCATTTGAGCCATTCAATACCAATGACACCGTGGTCTGAGATACATTGGCCTCGCGGGCAATATCCATCATCGTTACTTTTTTTGCCATCTTTTACTCATTCTACAAATAGCAATGCCCGGTTAAATACCGGGCAATATATTACTGACTAACAGGCTTCGTCTTGCACAGCTCAACAATTCAAACCGTAATTTTATTAGCACTGACCGCTTTGACTTTTATATATAGAATCGGAATAATAAACACCAACACACAACTATTGCCAATAACGATTGATGGATCCCCTATTTGTAATCCGTATATAATCCACAATGATACACCAAGGAAAAACATAATATACATAGGTAAAGAAATACCGGATGTATCCCTAGTTTTTAGTGTTTTCAATGCTTGTGGAATGAAAGATACGGTCGTGAAAAAGGCAGCAATTAAACCAATGCTTACCATCAAACCCTCCTTACATTGCCGCTTCCAAAATGCGCTTCGACCAAGAGAGGTCAAGATCGCCCGTTTCAGATAACGCGGTCATATTATGTTTTTCTAGCAGACCCAATACTGGTTCTACATCCGTAAAGGTATAACCGTAGTCAGAGAAACGCGTCTTGAGGCCAAGCGAGCGGAAGAATTCTTCGGTTTTATCGATTGCCGCATCAATTTTCTCATCATCGGCACCTTCGGTGATATCCCACACACGCTCAGCATACTGCAGTAATTTCGCTGCTTTTTGCTCTTTGCGAACACGCCAGAGGGCTGGCATGATAATCACCAGGCTCGGTGCATGGGCGATACCGAACAAGGAAGTCACTTCATGTCCAATCATGTGGGTCGCAAAGTCCACCGGGACACCAGAACCAATCAGGCCGTTAAGTGCCATGGTTGAACACCACATTAAGTTTGCACGGGCTTCATAGTTTTCTGGTTGCTCCAGGTTATCCTGGGCCACTTCCACCAAGGTACGCATTATGCCTTCAGCAGTGCGGTCCTGGAAACGCCCTTCTGCAGGGAAGGTCACATACTGCTCGGCTGTATGGATAAAGCTATCGGCTATCCCATTGGCAATCTGAGACTGAGGCAAAGTGAAGGTATAAGTTGGGTCTAGCACCGAAAAGGCCGGATAGGCAAAAGGCGATGAAATACCTAGTTTGTCCTCACCGTGGCTGATAACCGCGTGTGGGTTCATTTCCGAGCCTGTTGCAGGCAAAGTCACAACGGTACCAACAGGAATAGACTGGGTAATACGCTCATCAGTCATTGGCGTCACGTGCAAGATATCAGCTTCGTTACCTATAAATGCCTCGTTATGCGCAGCAATTGAGATAAACTTCGCACCATCCATGGTTGAACCACCGCCGACGGCAAGGATAAAATTCACATTCTCACGGCGGACAATCTCCACAGCTTCCATTAGGATCTCAAACTTCGGGTTTGATTGGATTTTGTCGAACTTGATCACTTCGTTGGAAATAGTGGCCAGCACTTTATCCAACGTGCCGATTTTTTCAATAATTGAGTCGTATACCACCAGCACCTTCGCTTCTGCCGGGATATAGTTCGCCATGTTTTTCGCTGCCCCTTCACCAAACAAAATCCGAGTCGGGTTACAAAAATCAAAGTTATTCATGTTTGCCTCATTAATTAGAGTTTTGGAAAGTGCCAGCACTTAAGATTTGGCGTTTTACTTTGTATTTACAGATAAAATTCCAGTTCCAGCTTGAGTCATATTTATGACACAGGCCCCACCCC
>NZ_PYME01000078.1:0-537 GCF_003025515.1 Photobacterium gaetbulicola | reverse complement strand
TCCGAATTTTCTGTTCAACGCGCTCAATACCATCAGTGCAGTGATCCGCCGAGACCCGGACAAGGCCCGCCGCTTGATCCAGCATCTGTCGCAGTTTTTCCGCCGCAACCTCAAACAAAATATTGAAACCGTCACCCTGCAGGAAGAACTACAACACGTGAATGCCTATCTCGAAATCGAGTTGGCCCGATTCTCAGACCGGTTGCAGGTTGTGATAAATGTCAGCCCAGAGCTGCTACACCACCCTTTGCCGACATTTACCTTGCAGCCTTTGGTAGAAAACGCCATCAAACACGGTACATCCTCACTGTTGGAAGATGGTAAAATCACCATTAATGGCTATGTGCAAGACAACGACATGATCCTAGAAGTGGAAGACAATGCCGGGAACTATCAAGAGACCGATCCCCTGGCATCAGCCAGCACCACAGAACCGGAAGACAAAGAACACGGCCTTGGCATGAAAATTGTCGATGAGCGCCTGAAAAACCGCTTTGGTAAACAGTACGGGCTGACCATGAGTTATCAGCCTCAATT
>NZ_PYME01000077.1:0-636 GCF_003025515.1 Photobacterium gaetbulicola | reverse complement strand
GGTTAGCCCTGATTGCCGTAGTATTCAGCTAGCGACAGGCAGCGGAGAAGAGGCGCTAAAAGGGGAACTTTTTTTACGCCGTCTGATCAAGCGCAACGAAGCTAAGCTGAAGTTAGCGCAGGAGAACTTGCCTGCAGGGGAGCTTCTGCTGGCGATGCATCAAATGCTGTTAACACGTCTGAACTGCGTACCCTATTTTGCCGAAAACTGCGAGCATAAGGTCACTCTCAAGGCAATTGGCAGTAATTTTCCATTACCTACGCTACCAAAGCTGTTCAACCAGCTAGCAGGCGGAAATCATTTTTCGCTGCATCCTGTCTTTAAAAACCGGGTAAACCGGATGCTGGCTGAAACCATGCGCCCGGTTGAGGTTCGCCAACCATTTATCCATGAATTGTACCTTTGGATACAGCGCCAGGACGACACTATTCACCATATCGAAAGTAGGCTACTAGATGAATTTGATGATGCAGAGCAACGCATTGGCTTTATCAAAAACGCACGACGCCACGGGGAGTTTATTGCTATTCGTGTTACCGCAGTGCCGGTTTTAAACCCTATGACGGCATTGATCCGTGAAGATCTCGGCCAACTGGCTCGCCTCACTATGCACCGAGCCCACGAGACATCTCAGGA
>NZ_PYME01000076.1:0-638 GCF_003025515.1 Photobacterium gaetbulicola | reverse complement strand
AAGTTTTGCCGTTTGCTTCCTTCAGATCCCACCTCACGGTGGACACCCTTGCATAGGCTAACGGTTCTCGCTCGACTGAGCCCGTAGAGGACTTTCACCTCCTAGAACAACGCCATGCTCGGCGCACTACGAAAAAGGCTCCAGCATTTCTGCTAGAGCCTTGAAGATGGCAGTGGAGACTGGGCCGGCATCCCGTAGATCCACAGGGCTGGCACTCCAGCTTCCAACATTGCTTCGCAGAAGCAACAGATGCAAAAAAGCCCCAGTCTTTCGACTGAGGCTTCGAAGATGGCAGGGGTGGAGAGATTCGAACTCCCAACACGCGGATTTGGAATCCGCTGCTCTGCCAATTGGAGCTACACCCCTGTAGTTATTTTAAAGACTTAACTCTGTCTGAATAAGTGGCGGAGCGGACGGGACTCGAACCCGCGACCCCCGGCGTGACAGGCCGGTATTCTAACCAACTGAACTACCGCTCCACTCAAATCACCGTGTGTTCAGCACGATAACTTAAATTGGAAGCCTGGCGATGTCCTACTCTCACATGGGGAGGCCCCACACTACCATCGGCGCTATTACGTTTCACTGCTGAGTTCGGCATGGGATCAGGTGGGTCCATAATGCTATGGTCGCCAAGC
>NZ_PYME01000075.1:0-604 GCF_003025515.1 Photobacterium gaetbulicola | reverse complement strand
CGGTGACGACTGGCTCGCTGTCATCACTGCTATCGCTCAGGGTAAAGCGAATGTCGACAATCGGGGTGGTGAGCTCGTAGGGATCGACCCCAAGGCTGATCGGTAAGGTATAAACCTCACCAGCTGCGACGGCCACTTGTTGTGGTCCATACCATTCGATCCCTTCTATTCCCTCGACTTTGAGCTGATAAGTGCGATCTTGTTGGGTTTTATTAAGGATTTTTAAGGTGTAAGTGTTCTCGACTAAGCCTTCGTTATTTTCACGGAATAACTGACTGCGATCGCGGATCACATCGAGCCCCATTGGACTTACAGCGCTCAGTAACACAAAGAATAACCCAACCATTGCCACCATTACCGCACCGTAACCGATCAGTTTCGGACGCATGACTTTGGTGTGCTTACCTTCTAGCTTGTGCTCTGTGGTATAGCTGATCAGGCGCTTTTCGTACCCCATCCGCGTCATGGTCTCATCACAGGCATCGACACAGGCACCGCAGTTGATGCATTCGTATTGTAAGCCATCACGAATATCGATCCCCGTAGGACAAACTTGGACACACAAGTTGCAGTCGATACAGTCGCCGAGCCCACGAGACGCTCA
>NZ_PYME01000074.1:0-870 GCF_003025515.1 Photobacterium gaetbulicola | reverse complement strand
AGTACATCACAGGATATTACAGCGAGATCAGGCCACATCAATATAACGGTGGTCTGACGCCAAATGAGTCAGAACGGTTATTCTGGAATGACTCTAAAACCGTGGCCAATTTTACTTGACCACTACATATCTCATCGATGCGCGATTTATACCGACGAGCAGACAGGCTTTGCGTTCCGAAATCGTGGTGACTTCCTGCATTGCATGCACAGCCTTGCGCTTGTCTCCGACGGTCAATACTTTTGGTTAAGAGCCGCTTTCAAAGCATCAACATCAAGCATGGATTCCGCCAAGAGCTTCTTCAGTTTGGCATTCTCATCTTCCAATGCTTTCAAGCGACGGGCATCGGAAACATCCATGCCCGCGTACTTTTTACGCCAGAGGTAGAATGTGGCATCGGAAATGTTGTGCTTGCGGCATAATTCTTTGACGGGCAACCCCGCTTCCGCTTCCTTGAGAATAGCAATGATTTGCTGTTCGTTGAATCGCTTCTTCATATTCACCTTCCTTCTTATAAGATGAACATTACTAAGTATTGGCTGGATTAGAAAGCGGGGAGCAGGTCATTAGAGCAAGCTCAGGTGATGTGCAAAAGACCTGCTACAGGTATCGCTGTTCCTTTGAATATTCTTCAACAAAGCTCAGGCCATAAAGGAGTATGGGTATTAGAAGAAATTCGAGCATTAAGTCCAGATGAGTTTTTAAAGGCGTTCAAAGCTGCGATTAGACCATATATAGCCTCGGGCTCAGGAATCCCCACAAAAATTCCTTATTGCTCAATAAGTAGACACGCACCTTGCCTTCTGATCTAATGAATTCACCACAAAAACAAAAAGAAGAAAACAAGATGCGTGATATTCAGATACTACA
>NZ_PYME01000073.1:0-946 GCF_003025515.1 Photobacterium gaetbulicola | reverse complement strand
GTAGATAGCTTAACCTTCGGGAGGGCGTTTACCACGGTGTGGTTCATGACTGGGGTGAAGTCGTAACAAGGTAGCCCTAGGGGAACCTGGGGCTGGATCACCTCCTTAACGATATGACTGCGTTTTATGCAGTGTCCACACAGATTGCTTGGTGAAATGGTTTTAGAAATAGCAAAAGTGCTAATGAATAACGTCAGTTATTGATTAACGCTTTTGCGTTATGCTCTTTAACAATCTGGAAAGCTGACTAGTAAATTGAATTCTTTGAATTCAATACTAAATAGTTTCTACTTAATAAGTAGGAACGAGTTCTCAAGCAACACACATTCAAGTGTCTTGTGTAAGAGTCCGGCGAAACACAGTTCATCATACTCAGATGAACAACCTTGGTTGTTGAGCCATACGAACAGACCCCTTGGGGTTGTATGGTTAAGTGACTAAGCGTACACGGTGGATGCCTGGGCAGTCAGAGGCGATGAAGGACGTGCTAACCTGCGATAAGCCAAGAGAAGATGGTAAGAATCACTATACTCTTGGATTTCCGAATGGGGAAACCCAGCTGCATAAGCAGTTATCAGTAAGTGAATACATAGCTTGCTGAGGCGAACCGGGGGAACTGAAACATCTAAGTACCCCGAGGAAGAGAAATCAACCGAGATTCCGGCAGTAGCGGCGAGCGAACCCGGATTAGCCCTTAAGCTAGTTTTGCGTCAGGTGAATGTGCTGGAAAGCACAGCGATACAGGGTGATAGCCCCGTAACCGGTAGCGCATTATCAGTGAAAACGAGTAGGACGGGACACGTGATATCCTGTCTGAATATGGGGGGACCATCCTCCAAGGCTAAATACTCCTGACTGACCGATAGTGAACCAGTACCGTGAGGGAAAGGCGAAAAGAACCCCTGTGAGGGGAGTGAAATAGAACCTGAAACCGTGTACGTACAAG
>NZ_PYME01000072.1:0-1066 GCF_003025515.1 Photobacterium gaetbulicola | reverse complement strand
GACAACGATGACTTGACCTTCAGCATTGATAATTTGCCGAGTTGGGCGAGCTTTAATACCGCCAGCGGGCAGCTGAGCGGCACGCCGAGCAACGACGATGTCGGCACCACGTCGAACATCGTGATTCATGTCAGTGATGGAGTAGAGACGGATAGTTTAGACCCATTTAGCCTCGAGGTGGTCAATGTCAATGATGCACCGACGATTTCGGGCACCCCGGCGACTTCGGTCAACCAGGATGTCAGCTACAGCTTTACGCCAGTGGCCAGTGATATCGACAACGATGCGCTGACTTTCGGTATCGACAACTTGCCGGTCTGGGCGAGCTTCAATACCGCCAGCGGTGTGCTTTCCGGCACGCCGAGCAACGACGATGTCGGCACCACGTCGAACATCGTGATCACCGTGAGCGATGGCACCGAGACAGTGAGCCTTGTGGCGTTCAATCTGGAGGTCGTGAACGTCAATGACGCGCCGACGATATCGGGCACCCCGGCGACCAGCGTGCAGCAGGATGCCAGTTACAGCTTCACGCCAGTGGCCAGTGATCTCGACAACGACGCGCTGACCTTCGGTATCGACAACCAGCCATCGTGGGCGAGCTTCAATACCGCGAGCGGGCAGCTGTTCGGCACGCCGAGCAACGACGATGTCGGCACCACGTCGAACATCGTGATCACCGTGAGTGACGGCAACGAAACCGCGAGTCTGGCGGCGTTCAACCTGGAAGTCGTGAATGTTAACGATGCACCGACTATCAGCGGCACCCCGGCCACCACTGTGCAGCAGGATGCCAGCTACAGCTTCACGCCAGTGGCCAGCGATATCGACAACGATGACTTGACCTTCAGCATTGATAATCTGCCGGCGTGGGCAAGCTTCAATACCGCCACCGGGCAGCTGTTCGGCACGCCGAGCAACGATGATGTCGGGACTATATCGAACATCGTGATTCATGTCAGTGATGGGGTAGAGACGGATAGTCTTGGTCCATTCAGCCTAGAGGTGGTCAATGTCAATGATGCACCGACGATTTCGGGGACGCCGGCGATTTCGGTCAACCAGG
>NZ_PYME01000071.1:0-1121 GCF_003025515.1 Photobacterium gaetbulicola | reverse complement strand
ATGGGGGGACCATCCTCCAAGGCTAAATACTCCTGACTGACCGATAGTGAACCAGTACCGTGAGGGAAAGGCGAAAAGAACCCCTGTGAGGGGAGTGAAATAGAACCTGAAACCGTGTACGTACAAGCAGTAGGAGCCCTTCGGGGTGACTGCGTACCTTTTGTATAATGGGTCAGCGACTTAATTTTAGTAGCAAGGTTAACCGATTAGGGGAGCCGTAGGGAAACCGAGTCTTAACTGGGCGTACAGTTGCTAGGATTAGACCCGAAACCAGGTGATCTAGCCATGGGCAGGTTGAAGGTGAGGTAACACTTACTGGAGGACCGAACCGACTAATGTTGAAAAATTAGCGGATGACTTGTGGCTAGGGGTGAAAGGCCAATCAAACCTGGAGATAGCTGGTTCTCCCCGAAAGCTATTTAGGTAGCGCCTCGGACGAATACTACTGGGGGTAGAGCACTGTTAAGGCTAGGGGGTCATCCCGACTTACCAACCCTTTGCAAACTCCGAATACCAGTAAGTACTATCCGGGAGACACACGGCGGGTGCTAACGTCCGTCGTGGAGAGGGAAACAACCCAGACCGCCAGCTAAG
The DNA here is from genome assembly GCF_003025515.1 of Photobacterium gaetbulicola. Classification (NCBI taxonomy): domain Bacteria; kingdom Pseudomonadati; phylum Pseudomonadota; class Gammaproteobacteria; order Vibrionales; family Vibrionaceae; genus Photobacterium; species Photobacterium gaetbulicola. Next base: position 527 of record NZ_PYME01000071.1, on the reverse strand, counting down.
GTCCCAAAGTTATAGCTAAGTGGGAAACGATGTGGGAAGGCTCAGACAGCCAGGATGTTGGCTTAGAAGCAGCCATCATTTAAAGAAAGCGTAATAGCTCACTGGTCGAGTCGGCCTGCGCGGAAGATTTAACGGGGCTAAGCTATACACCGAAGCTGCGGCAATGCATTTATATGTATTGGGTAGGGGAGCGTTCTGTAAGCGGTTGAAGGTGCATCGTAAGGTGTGCTGGACGTATCAGAAGTGCGAATGCTGACATGAGTAACGATAAAGGGAGTGAAAAACTCCCTCGCCGGAAGACCAAGGGTTCCTGTCCAACGTTAATCGGGGCAGGGTGAGTCGACCCCTAAGGCGAGGCCGAAAGGCGTAGTCGATGGGAAACGGGTTAATATTCCCGTACTTCTTACTATTGCGATGGGGGGACGGAGAAGGCTAGGTGGGCCTGGCGACGGTTGTCCAGGTTCAAGGGTGTAGGCTGTAATCTTAGGCAAATCCGGGATTACACTAGGCTGAGACCCGATGTCGAG
>NZ_PYME01000070.1:0-1132 GCF_003025515.1 Photobacterium gaetbulicola | reverse complement strand
GAACAGCAGATCATTGCCATTCTCAAGGAAGCGGAGGCGGGTTTGCCCGTCAAAGAATTATGCCGCAAGCACAATATTTCTGATGCCACATTCTACCTCTGGCGTAAAAAGTACGCGGGCATGGATGTTTCCGATGCTCGTCGCTTAAAGGCATTGGAAGATGAAAATGCCAAGCTTAAGAAGCTATTGGCGGAATCCATGCTTGATGTTGATGCTTTGAAAGCGGCTCTTAACCAAAAGTATTGACCGTCGGAGACAAGCGCAAGGCTGTGCATGTAATGCAGGAAGTCACCACGATTTCGGAACGCAAAGCCTGTCTGCTCGTCGGTATAAATCGCGCATCGATGAGATACCAACCTCAACCTAAAGAGAGTGATGTGGAGCTATTGGCTCGCATACAAGAACTGGCACTCGAGAGAAAACGGTTTGGATATCGCCGTATTCATCGTCTTCTTCGGCGGGAAGGGACAGAGGTTAACCATAAGCGTGTTTATCGGTTATACCGAGAAGCTGGATTGGCCGTTCGTAAACGGAAGCGAAGGAAATCATTATGTGTCGGGCGGGAGCCACTTTTACTTCCCTCACTGCCCAACCATACCTGGTCAATGGACTTCGTCATGGATGCACTCAGTTCTGGTCGTAGGATAAAGTGCCTCACTATCGTTGACGACTTCACGAAGGAGTGCCTAGATATTACTGTTGCATCAGGAATTTCTGGGGATGAGGTAGTCGCCATACTTGAGGCTATTGCAGCTTTCCGTGGTTATCCTGAGGCCGTTCGAACAGATCAGGGGCCGGAGTTTACGGGTAAAGCTCTCGACCAATGGGCTTACGATCATGGTGTTATTCTAAAGCTGATACAAGCAGGTAAGCCAACCCAAAATGCTTATATCGAAAGTTTTAACGGCAAGTTCAGGGACGAATGTTTAAACGAGCACCTGTTCAGAGACTTAAGCCATGCTCGTAAACTGATCGGTGACTGGCGCATTGACTACAATGAAAATCGCCCCCACTCATCAATCGGATACCTAACCCCCTCTGAATTTGCAGTACTAACACGTTCAGGGCTAAACAACAGCAATGTAACTGACATTACTAAAGAGGTGCTGGATTAGTTATTGGGGGCAGGTCA
>NZ_PYME01000007.1:0-217020 GCF_003025515.1 Photobacterium gaetbulicola | reverse complement strand
GCGCGGCTTCAAGTTTAAACTCGGGGCTAAATGTTCTTCTACTGCGTTTTGTCATTGCGTCACCTGTTAACTTCTGAGGCGATGATATCACCTCTTATCAGGTGGCCAAATTAACTATGCCACTACAATAATGCACAACAATCTTTCCAAAGTGGCTTTTTTGCTGCCTACTATTTTTTTAACTGGTTGTGATACACAGGAAAACGTAAAAACTAACACTCCACCATCAGAAAGCCCTACTGTCGAAATACCAGAGCCCGCAGTAGGCATATCTCGAGCGCGCCTAACTCCCGAACAATTAGACGCTCTTCCTTCAACATTGATGTTCACAAATGAGAGTATTCTCAATGTATTGAGTGAACCCACGCTATCAAGCGTAGGAGTTTATTCCAAAAATAGTAATTGTCTTGGTACAGTTACCGACGACATCAATCCATCAGAGTTAGATATTGAAGGTAACCCTATTGGGTTTACACAAGCCCGTATATGGGATGGTACTGTGAAAAACTGTACCCTAGATATTCATTTTGGTAATAGTGCAGACCCTATTGATGGCAGTATCCCTGATGATACTGGAGATACATTGGCCATTACTTTCTATATTAAGCCAACATCATTTAATAATGCACAAAATGGCGTGCCAGTTACTATTCAAGATCCAGATAGTTCTAGTTCTTACAAGATGAAATATCATGTGACTTTACCTAATTTAAACAAATGGCATAAAATTCAACTACCTCTAAAACCAACTTCGAATGACTACAGTAAAGTTTCAATAAAGTGGGGAACTAGGGAGGATTTTGCAAATAGCTTTGTTATTGGTGGAGTAGAAGTTAAAAACTACACTTCATCAGTCAGTTATGAAGAGTTTCCTCATACATATGCATATTATGAAGGAATGGAACACGATGCGCCTTGGCGCGACACAGCCGAACAACAAATTGCGTTAAATCGTAAGGATGACTTCACTATTTCTGTACTGAACAGTTCAGGAAGAGTGTTAAAGAACAAAGAAATGAAAGTCGAACAAATTGAACATGAGTTCAAAATCGGAGGTGCGATCAATAATAGTCTATGGCAATCTCAAGTCCCAGAAAGAAACCTAGTTAAGTTTGATGAAATGTTAGCTATACACTCTCGCATTTTTAACAATGCTGGTATGGCTAATGGATTTAAATGGAAAATGATGACAAATGACTACTGGAATGAGTACCTAAATTATACATGGCAATATTGGATAGACACAGGTATGCATGTACGAGGTCACGCCGTACATTGGCCAAAAGGTAGTACAACCCCAAGTGCAATATGGGATGAGGTAGAGCGTCTAAAAGCAGAAGCTGGTGACAGTGCTGCTTCTGCATACTTAAGTGAACAAACTCATATTAAACTCATGGCGCTATTAATGAGACAGCTCATTTTGTAAATGAATGGGACGTTATTAATGAGTTACCCGATGGTAGAGACTATTTTGGTGAGAACGTTAATGATGACTCAGATGATGGATTACTTGATAAGTCTATTCAACTCGATTGGTTAAATGACATCAAAACTCTTAACCCTAATGCAGAAATGGCAGTCAATGATTACGTATTCCTCCGACACCTTTACCAAGACTTTGGCGACACTGAAGAAATTGGTAAACGTGCGGTTATTTGGAATGATTTAGCTAACCGAGCAGAAGCTCATGGTATAGACCTGCTAACTTTCGGCTTACAAGGGCATTACCAAGGTTTCCACAGTATTCCATCTGTAATCCAAAGACTAGAAGATGTTACAAATTTATTACCAAAATACAAAGAGTTTGAAATTACAGAGTTCGATTTACCAGTATACAATGATGAGGTGCACGCTCAGTTCATGGCTGATTTGCTAAGTGTTATATTCGCAAATGAACACTACACTGGTTTCATGCTATGGAATTGGTATGCTGTTGAAGGCGGAAAGCCTATCGTTGGCTTTAAAGAGAGAACTACTCACTTTAAAAATAGCAACACTCATTACAAATCTGGCGCAGCTTTTGTCAATTTCTTCTATCATAAACACTGGATTCACCCAACAACGCTTAAAACCAGCAATCAAGGCAATGTAGTAATCAACGCCTATTATGGTAAGTATAAAGTGACTGTTGATGGTGTTGAGCATATTATCGATATGAACAAAGCCTCAAGTAGAGAAATCACTCTACAGTTGTAATGTGCACTAATCTGTACTAATTCAGACCTGATCTGGCAGTTACCCACTTTTCGACGCGGAGTCTGTCAGATTTATGCTGATAGAAGATTTATATGTATCTCTATTCAGGCGAATAGATTTATGTGTTATCGACTCTAAAATAATCAGTGTTGGCTGAAATCGCTGTTACGCCCTTTAGCTGTAACACGTCGCTGGACAAATGTGAGCTACAGCCTTAACTAAATTAGCATTTAACGGATTATCTGAAGTATTACAAATCCTCTGATTGACCAAAATCAGTCATCCACTACAGCCAGCTTTTGCCAATTACTTCAACTCCACACAGGGAGTTTCAACAATTGTTGTAACACCGGATAGCGACGCTGTTGCCGTAGATAGTTTTGATCACCAACTAAATAGACATGATCTTTGGCCCGTGACAACGCCACATTGATGCGGCGACTGTCACCATAAAACTGCGCTGAGCCGTTATTGCGCACAAAACTGAAGAACACCACATCCGCCTGACGCCCTTGGAAGGCATCAACCGTATCGACTTCAATCGCCAGCGCGCCGCAATCCAACTGACTGACCATCTTACGCAGCGCTCGCGCTTGCGCCCGATAGGGGGTGATCACCGCCACTGAACGCGGCTGTTGGCTTACCTTGGCTAACTGCGCAAGCGCCTGTTCAATCACCGCCACTTCTTGCGGGTTGTGCAGCACACGTTGTTCCTGCGGTAGCTGCGGCTCTGGGCACAGCGCCTGACGCGGATAGCCTAACCAACCAAAATTGTGCTCTGGCCGAACTGATTGTGAACGCCCGTGGTGCAGCTGCCCTTGGTAGAACGCCTCAGAGATAAACTGGCCAATGTTAGGCTGCATCCGATACTGGGTCGTTAAGGTGCCTTTCATTGACTGCGGGGCATGCTCAAACAGGCGGTCAATCACCCCATCACGAATCAAGGTTTCTTGCTGCTTGGTCAGCTCTGCCAGCGCATCACTCTCTGCTTGGCAAAAGGTGGGCGGTAGCTGCTTGTGATCGCCTACTAACACCGCCTTTGCGGCAACCGAGACCGCCATCAGCCATTCCGGCAACGTCGCCTTGGAACACTCATCCACAATCGCCAAGTCATAGGGTTTCGAAAGGCCATCAATCAAGTGCTCAATCTGATTGCAGGTAACCCCAACAAGCTGCTGATCATCGGCCAGATTCTTCGCCAGCCAGTTGGGTGGTCGACCGTTGTCATTGGCAAATCGCTGCCACAGCGCTTCGGTCAACTCCGGTGCCGCCAAATAGGCTTTGGTCCAAACGTCGTTGGCCTTCTCCAGCAGCTCGGTACTGGCCGCTTGCGGGCTTTGCAGTTGGCTGCCTTCGGCATAGGCCGAATGGCGATAGATCCGCTGAACCAGCTCTGGGTCGACTTCGGCGCAGATCCGATCCAATGCGTTATCCACCGCGACGTGGGTTTCCGAGGCGATCAAAATACGCGCCTGAGGATTGGCCTTTAAGGTTTGCAGTACCAACTCGCAAATGGCGGTGGTCTTACCGGTTCCCGGTGGCCCTTGAATCAAAAACAGGGTTTCGGCGCTGCGGGCTTTTTCAATCAACTCAAACGCATGACCGCGTTGCTGGTAGCAAGCTTGGATCGGCTCCAGCGGCGTAATTTTCGCACTGTCGTCAATCGCCGTTTCACCTAAGTACAACTTATTAATCAACAAGTTGTGCTTTATCGATAGGTTAGTGCCCTCAAAGAAGCCCAACAACCAACGCAACTGGCGCTGATATTTGATTCGCTCTTGGCTGTCGTCGCAGCGATCCAACAAGCGACAGAGGTAATCCATCCAATCTTGCAAATGACGCAGAAACGCCAGTGAGTCTTGATGGCTTAGAGTGGTACTGGTCATTACTCAACTTCCACGGTTTTAGCAGCGATGCTAATGGCACTCAATGCTCGGCCGGGGTTTTGCACCCCTAAACGCTGTAACAGCGCCACTTTGTCTTCCCAGGTCAGCGACACTTGCGCCATTGGCAAAGTCAATGGCTGCGGGCTTGAAGTGAGCTTTTGCAGTACCTCAATGTCGTCGCACAGCAGCAACTGTTGCCCGCTTATCGTCACCATGTCGGCGCCTAACAGCGCCTGTAAGCCATGCTGTAACCGGCTTTGCTGAAACATCGGCAAGGCCTGCAGCAACTGCAATCGCGTTTGGTAGCCGAAGCCAACCGCCAACAGGATCGCTTGCGCCTCTGGCGTGGCCACAAACCGCTTCCAGTGAAAGCGAACTTCGGTAACCGACTGCTCAGTCATGTTGACCTCCTCGCGCTGGCAACAACGGCTTGTTGTAACGGGTGCTGATGCCAATGGCTTGGCGATACAGTTTGTCATCGTCATCGGGCATCAATTCATGCAACAGATCGAACAGCCGATCGGCCGGGTTGTTGGGGTGAAACTGACCAATCAGCTCTTTTAGTGCCACTTTCTGCTGAGTCAGCTTGCGAACTTGTTGATGCTGCTCTTTAACCTCGTCGATCCTTTCCCCAGTCTCCTTAATTCGGTTGAAGTAGTAGCCTCGCTGAGATTTGTAATGATCGAGGTTGTCGTACTCTTCCAAGTTATGGGCTTGATTGATCCGAGTTTTGTAAAGCTGAAGCTGCTCTGAGTACTCAGACTTGTCGTCATACAGCTCTTGTTTCAACTGTACCAATGCTCGCCCTTCGGCTTTAAGATCGGTAAAGGATGGTGGGCGATTCATCACCTCTTGCTCGATGCGACGCCACAGCTGGCTGGCATCAAAGTACGCCTGACGCAGCAACTGACGCTGCTCACGCATCAGTTCGCCCACTTGATTCAATTCCGCTTTAATCGGCTGTAACTCGGTCAGCAGTTGCTGCTTCAGAGTAATCGCTTGATGCTTGGCAGAGGTGATTCGGGCTCGCTGTCGTACCACTTCCTCCGACTGCTCTTTGCGCCACTGTTCAACCTGCTTACTGGCCTTATCCAAATGGGGGCTGTCGATGGTGAGTGCCAACTGTTCTCGCAGCTGGCGCCATTGGCCATATTGCTGGGATTCACTGGCCACGTTAAAGCCATCTAAGCACTCTTGGTAGTAGCTAATCTCATGGCTGCACAGGGCGATTTCGCTGTTTTTGGTGCGGCGCTGTTGATCCAGATGTTGGCGCTGAAACCACAACTCGACCGCGGCTAACATCTGCTGCTGTAGCTGTGCCAAGGTCGGTTGCATCTCTACCGCGGTTTGGCAGATTCGATTTAGCTGGTCGATCTCATCCTGCAGTTGCGATTGTTGCCGTTCGACCTCCTGTTTCAGCTTGTCGGTCAGCTCGCTCTGCTTTTCATTAAGGCGAAACTCCACCGCCGCTTTCTCTTGTTCGTAGGCGGCAATGGCATTTTGGGTCTGTTGTTGATGCTCCGCCAAACGGCGCTTAGCAAAGTAGTGAGTAATGAACTTAAGCACGCAGCGACTCCTGCATAAACTGCTCGGCTTGATCAAATGGTGTGGTGGCTGGCAAGGCGTGTTCAACCCGTTGCGCCAACACCTGCTGCATCGACAGTTTCAGCTTCGGTTCTAAGTCGCGGAACTGCTGCAACTGCAAGCGCAGCTCATTGATTTCGGAGGTGTAACTGGCCAAACGGGCTTGCTGTTGCTGCAGTCGCTGCTGCTTTAAGCTTTGCTGGCCAAGCTGATCAAAATGGCGACTGAAGCTGGCTTGCTGCAGGGCAAACTGAGTTTCAAGATGGCTATCGAGCTGGTTTCGCAATGTCGCCAGCTGCTCACCAGCCTGCTGATGCACCGCTTGACGCTGCTCAACAAACTGCAGCTCTATCTCACTCAGTTGCTGCTGGTATTGTGCCAACATTTGATAGGCCAGCTGCTCCTCTTGGGCGTCTAAGCTTGTCCTGCGCTGGCTGATGTCAGCCTGCAGGTGCTGCAATTGCTGCTTACGAGCCTTGTACTCGCCAAAGACCGAAAAGGTACCGCTCAATGGCAAGATGTCGCTCCAGCGGAACTTAAACTCCGACATCTGAGCGACGTTACCGGCGTAAGTCCCCAATGAGATTTCACCGCCCTGCAGCAGTTTCGATGCCGCGGCGATCTCATCAAAGGCGATCTTCTGGCCTTGCTGTTTGAAGTGGCCACTGTAAGCGCTGACCACCAACGAGGTAACGATGCCAGCGGCGATACCGAGGCCAACTGGCCCCATGGCGCCAAGGGTGGTGCCCGCCACCGAAAACTTGGCCACCGCCGCGGGCACCAAGGCCCCCATCTGGCCAGCGGCAAAAGTACCTAAGGCATAACCACCGGCGGATGCCGCTAGCCCGGTGGCACTGGTTAGGGTGTTCTCCGCCAGCTCAACGCCGTCGATCTCCCCTTGGCTGTAGCGGAACAGCTCTTGCCCTAGTGACACCGTCATCAGCGCTACGTTCGCCGCGACATTGCCTTTTGCCAGCTGACTGCCAACGCTTTGCGCAACCCCTTTGCTGCCAGCGCGGACCATCTCTTTGCCCGCATGCTGAACCGCTGTGGTCAGTAGCGCTTGGCCCGCCCCTTTGGCACTGCCGAGCAAAATCCGCCCAGCAATCGCTTCGCACTCTTGCTGAGTTAAGGGTTTGTCCGAGCGCATCACCTTTATCAGCTCGGCGGCGGTGCTGCTGACTGCGCCACCGATGGCGCCGTACTTGGCGGCGTTGCCGTACTGCCGCCACTGTTGGGTGTTGTAGGCCTCTTGCGCGTGCTGATATTTGGGCTTTTCACCTTTGCGGATCTGCTTAGTCAGATCTTCGGTGCCCCCTTGCCCTTTGCGATTAATAGGCTTAGAGCTGATGTTAGGGCGATCCGGATGGGCAATGCGATCGGTGGCATTGTCGGCAGTGTGACGATAGTTCTTGGCAACCTCCGGGCGGATCTCCTGATTACGCAGCGCTTGTTTATGGGCTTCCCCTTTGACCCCACTCAATTGCTCTTGGGGCGCAACTTTAGCAACGTTATTTTCCGCATAACGTTCCGGCGCAAACGACTTGGCAGTCGCTTTGGCGTCCTTGTAGAACTTCATTTGGAACTTCGCGGTGCTGCCATCCGGTGCAGTGATCTGCACATCGGTCACCGGATCGATGGCGGATAAGCTGTCCATATCCGCCCGAAACTGCGGCTGACCTTTGGCGATGGCATCGATGTTGTAAGAGGCGGTATGGTATGCCTCGGCCAAAAAGCCTTGTTGAACCCCAAGTGCTTGTTGGGATATCTGACCGTCGGCGCGGGTGATAGACTGGGCGAGCTGATCACCAAATCCGGAAATAGCCTTTTCAAGAAGCTGCGCTTGCAACTCAGACTGAGCCCCAAGCAAAGTGTTGATGCCGCTATCGACAATCTGTTGTTTTTTCATAGGGAGGGGGAAATATGGGCTACTCAGTGAAAGTCCATATATGAGTTTATTGTCAACCAAGTCAATTTGAGCACTATATTAATTAAAACAATATTTTAATCAAGTTAGCCTATCACACTTTTCAACAGCGTATGGCGTTTTCGAAGCTTCTGGAGCGGGATATTCAAGCCGAAAACAAACAGACTGCATTCATTTTGAACTTTACTGAAAGGTAAGTAATCGGCACATCGATTAACTGAAATTACAAGTTGAAAAAATCTTCTGTTGTTCGTAAAGATCGTATTGTAGTGGATTAACAAAATTGGCCACACGGTTAGATAAGAAAAAGTATGTCAAATTACTAGGTTTGAAATCAGCTTCAATGCCACCCATAGCTTACTATGGGGCAATTCCGTGTTGATATTTTGGCGCTTGGATCAGTGGCCATATCTCAACCGGCGGTTAGTGCCGTTGAGCCTTCAGCTCAAACCGCCATAAAAGGTTTTATGCGCGCCATAATTCACCGGAGTCTGTGGTATATCCTGCTTGTATCCGGTAGACAAAGTCAGGGTTGGTGATAAACGGCTGTATGGAAGGGATAACTCAGGCGCCGAGTTGATACAACGCCTGGTCAATAACATAGCACTCGCTAGACCTCTGGCATCAAGCAGCCATTAGCGACGGAGCACCGCGACCCATCGCCCCAAGTTTAACAAGCTGGTCAGCGAGGCAGCGACATAGGTCAGCGCCGCCGCCTTGAGAATTTTCTCCGCATGCTCCAGATCACCATCATGCAGGTAGCCGCCTTTCTGCAGGATCGGCAGAGCTTTGCCATAACTGGCATCGAACTCAACCGGAAGAGTCAGCAGGTGCACCATTGTACTAAGTGCCATTGAAACAATACCAATCATTATCGTTATCGCTCCCGCTTGCGGCATGCGGGTTAGCATTAGGATAAGCGGAGCAGCCACTAGCATCATGCCGGCAATACGCTCGCCGACCATGGCAGTCTTTACGAGCTTCTGCCGCGCCAGGAACAAGGACTCTCCACGTGAATCCTGAATGGCATGCCCCACTTCATGGGTGGCCACAGTCACTGCCGTCAGCGAGTACCCTGAGTAGTTGTCCGGCGTCAGACGCACAGCCTTAGCGACCGGGTCATAGTGATCACCGGCAGAAGTCTCCTCTACCTCGACGTTACCCAAGCCGAAGCTGTCCAGCAGGTGGCGAGCAAGTTCACCACCGCTTCCCTGCTTGCGGTAGCGATCAGCCGGCTGTCTGTACTTATCCATCACATGCTTGACTCACAGACCCGGCAGGAAAACGCATATCGCGATTATGAGTAATATGACTATCCAGAACATTTAAATCAGTATGCCATGAGTAATTGTGTGATTACTAAATATTATACGCATAGAAATGAGCAGTAGATGCTTGCCGACAATATGCTGACTCGAAGATGGGCAGAAATGCGTTGACTCGTTTTTGCAAGAACCTCTTGCAAAATTGGGCTGTGGAATTTGTAGACCAGCCTGTTGGACAATTGCGAAACAGCTTTCTTCATCAATGAGTTGTCCTGAATTTAGTCAACAGGCTGTTGACCAAATTATTCTTATGAGGGTTTACTGCGTTCTAAACACGTAATGGGGAAAAACGTGTTTCAAGTTAGCCTAGTAAATATCTGGAAATGGAACAGAATTACCGCCTTTAGCAACTAAATCTCTACTACGCCCTCCCCTGATAGTGATAAGATCTCCGCATCAGAATTACCGAGAAACTCTTATGTTTATCCATCATGTTAACGGCATCGACTGGCTGGTGATTACAGCTTTTGAAGAACTGAAAACGATATTTATCGAAGAAGCCGGTGCGATTCCCTCTTGCTTCTCTACCGCCAGCGAATTGAACCTGATTGACCAAGCCAAGCGCACTTATGGATATTTGCCTACACTCAGCGGCGTAATCACCGATACTGGCACTTTTCAAAGCCAGGATAACGAAGAAGATTTGAACCCACAGCTTGCCTGCCTAGTTGAGGGGCGTGGTCGGGTGTTTATCTATCACGGCGGCTTTGTGGCTTTTGTGGATGACGAGCAAACCTTTATTACCCGAATAGGCTGAAAATTATTCAGCAAGTTGAAATCAGCGAATTGGCATCCCTAGCAAGAAATAGGGCAAAGGTGTGTCAGCAATAATTCTACTGATTCTGATATGGACATCAGCGTCTTAGCGCTGACCGCTTTTTCATAAGGGGGATTTCCCACCCGTTATCAATAAAAAAGGGATCTAAGCCTGACTTAGATCCCCTATAACCTCTCCGCGGCCTAACCGGACGGCGTTTCTATATCACGATACCGACCACTGCGACAACGAACGCTTGAAGTCGTCGTAGCCAAACTCGTTTAGCATTTGGATATCGCCGTTGCTGCGCTCGCAGTAGATAGACGGCATCTTCAGACCATTGAACCAGTTCAATTTCACCATGGTGTAGCCCGCGCTATCCATGATGTGAAGCTTCTGGCCAGTCTCTAGCGGCTGGTCAAAGTTAGCGACACAGAACTGATCGCCGGCCAGGCATGAACAAGAACCGATCACGTATTCGTGCTCGCCGTTGTCAGACGCTTCAAACACCGAGGCTGGCTCGTCGTAGATAAGGGTATCCAAACGGTGGGCTTCGGTGGCCGAATCAACGATAGCGGTCTTCTTCACGTTTTCGACGATGTCTACCACTGTCACCACAAGGTCGGTAGTTTTAGTGATGATCGCTTCACCCGGCTCAAGGTACATTTGCACACCGTGTTTCTCAGAGAATGCTTTTAGCGCAAGTCCTAGCTTCTCGATATCATAGCCCGGCCAGGTAAAGAATACGCCGCCGCCCATGCTTACCCAATCAAGCTTATTAAGGTATTCGCCAAACTGCTCTGAGATTGAGTCCAAAAGGCCAATAAACGCATCTACGTCTTTGTTCTCACAGTTCATGTGGAACATCACACCATCAATATCGTCAAAGACTTCTGGTTTGATGTGATCAGCCTGTACGCCTAATCGGGAGAATTGACGAGCTGGGTTTGCCAGATCTTGGCCTGCGTAGCTCACACCTGGGTTCAGGCGAAGGCCCAATGACGCTTTGCCTTCGACGATGTGGCGGTAAGCGGCTAGCTGGCTTTGTGAGTTAAAGATCATCTTGTCGCAGATGTCTGCCACTTCACGTACGTCATCTTCGCTGTAACCAACGCTGTATGCATGGGTTTCACCACCGAAGGTTTCGTAGCCCAATTTCACTTCAAACGGGCCGCTACTGGTTGAACCGTCAAGGTATGGCTTGATGATGTCGAACACGCCCCAAGTCGAGAAGCACTTCAGGGCCAATACCAGTTTTACACCTGAAAGCTCTTTGAGCAGCTTGGCTTTTTCCAAGTTGGCAATCAGCTTATCTTCATTGATCATGAAGTAAGGTGTTTTCAATTCTTCTTTATTAAATGTCATTGTTCTGTTCCGCGTTCAGGTTTGTCTGCCTGATAGTTGCTTGAGATATTTCTCTGCTTAGTAACTCACTGCGTTCAGACAGGACAAAGCAAATAAATATCCCAAGCAACAACCAATCTACGTATCCAAACCTAATCAATCGCACTAAGAAGGGAGCAGTCGCTGCTCCCTTCTGATATTACTTTTCCAAATACGGTTCTGAGCGCCGGTGATTCTCTTCAGGGCTAGGAGGAAGCACGGAGTTTATAAACATAAATGAGTACTTCCGACACCGCCGTGGAGAGAAACAACCAGCTCAGGGCCTTATTTCAGGATTTTGATGTCAGGCTGACCGACCTCTAGCTCCTGAACATGCCAATCTAGACCGATTTCTGGCATGGTTTCTAGGAACGGATCTGGGTCTAGCTGCTCCATGTTGAACACGCCTTTGTCTGCCCACTTGCCACGGAAGTACTGAAGTGCTGCAGTGATCGCCGGTACACCGGTGGTGTAAGAGATCGCTTGGTGCTCAACATCTTCGTAGGCCACTTCGTGATCAGCATTGTTGTAGATAAAGACAGAACGTTCTTTACCGTCTTTCTTACCCTGCACCCAAGTACCGATACAGGTTTTACCTGTGTAGCCCGGCGCTAGAGAGGTTGGGTCTGGCAGTAGTGCTTTGAGTACGTGAAGAGGCTGAACCACAGTACCGTCGTGCAGTGTTAGCGGATCCGGGCTCAGTAGGCCGATATCGCGCATGCAGTTGAAGTAGTTCAGGTACTTGTCACCGAAGCCCATCCAGAATTCGATGCGCTTAGCTGGGATGAATTCTTTCATCGAGCGAACTTCATCATGCGCCATTGAGTAAACTTTGTGAGTGCCCACGAGTGGGAAGTCAAACTCAAGCATACGTGAGTGACAAGGTACTTGTTTCCACTCTTCGTTTTCCCAGTAGAAAGAGTCACCCTGGATTTCCAGCATGTTAGTTTCTGGGTCGAAGTTGGTGGCAAACTTCTTGCCGTGATCGCCCGCATTAACGTCCATTACGTCAATGGTGTCAATTTCGTCGAACAGGTGCTTAACCGCGTACGCTGCAAATACAGACACTACGCCTGGATCGAAACCAGCACCTAGGATACCGGTGATGCCCGCTTGTTCGAACTTCTCGCGGTAACCCCACTGCCAATCGTACGCTTCTGGTACTTGCTGGCCTTCAGAACATAGATCTACCGCTACAGATGTGTCTAGGTAAGAAACTTTTGCCTGGTAACATGCTTCCATGATGGCCATGTTTACCCATGGAGGACCAGCATTGATCACAAGATCAGGCTGAACTTCTTTGATTAGTGCTACTAGCGCGTCAACGTCATCTGCATTCACAGCACGTGCTTCTAGCTTCTTGGATGGGTCTTTCAAGTTGTTCTTTTTCTTGATCGACTCAATGATTTTCTCACACTTACCAACCGTGCGAGAGGCGATTGTAATATCACCTAGAACATCGTTATTCTGAGCCGCTTTATGTGCAACTACCCAGCCAACACCACCAGCACCAATCTGTAGAATTGCCATTTCTTCTTTATTCCATAATTAAATGAGTGAGTGTTCCGGCACAGCTGACTCACCAACTGTGCCGTACCAGTTACTTAACCAAGTTTACGTTCAGCTTGTGCTGCTACCTGGTTGATTTCTGTTAGTAATGATTCAAAGTCAGACAGAGTCAGACATGGGTTCAAAATCGTGAACTTGAGGGCAACTTTGCCATCCACCACGGTTTCACCCAGTACAGCCTTGCCTTCAACAAGAGCATCAATGCGTAGTTGTTTGTTAATTCCATCTAGCGCCGACGCTTCATTGTTACCGATGTAGCGGAACAACACCGTTGATAGAGCCGGATCAGCCAACAGTTCAAATTCTGCCGACTGGTTAATCATGTCTGCAACCTGCTGCGTCTGGTTGAGCAGGTGATCATACATGGCACCCAATGCCTGAGGACTGACACACTGCATCGTCATCAACACCTTCAAGGCGTCGAAACGCTTGGTCGTCGCAATCGACTTGTCGACCAGGTTCGGCAGCAGATCATCTTCGCGGTTCAGGTAATCTGCATGGTGAAGCAGGTACTTGAAGTTTTCTTTGTCTTTGATCAGTACCGCTCCGCAGCTGATTGGCTGATAGAACAGTTTGTGGAAGTCGACACTTACCGAGTCGGCCTTCTCAATGCCGCACAGACGCGTCTTGTGACGGCTCAAGATCAGCGCACCGCCGTAAGCACCATCAACGTGCAACCATAGGTTGTGTTGCTGGGCCACATCGGCCATGCCGTTTAGGTCGTCAATCGCACCGTGGTCAGTCGTACCCGCGGTACCCACCATGGCAAACGGCAGCAGCCCGTCGTTTTTCAGCGTTTCGATGGTATTGACCAGAGAAGCGAGCTTGATGGTACCGTCAGGATTAGTATCAACCGTCACCACGGCATTCTCACCCAGCCCCATTAGCGACGCGGACTTCTGTACGGTGAAATGCGATTTCTTCGAACACAGGATACGAAGCTTGCCTGCGTAATCAGGTAGCCCCTGTTTCTGGATGTTATGGCCAGAAATCGTGTCAGCCGCCCAATCGCGTGCCAACAGCAAGCCCATTAGGTTGGACTGGGTGCCGCCACTGGTGAACACACCGTCAGCTTGGGTGCCCAACTGGTACAGCTCGCATAGCCAGTCAACGACCTTCTGCTCAACAAAAGTGGCTGCACTTGCCTGATCCCAAGAATCCATCGACTGGTTCAGGGCGGCAATAAAGGCTTCAGCCGCAACAGCCGGTAGCAGCGGCGGTGTATGCAGGTGCGCGATACAGTGCGGATGCTGAACCATGATAGAGTTCTTGGCAATCAGCTCACCGGTTTGCTCGATCACCAAATCCAATGGCATTTGCTGGTTGTCCAGATCAATGTTGTTGATCAGGGTTTTCAGCTGCTGGGGATCCATGCCTGAATATGGGGTGTCAGTATTCTCAAAAACCCCCTTCAGTACTTGTGTCGTTTGGTTCAGCGCCGCTTCGAACTTGTCCGCACCGCCTTTGCCGGTGTGGATGAAGTGGTTACGCCAATCGGCCGCTTCGCTCGCCACAGGCTCTTTCACCTTGGCAGGACCTGCTGTTGCAATGATGGCTTTGCTCAAAGCATCAAGGGCAAAATCAAGCTGCTCATACGAGATGATCAACGGCGGTAGGAAACGTAGCACAGAGCCCTGGCGACCGCCTTTTTCGATGATCAGGCCACGCTCTAGCGCCGCACGCTGAATCGCGATAGTCAGTTCTGGTGCCGCTTCCGGCTCGCCAAATTTGTTCTTAGAACCATCTGGCTTACAGATCTCGATACCCAGCATCAAACCCTTGCCGCGAACTTCGGCAATACAGTCAGTGTACTGAGCAATACGCTCCAGACCTTCACGCAAGTATTGGCCTGCTTTCTTCGCGTGCTCGACCAGGTTATCACGACGGATAATTTCAAGTGCCTTTGCACCCGTTGCCATCGCCAACTGGTTACCACGGAATGTTCCCGTATGCTCGCCTGGCTTCCAAGTATCGATAGACTTATCAAAGATAAGCACCGACATTGGCAAACCGCCGCCTACCGCTTTGGACAGGCACAAAATGTCAGGGGTAATGCCTGACTCTTCAAACGCAAAATTCGAGCCAGTCTTACCAATACCGCACTGGATCTCATCAAAGATCAGCAGGATGCCGTGCTCTTGGGTAATACGGCGAAGCTCACGCAGCCAGAATGCTGGCGCAGGGATCACACCACCTTCACCTTGAACCGGCTCAACAATGATTGCCGCCGGCTTCTGCACGCCACTCTCGTCATCATTTAGCATACGTTCGATGTAGCGAAGCGTCTGCTTGGCCCCTTCTTCACCGTGCATGCCAAACGGGCAGCGCAGGCTGTATGGGAAAGGTAGGAAATGAACATCAGCCATCAGGCCTTGACGACGGGCTTTGGTATTAAGGTTACCCATCATGGCCATGGTGCCGTTTGTCATACCATGGTAAGCACCGTGGAAAGCTGCCATGGTGTTACGGCCTGTGGTTTGCTTGGCAAGCTTGATTGCTGCTTCAACAGCATCAGCGCCAGATGGGCCACAGAACTGAATACGCGCATTCTTGGCAAACTCATCAGGCAAGAAGCTCATAAGCTCCTTGATGAATTTGTCTTTAACTGGCGTAGTGATATCCAATGTCTGGTATGGCAGGCCAGCTTGCAACTGGTCAACAATTGCCTGGTTAATTTCAGGGTGGTTATACCCCATCGCCAACGTACCGGCACCGGCGAGGCAGTCCAGAAACAATTGGCCACGGCTGTCTTCGACCAGCGCACCAGAAGCCTTGGCAATAGCCAGAGGTAAACGACGTGGATACGATCGCACTTCGGATTCATAATGCTCTTGACTAAGCAGCAACTCATCAGGTGTTAAATCATAAACATCATGTACAACAGGTACATTTGAAGCGAGTTTTAGCTCATCAAGGTCAAACACATTACTCATGTTCTTTTCCATTTGAAACACCACACCCCTTGTCGCCTTCTCCATTGATACAAGACTCAGAAACAATTTTTGTTCAGCACTAAAAACACCCCCAAGTAATGGTGGTGTGATTGATGTGAACTGGAGAAAATTTCAAGGTTCGGTGTAGCTGCATCTAGCAAAGATGCATTGACTATAAACTACCGATTGCTTGCGCTCTCGGCGTGACCGAAAACCAACTGATTACCAAGACAAAATTCGCCTCAACGCCAGTCAAAATGACAGCATGTGATCAGAAAGTTAAAAACCAGTGAATGTGATCGGAAAGATCAAGGCTCAGTAATAATACTGCAATTGGGTAAGACAAAGCTGATTAGAGTAGTAAGAGTAAAATTATTCACAGTTGGGTTCCTTCAATATGCGCCTGCATTGCTGTTACAGGACTGCGCTATCAATGCCCTTCTACTAACCCTAATCAGGTTAGTACCTACGGCGTACCAAGAGGCAATCAGCCTGAATACCGCTTAGTACAGTGTGCCTCAGAAATGTCGTCCTGAGATTGCGCTGAAAAGTACCACACCAGTCACGTGTATGCCAGAAATATTTCATTGAATTATGCGGCCTAAGCCAACTTCATGATTGTCCACCACCAAACAGAGCCCAACAGGAGAAAACACCTGGTTATTTCGCGATAACCAGAAGAACATGATGTTGCTCACCAAACCAACCAGCTCCATATGCTACTGTTTTGTCAAGTCAATGCGACCACCGAGAACCGCTCATGAAGCATATTATTCGACTGCTCCCCCTATCAGGTACTCATCCCTGATTTCAAATTTTTGCTAACAGTCTGTTCAGCAAGTTTTTTCCCCCTCCCAAGCACCACCAATTGCTTTCAATTCCCGATCCGGGAGCCCCTATTGATTTCTATTCCCCCTCTCCATTAACAGTACTAAATGACAAGGAATGATTATGGAAATCTTAATGGGTGTCGTCGCCCTGCTCGGCGCGCTGTGCCTTTTTTCGCTGTTTAGTTTCAAGGCTCCAAACGGCAGTGCCGCAATGAGTGGGCTTGCCGATGCCGCTATCGCCACTTTTCTGGTTGAAGCTATTCATAAATACGTCATGGGTAACCTGCTTGGAATCGGCTATCTTGCTGAGTTTGGCAATATGGTTGGCGCAATGGGCGGGATAGCCGCGGCAACACTGGTCATGCTTCGCATGGGGGTGCAACCGGTCTATGCCATCGTTACGGGTCTTGCGATGGCTAACCTCGGCATTCTAGAAGGATTCATCGTCGGCTATCTGTTCTCTTTTGCCACCCCGCTGTTCAAGAAGTATTTGCCTGAAGGGGTGGATGTGATCCTAGGGGTACTCACGCTGGCACCATTAGCCCGCTTGGTCGGCATTTTTATCAGCCCGGGGCTGGAAGTTTTGATGGGCACTCTGGCCAGCATGATCACCGAAGCCACGTTGCTATCGCCTATTGCTATGGGCTTCTTGCTCGGAGGCCTGATTAAAATGGTGTGCACGTCACCGCTGAGCTCGATGGCATTGACTGCGATGCTGGGGCTAACGGGATTACCGATGGGGATTGCGGCCATTGCCTGCGTCGGTGGCTCGTTCACCAATGGTTATATTTTCCACTCGCTCAAACTGGGCAAGTCGAGCAACACCATCAGCGTGATGCTGGAGCCGCTTACCCAGGCCCACATCGTGACCAGAAACCCGGTTCCTATCTTTATGTCCAACTTTATTGGTGGAGCCTTGGCCGGGGTCATCGCCGCCTACTTCGGTATCATCAATGATGCCCCCGGTAGTGCCGCCCCCATTCCTGGCCTATTGGCGTCCATCGCCTTTAACGAGCCTCATACTTTGCTGATGGCCACTGTTGCCGCTGCGATAGCCGGTTTGGTAGGCGGTATCATTGGTCACCGCCTCTACATCAAGCTACTGGCTGAGCGTATACCTCTGCAGCACTTTGCCAACGGCTAAAACGAGAAAAACATTCGGGACTAAGTTCCTCCCAATGTGATGTTGATAATCCCCACCTAGAAAGTAGTGGGGATTTTATATCTCTCGATAATAAATAAAAATACGGTGTATTAAACAACAGTGCAAATAATGCAACTCGATGTGATTGAAAATGAACATTGAGATATATCACCAACATTTCCTACCAGACAAAAGTCTTAACAGCCAACATCTTGTATACATAAACACACTAAGATTTATAATATACCTCATAAATAATATAATTAATGAATCCTGCGGAATTTTATAATTTGTCAGCACCCGCATATAGCAAGGACAATTTAAATGTTATCTTATGATTACTACTGTGAAGTAATCGCATTTAATATTAAACAGCACAGGGAAATTAAGGGGTTAACCCAGTCAAAGCTTGCGGAAGCTATTAATGTATCGAGAAAAACGATACTTGATATCGAATCAAACAAAACGTCGCTTAAAGTCAAAACTCTGTTACGGATTGCTGACTGCCTTGGTTGTCGCGTTTGTGATTTGATGCATGAGCAATGTCAGCCACTGACTCTAGGCGATAACATACTGAAAATGCTAGCAGAAGGTGGATTGAAAATAGTCAGTGCGCAGGAAGGAGGGCATAAATAAGCAGTTCGTTACTGTACAACGCATCAAACTGCCTATGAACACATATTATTTTTTGGGAGCAGCCTGGTTACACCTCGGGGATATTCACGACCATGAGTCCATTGCTCTCAAAAATTTCAATAATTCTCTCACCCATACCTTTATCTTTGCTTTGGATGCCTAACAGATCGGCGACCTCACATTTTAGACAATCACAAATACGGTAAAGAGTTGATAATTTTATGTCTGCTTTATTAGACTCGATGTCTATATAAGTTCTTCTTGATACATTAATACATTTTGCAACTTGAACTTGTGTTTTACCACGAAACTCTCTGAGGGTTTTTATTCTATGGGCTAGGAACTCAGGCTCATAACTATTAGGTTGCATTTATCCTTACCGTTTTCCAAAATACTTCCAACCTCACTGTTGAAAATAATAACTATCGACCACGATATACCAATCGAATTAAAAGCATAAAGTAACTTTATGCGGGGCGATTATACGTTCATTAGATATACATGTAAATTATTCAACCGATATCACACCATTGATGGCACTTATGTATTGATATCCAGTTAAGCCCTCGCTGAACCGCCTGCGGCTAGAGCAATAAAGATTTACTTATTCATACATAATTACCTATCAATTTTATTGATAATCATGGGTTTTGTGACATAATAGCCCTATCTTGATGATTTAAGCCTTATCAAGAGTTCTACATTCTTTTACCGTCGTACCCTCTTAGTGCGACGGCTTTTTCTTTTCAAGTCTCCCTATACCATTTCTCTCCATATAGCACTTGTATTATTAACTCTCCTACAACATACACACGGCAGCACTCTGTGCAAGTGTGCAGCTGATTACGCCCAGAAAAGAAGATACGGTATGAAATGCCAAAAGATGTTGGATAGCTTGCTGAGGCAAAGAAAGGGATATTGGTGAGATCAAAAAAGCCCACAAGCAAAGCTTGCGGGCTTAATATGAGATGGTGCCCCGGGCCGGACTTGAACCGGCACAGCGCGAACGCCGAGGGATTTTAAATCCCTTGTGTCTACCAATTCCACCACCAGGGCACGCAATACTTTGCGATGCCGTTTAGTACAGTAAACACCATCTTTGTCTTACCGCTGATTGCCGTAAGATTTTAATCTGGAGCGACACACGAGGTTCGAACTCGTGACCTCAACCTTGGCAAGGTTGCGCTCTACCAACTGAGCTAGTGTCGCAAATGGAGGCGCGTCCCGGAGTCGAACCGAGGTCCACGGATTTGCAATCCGCTGCATAGCCACTCTGCCAACGCGCCATTCGGTAATCATATTTGATTAACTAACCGCACCAGATGTGTTCCGTTGCGGTATGTGGTGCATTCTACGCAATACCGCGCCTGAGTCAACAGTAAAATTCATCATTTTTGGTCAAGTGGCGAATTTGCAGTCAATAACCCCTGTTTTATAGATTTTTAACTCTTACATTATCGTATGATGCTCAATTTTAAGGCAAAAAGACAACTTTAAAATATCAGATTTCCATCACACTAACATCAATATGACTACAAAAATAAAAGTTAACAGTACTGAATTTGAGAAATGCCTTAAAAATCACCTTTACGAACTGATTTATGAAACTCTTCCAGCAGTTCGTGTTTCAGCCATAAAAAAAGCGGCTATTAAGCCGCTTTTCCAACAGTACAGGGACTTCACAGGTCTTCCGAGTTCAGTAAGTCATGCTTGGCGGCCTTGAGGTAAATGTACATCGACCAGTAAGTCAAGATCATCGCAACGTACAAAGCGATGTAACCAATCCAAACTAGCCACTCGTTCGGATGCCACAGTAGGACGATTAGCGCAACCATCTGAGAAGCGGTTTTGACCTTACCGACCCAGGACACCGCAACACTCGAGCGCTTGCCTAATTCGGCCATCCACTCCCGCAAGGCAGAAATAATGATCTCGCGTCCAATCATCGTAATTGCCGGTATGGTTACCCACACCGAATTGTAGTGCTCAACGACCAAGACCATCGCCGCAGCGACCATCACCTTATCGGCAACCGGATCGATAAAAGCACCAAAACGTGTAGTCTGGTTTAGTTTACGGGCCAAGTAGCCATCAAACCAGTCTGTGACGCCGGCAATCAAGAAAATCAACGCTGTCGCAAAAGGGGACCAGTTATACGGCAGATAAAAGGTGATCACGAAAAATGGAATCAAAATGAGCCGTATAAAACTTAGAATGTTCGGGATTGTTAAACGCATAGTTCTTCGTTCTTATTGTGTAGATGTACCGCACGAACCTAATGATTCAGCGCGTCATAAATTTTTTCTGCCATCGCACGACTGATGCCCGGCACCTTGGCGATTTCTTCTCTGCTAGCTTTTTTCAGTTCCTGTAGGCCACCCATATATTTGAGCAATGCTTGGCGACGTTTGGGGCCGATACCCTCAATGTCTTCCAAAGCACTACGTTTTCTTACTTTTGCACGCTGGGCACGGTGACCGCTGATTGCATGATTGTGACTTTCATCCCTGATATGTTGAATTAAATGCAACGCTGGGGAATCTGCCGGCATTGAAAACTCTTCGCCAGTGGTAAGCAACAACGTTTCCAGCCCTGGCTTTCGGGTCGTCCCTTTCGCTACCCCAACCAAAAGCGACCGCTTTGGCCACTCTGTCATCAACGGATTAACTACATCATACGCTCTTGACAGCTGACCTCTACCCCCATCGATAAAAATAATATCAGGAATTCTATCCGGATCGACTTGTGAACCATATCGACGCGCTAAAGCTTGTGCCATCGCAGCATAGTCATCACCGCCGGTAATGCCGGTGATGTTATAGCGACGATACTCCTGCTTAAGCGGTCCATCCTGATTGAACACCACACAAGAGGCAACTGTCTTCTCTCCCATGGTGTGACTGATATCAAAACACTCCATTCGCTCAAGCCGATTGAGCTTCAGTGCTTCACGCAGGGCAGTAAAGCGCTGGTGGACGGTCATCCGATGGCTAAGTTTACTCGTAAGCGCCGTTCTGGCGTTTGTTTGCGCCAAACGCTGGAACTTGGCTTTATTGCCACGAGTATGGGATTTGATGACGATTTTACGCCCTGCAAGCTCCGTCAACGTCTGCGCAATCACTGCCTGCTCATCACCAAGCGCCTCCCCCAGCAGGATCTCACTCGGGATCACCCGGCCCTCGGCCTGATTGAGGTAAAACTGGGTAACAAAACTGGACAGCACTTCTGTTATCTCGGCATCGAGTGGCATCTTAGGGAAATAACTGCGGCTGCCCAAAATCTTGCCTTGGCGGATATAGAGCGCATGGATACAGGCCATGCCATTTTCGTAGGCGATGCCGATCACGTCCAGATCATCATCACTATCGTGGCTGACAAACTGCTGTTCCTGTACGCGCCTTAGCGCCTGGATCTGATCACGGTAGGTCGCCGCCTTCTCAAAGGCCAACTGCTGGCTCGCCAGCTCCATTTTTTCGACCATCGACGTGATCACCTGGCGGTCTTTGCCTTTCAAGAACAGCCGGACATAGTTGACCTGCTCTTCGTAGTCTTCGTCACTCACCAGCCCTTTAACGCAGGGCCCAAGGCATCGACCAATCTGATACATCAGGCATGGGCGGCTGCGGTTAGCGTAGACTGAATCTTCACACTGGCGAATGGGAAAAATTTTCTGCAACAGATGCAAGCTTTCCCTCACGGCACCACCGTCCGGGTAGGGCCCGAAATACTCGCCTTTGCGCTTCTTGGCACCGCGATGCATCGACAGACGGGGGTGAGCAGAGGCACTGAGGAAAATGTAAGGGTAAGACTTGTCGTCCCGGAGCAGGACATTGTATTTCGGCAGGTAAAGCTTGATGTAGTTGTGCTCAAGGATCAGAGCTTCCGTTTCGGTATGCGTAACGGTGACATCAACCTTGACAATATTTTTAACCAAGGCACGGGTCTTCTCCCCCGCCACATTCACCCGGAAGTAGCTAGAAAGACGCTTTTTAAGATCTTTGGCCTTACCGACATAGATAACCTCATCAGCCAGATCATACATTCGGTATACACCTGGCTGATGAGTCACAGTTTTTAGAAAACTTTTTGCGTCAAACCGTTCCGACACTACAACGTCTCTGTGTCTAACATTCCATGGCGGATAGCAAGGTGGGTAAGCTCTACATCACCGTTAATATCCAGTTTATTGAATAAACGATAACGATAGCTGTTCACGGTTTTCGGGCTCAGATTCAGTTGCTCTGAAATATCGGTCACTTTCTGCCCTTTGGTGATCATCATCATGATCTGTAGCTCACGTTCAGAGAGATCTTTGAAAGGGTTTTCCGAATCTGGTGCAAACTGGCTCAATGCCATCTGCTGCGCAATTTCAGGTGAAATATAACGCTGTCCACTATTGACCATGCGAATGGCATTGATCATTTCGTCAGGGCCGGCACCTTTAGTCAGGTAGCCTGCTGCGCCTGCCTGCATCACCTTAGTCGGAAACGGGTTTTCTGTATGGATGGTCAAAACGATAATTTTGACATCAGGACTAAAGCGCAAAATTTTACGTGTCGCTTCAAGGCCACCGATACCAGGCATATTCATGTCCATAAGAATGATGTCCGCATGAGAATTACGGCACCATTTTACGGCTTCTTCACCACTGTCGGCTTCCCCTACCACTTTTATACCACGGACATCTTCAAGCAGACGTCGGATCCCTGTGCGAACCAGTTCGTGATCATCTACAAGGAATACATTAATCAAGCTGTATCTCCAATATGATTTGGCTCTGCACCCAGCCGAATTGGCGGGATAGCTGTTACTGATATTATCCAATTCTACCTTAACTTCCCACCAAATCTCATGCAGTTTCTGTGTAACAGCGCATGTTTTCGTAGTAAGTTAAGGCTTGACAAAACAATGATTTGTCAATTTTTACAAGCTTCAAAATAAAATAGCTTGGACAGCAGTATTTACTATATTTCGAAAAAAATAAAGTGAAATATTCAAGTTATCCAATTAGTTAGATTTATCTCAAAAAGATAGCTCTAATCTGTAATATTGTTGAGGCAATCAATATGTTAAATCAATTACCCATTAGTGGTGTCTGCTTCCGCTTTATTCATCAAAGTCTAAAAAAAGCAGCTAGTTAGTGAAATTTCCTTTTTTTTCGGCAAGCTACAATTTTCATTTGGCAAAAACATCTCGCACCACATTCTGCACAATGATAGCCTCCGCTCAAACCAAGCCTTCGCTTTGCTTGCCAGCCAAATGGCCTCCTTCCATGATTAAAGTATTACCCATCAATAGCGATTAACAAACGTCACGTGTCCATTAGTCTTGGCTTTGATGGATATAGCCGCTTTGCTGCTAACAGTATGACTTTTGGTACGTAATCTCCCCACACAATGTTCACCCCGGCAGCAGGACCGGCCATTTTGGCTAAGAGTTAGACGTCTAGATGTAGAGGTTTCCCTTCTGTTTGATGTTCATGTATGATGTCGCGTCCTTATGCCTGCCGGCATAACTGCTCTTGCTTAAATATGGATATTTGCAACCCCTTACCCGCCATCGATGCGGGTTTGTTTTGGACTTCGCAAGCAGCCTTTTGGCCGGCAATGTACAAGCAAATACCCAAGAGCTTTAAAAGGTTATGTCATGAATCTCTCTGCCAAGACAGTTGTGCTCATCGCAATCGGTGCAGCCTTATATGGTATTGGTGGTCTACCTATGTTTGGTATTCCTGTCTTTGCAAATACCACTCTCAAACCTGCAATGGCAGTGCTTGCCTTGTTCGGTGTACTATTCGGCCCTCTCGTAGGCTTTCTTGTCGGCTTCATCGGCCACTGGGTCACCGACCTTTTCGCTGGCTGGGGCGTGTGGGTAACTTGGGTACTCGGCTCAGGGATCGTCGGCCTGGTCATTGGCCTGTATCCCAAAATCACCAAGCAGAGAATTGAAAAAGGGCTATTCTCCAAATTTGACTTCTGCCTGTTCGTGCTCCTGGCTTTCATAGGCAATGTCGTGGGCTATGGCTGCTCAGCCTTCCTTGACGCCGTACTGTACGCCGAACCGTTTACTAAGGTGCTGGCACAGCTAACGATCATTGCTGTCGGCAACACGGTACTGATCGCCATTGTCGGCCACTTCATCCTGACTGCTGTCGCCAAGCGCAAGCAACAAAGCTACAACCTGATCGAGGCAGAATAAGTCATGTCTATTCAGTTTACTGACTTCTCATTCAAATACTGGGCGCTGCAAAAGCCCACCCTGAAGAACATCAACCTAACCATAAATAAAGGCGAAAAGGTTGTTATTGTCGGCCCAAGCGGTAGCGGCAAGTCTACGTTGGGCCAATGCTTGAATGGCTTGATCCCTTTCTCGGTCAAAGGCGACATCACCGGCAGCCTTGAGATCAACGGTAAAGAAACCCAGCAGATGGATCTTCACCAGTGCACCAGCCTGGTGGGAACGGTCCTGCAAGACACCGATGGCCAATTTGTCGGCTTGAGCATCGGCGAAGACATCGCCTTTGCCCTGGAAAACCAGATGATTGCACCAGGTCCAATGCGCCAAGTGGTTGAAGAAACAGCGGCAATGATGGAGCTGGATGATATGCTGCATATGTCACCTTTCGACCTCAGTGGCGGCCAGAAGCAGCGCGTATCGCTGGCAGGGGTGATGGTTGACGATGTCGACATTCTTCTGTTCGACGAACCGCTCGCGAGCTTGGATCCGAAAACGGGCAAGTCAACCATCGAAATTATCGATCGCCTGCACCGCGAGACCGGCAAAACTGTGGTTATTATCGAGCACCGACTTGAAGATGTGCTGCACTGCCATGCCGACCGTATTATCCTGATGGAGCGCGGTGAAATTGTTGCCAACATGACACCCGACGAATTGCTGGCAAGCCCACTGCTAACCCAGCACGGGATCCGCGAGCCCCTGTATCTTTCCGCATTGAAAGCAGCCGGCTGTGACATCGACCAAGCGGATAGGCCCGCCTACCTGTCGACAATCGATATCGACCGTTTCAAACCCCAGGTACTCAACTGGTTCCAGCAAGGTGACGTGGTCACAGCAGCAACTGGCACAACCCCGCTGCTGGAGGTGAACAACCTCGGCTATTCCTACGATGGCCAGCGCCAGACCCTCGACGGTGTCAGCTTTACCGTCAACCAAGGCGAGTTTGTCTCGATCCTCGGCAAGAACGGTTCAGGCAAGTCGACCATCACCCGTTTGATCATGGGCGTACTGGAGCCGGACAGTGGGAGCATTTGCTTTGAAGGGCATGACCTAGCCGCGCGTTCCATTTTCGAGCGAAGCCAAGACATTGGTATTGTGCTGCAGAACCCAAACCACATGATTTCCCACCATATGATTTTCGACGAAGTCGCTTCCGGCCTGCGCAACCGCGGGGTGCCAGAAAGCGACGTCGAAGCCAAGGTGCTGGAGACCTTGAAGCTGTGCGGGCTGGATCGCTACCGCCACTGGCCTATCGATGCCCTGAGCTACGGCCAGAAAAAACGGGTCACCATCGCAACTATCTTGGTACTGGAGCCTAAGCTGCTGATCCTTGACGAGCCAACCGCGGGTCAAGATTACCACCACTACACGGCGATGATGGGCTTTATCAAGGAGCTCAACCAAAAGCTGGGGATCACCATCTTGATCATTTCCCACGATATGCATTTGGTGCTTGAATACACCCAGCGTGCGATCGTCATCGCTGACAGCAAGTTGCTGGCCGATTCTGCCGTCAACGAGGTGTTCAGCCAACCGGCCTTGCTGGAAAAAGCCAACCTGACAGTAACCAGTTTGTATACACTTGCCGATAGCTTGGGTATCGAGCGCATTGATCACTTTATTCGTTGCTTCATTAACCATGAGGCAGGCTCACTTTAATGAAAACCAATAAGATAAAATTCGGTATTAGCTACATCAATACCGGCTCGCCTCTCCATGCGCTAAACGGGATCACCAAGTTCATTTTGTTTATGGCCTGGGTCACCATGGTGCTGATGACGTTCGATGTCCGTATCATTGTGGCCATGATTTTGGTTGGCTTTGCTCTGCTTCGTCTTTCGCGTGTACCTTTTGCCAATTACAAAACCCTGATGACAGGTACGGTCACCGTACTGCTCCTTAATGCACTCTTTATGTTCCTGATTGCACCGCAGCAGGGAACTGAGTATATGGGCAGCCAAACCGTTGTTATCCCGCTACCGGGTAACTACTCCCTAACCCAGGAAACCCTGTTTTATCTGGTAACCGTTACCCTGAAGTACTTCAGCATGTTCCCGGTAGCTCTGGTATTCGTATTTACCACTCACCCGACGGAATTTTCGGCTAGCCTGAATAAGCTAGGCGTCCCGTACCGTATTGCCTATGCGGTAAGCCTGACATTGCGCTATCTACCGGAAGTGACCAAGGACTTCATCAACATCATGCATGCCCAGCAGGCACGTGGGGTGGATATCTCGAAAAATGCACCGGTCTTTACCCGCATCAGAAATGTGGCAAAAATTCTAGGCCCATTGATTTTCTCCAGCCTTGACCGTGCTGACGTGATTTCCAATGCGATGACCTTACGTGGATTTGGCCAGCACAAACGTCGCAGCTGGTATAGCTTGAAGCCGATGACCAAGGCGGATTTCGCCGTCTTGTTGACTATCGCCGTGATCTTGGCTCTGGGCTTTGCCAACCGCTACCACGCCGAACAGCTCTTTTGGTATCCGTTTTAACCTAACGCCAAACACACATCCATCAATATCAAAGGCCAGCACTGCTGGCCTTTTCGTTATGTCCCTTTTCTTTCGCAATCAAGTTTTTAATCGGCATTGCTTGTCAGCCCCTGCCGATATGAACCAACTGCTTTGGCATCACGTACCTGTATAATTAAAGCGACGGGTAAATCGACATGAAACCGGAGAAGATTATCAGCAAGGAAAAGTCAGGGACAGCCAGAGAATATGCCAAAGTCCCGAAAAGCCGCCTGTCGCGTCTGGGACAATTAGGTTCTTTGGCGACACGCGTAGCAGGCAGCATGGTCACCGAGGGAGTCAGGCAGCTCGCCCAGGGCAACCGTCCCAAAGCTAGTGAGTTATTACTCACCCCCAACAATGCCAGGCGCGTTGCCGACCAATTGTCCCTGCTGCGCGGGGCTGCAATGAAAGTTGGACAATTGCTGTCAATGGATGCCGGAGATCTACTTCCGCCTGAACTGGCAGAGCTACTGGCACGGCTGCGGGCAGAAGCCAAGGCGATGCCCATCAGCCAACTCAATGCGATGCTGCAGCAAGAGTGGGATATCGACTGGCAAGACCAATTTCAGACCTTTTCCTTCTACCCTGTCGCTGCCGCATCCATCGGCCAGGTACATGCCGCCACCAACTGGCAAGGTGACAAGATTGCACTGAAAATCCAATACCCGGGGATCAAGCAAAGTATCGACAGCGATGTCGATAACGTCGCTACCCTATTGCGTGTATCAGGGCTACTGCCCAAGGGCGTTGATTATCAGGATTTGCTGGAACAAGCCAAGCAGCAGCTCCACGCAGAAGCAGACTATCAGCTCGAGGCTAAGCTGCTCAAGCAATACCGTCAATTGCTGGCCCATGATACGAGATATGTTATACCAGGTGTCTTCGACGAGCTAACCACAGAAAACATCCTTGCGATGAACTATGTTGATGGCCTGCAGATTGAGTCGCTGATCAACCAGCCGCAGCATGTTCGAAACCATGTTATGGTGCTCGCCTTCGAACTGCTGTTCAAAGAAATGTTTGAGTTCAGGCTAGTACAGACCGATCCGAACTTCGCCAACTTCCTCTACAACGAGCAATATCAACAGTTGGTGTTACTTGATTTCGGCGCAACTCGTGCTTACCCGTCCAGAGTATCAGAAGGCTACCGACGACTACTCAGCGCAGCGCTGCATCATGATAAACCAGCGATGAATTCAGCCCTGCGCCAGATTGGCTTTTTCAGTCAACCGATCACGGCCTCACAGCAAGAGGCGGTGATCGCGCTATGCCTGGAAGCCTGTGAGCCGATCATGACCGTGGGCGAATTTGATTTCGGCCAAACCGACTTGGCGCGTCGAATTCGTGATGCCGGCACGGCGCTGAGCATGAAGGAGAATTATTGGCATACCCCACCTGCCGATGCGATTTTCTTCCACCGCAAGCTAGGGGGATTGTACCTGCTTGCCGCGAGGCTCCAAGCCAAGGTCGATGTTGGGAAGATTTTCTCACCTTACCGGTTACAGGACTGATCCCACCGTTAGTGCAATCCCCTACGACGAGGGGCCCAAATAATGGGCCCGCCAATACCCGGCGTCATCAAACAGCTCTTCGTTAAGGGCAATGGCATTTTCAATCGACAGGTACAGTTCGGAGTTCTCCTCCCCCAGAGACTGAAGCTTTTCACGCGCGCGGTACAGTTCCGCAATATATGCCTGCTGGGACTTGACCGCTAAGTTGTGGCCACTCACTTCTTGACCGGGCTTTTGTTGCGCGAGATAAGCACGGCTATCCTCACCGGCATGAGGGCCATCTTGCTCTAAGCTAACGACAAGCAGAGAGCCCCCCAGAGCCATACCGAGCAGGCCCGTCTTAATGATACTTTTCATCATCATGCAACCTCAAAACTGTAGATTGACACAATAATGACAAACAATTGAATGACGTTCAATTAATACCAGCTGAACAATTTTCCATCACCAGCTCGCCCAAAACGTCGGTTTGCTGTCCGCCGCTTGGATGATCCCCCCTCTTTTAAGAAGCCGGCTTAGCCGAAGAGTAAGTGTCCGTACCGTGCAGTTTAGGCTTTCTCGTCACAAGGAAAACGGCGATGGCAGCTAACAGAAAACCGGCGGCACCGAACTCGTCAAAACGTTCACCAAAAATCAACCAGGCTTGGAAAGCCGTCATTGGCGGTACGAGGTAAAAGGTCGAAGCCACCTTGGATGACTCACCATGCTTCACCATATAAAGCAGTAATAAAATGGCGACGACCGACAGCACCAAGACCAACCAGCTCAGGGCAAATATAAACGTCGGGGTCCAATGTACCACCATGGTTTCCGTCGCCAGAGCCAAAGGCAGGAACAACAAAGCCGCCGCAAAATATTGCCATACAGCGCCTCCCACCATATCAACACCTTGGCAGAACTTTTTCTGGTAAAGCGTACCAAAAGTGATCCCCACCAAAGCCAGGAAAGTGAACAGATAGGCGGCTTCTCGGCTACCATCCTGATGCCAAGCCATATTCCCTTGCAGCACAAGATTGATGCCAACAAAGCCAATTGCCAACCCGAGCCATTGCGACAACCGCATTCGCTCGCCTGCACAACCGAACATTACCAGCGCGGTCACTATTGGCTGTAACCCTACCAGCAGGGAGCACAGCCCTGCCGGCATACCGAGGCCAATTGCGATATAGGTACCGCCCAAGTAAAAACCGTGGATCAACAAGCCTGCCACCATACAGTGAACCAGCGCCCTGCCGGTCGGTATCCGAGCTCTTAGGATAGCCACCAGCAGCAAAAACACCGCGATATTCGCAACCATCCGGATCAACAGAAATGTCGCCGGTTCGGCGTAGGGTAAACCGAGCCGTGCGCCAATAAAGCCAGAGCTCCAGAGAACAACAAACAAGAATGGAATAAATCGCGTCATCATAGCTCACCCACTTTTCTTTTCCCTTAATTACCCTTACTTTAAATGGGCACAAAAATCTTAACAGGGACAGTTTGGTGATTTTTAATGGGTACAGATAACACAAAGAAAGCGTATAACTCTCGGTGTCAGAAAGCATTGCTGCAGGAGCATAGCCCGCTCAAAACCAAATACCAGTACGTCTACCAATGGATCTCCGAGCGGATAGACAAGCAAAGCTACCAGCCGGGGGAACGGCTCCCTTCTATTCGAGATCTCAGCCAAAAACTGTCCGTGAGTAAAAACACGGTGATCCGTGCTTATCAGCAACTGGAAGCTAACCAGAAGATCACCGCGCAAGCCCGCTCTGGCTATCGGGTCAATCGCAGCAAAGTCATCCATGGACTTCCAGAACCGGTTCCCGAGCCGGGTTTTGTCGACCTAATGACACTCAGTAAAAAAATCATGGAACTGCCTGTATCCCGAGAGGTTTTACCAATGGGATCGGCCCACCCTGATACTGACTTTCCTGCCATCAACAGCTTGTACGCTGAAATAGGCCGACACAGCCGCTACCAAAGCCATATTCCCAGCCATTACCAACTGCCACCGGGAAACGATCTGCTGTTGAAGCAACTCGTTGGTATAAACCGCGAACTTGGCATTACCATCTCCAAACAGTCGCTGCTGGTAACCCATGGTGCGCAGCAGGCGATTAGCTTGAGCCTGCAGGCCCTGACCTCTGCTGGGGATATCGTCTTGGTAGAGTCTGCCAGTTATTTCGGCAACCTTATGCTGCTAGAATCTCTGGGCCTTAAAGTGATTGAAATTCCGGCGAGCCCAATCACTGGCATTCATTTGGATGCCCTTGAGCAGGCACTCAAAGATTGGCCGGTCAAGGCCATCTTGATTAACCCCAGTTTCAACAACCCGACAGGGTATGTGATGTCGACAGCGGACCGACTACGCTTCCTCGCCATGACCCATGGGATCCCAATTATCGAAGACGATGTCTTCGGCGGCCTGGCACATCATCAGCGTCCCCTGCCGCTGAAAACCCTCGACCAAGAAAACCGGGTGATCTATTGCAACTCGTTATCTAAGACATTGGACTCCAGACTCCGTATCGGCTGGGTCGTGGCCGGCAAGTATCAGACAGTAATTGAGAAACGCTTGCTCACTGACAACATGGGCAGCCCCAACCTCATTCACTCCGCGGTTGCCCAATTCCTTGCAAGCGGCAAATACCGCCAGCACCTCGGTAAAATCCGCCGCAGTTACGCTAAAAAACAGCAGGTATTCTATCAGCAGCTCACCCAGGCCTTGAACCAATACCCGCAGCTTAGGGATCATTACCACCTGACCCAACCAACCGGTGGATTCTTATGCTGGCTCACTCTAGCCGAGCATGCGGACAGTCAGGCCATTTATCAACAGGCGCTAAGCCAAGGGATCAGCGTACTTCCCGGCACCATGTTCAGTACCAACAAGCGCTATGCGCATTGCCTGCGCCTGAGCTTTGCCAACTTCCGTGAAAATAACACCTGGCGGCAGGGGCTCGACCAGCTAGCCGCAATTATTGCAGGACAAACCAAACAGTAACCATAAAGTCGAAAAGACACCGCTATCCCAGCTGCTACACTACTGATAGCGCACAGGATAGAAGGAAACCGCAGGATGAGGTACCGCCCCCTCGCTACAGCAATGAACACAGTACGCCTGGCCTTGTTATCCCTTATCATATTGGCCCCACCAGCCAAGGCTCTGTCCTTCCCTGAAACTGTACTCGAAGGCTCCAGCCTCGGCATGCACTATGTCGTTGAGCGCATCGGGCAAACCAACGGCGTACCATGGGGGATGGCTTTCACCCCCGACCAACAGCTGCTGATCACCTACCGGGAAGGCAATATTCGCCTGCTCAACCCTGAGGATGGATCCCTGCAAGAAGTTTCCGGACTCCCCCCCATTCGCCAATACGGACAGGGGGGACTGATGGATATCGCCCGGCTAGATACCACCGGCAACCAACCGCCCGACCAGCGTCACAACAACGCCGCACCTCAAACCTGGTATTACTTCACTTACGCTAAAGCACACGATGGGCAGGCCGCGACAACCCTCGCCCGCGCCAAGCTTAGCGGTACCCAGTTAACCCAGTGGCAGGATTTGCTGGTCACTCAATCCTTCAGCGATGCTTCCCGCCACTTCGGTAGCCGTATCGCTTTCGATAACCAAGGCCATGTCTTTTTTTCTATCGGGGACCGAGCTCATCGTCCCAACGGGCAAGATCTCGCAACCCATGCGGGCACTATCCTTAGACTCAACCTCGATGGCTCAACGCCCGAAGACAACCCTTTTACCGATACACCTAATGCACTTGCTGAAATTTGGAGCTTTGGTCACCGTAACCCGCAAGGGCTGCTGTTTGATCCACTGACCAACCGGCTGTGGTCAAACGAGCATGGTCCTAGGGGCGGCGATGAAATCAATTTAATCACCGCAGGGGCCAACTACGGCTGGCCAGTCACCTCTCACGGGAAGGAATATTGGGGCCCGATTGCGGTGGGCGAAGCCACCGAGAAAGATGGCATTGTCTCGCCACGCAAGGTGTATATTCCCTCCATAGCACCGGGCAGCCTGCTTCTTTATCGAGGCGCAGCCTTCCCCAGCTGGCAAGGCCAGCTATTCAGTGGGGCATTGAAACTACGCCACCTAAACCGGGTTGAAATAACAGACAATGCCAGCATCGCAAACGAAGAGCGGCTGCTCGAAGCACTGGAAGAACGGATACGGGCCCTGGCTGTGGACGACCTGGGCTGGCTGTATTTATCGGCAGATTCCGGTGCAATTTACCGCCTACGCCCTCGCTCCCGATAACATGCGTATTATGCATAGAATATTTGTTATTTGCTCATTTGAGTCATAACTTAATTTCCTCTACTATCCCCGCACTTTTTTACCTTGAGGCACTGATGTTTTCACAATCACTGACAGCCCAACTGATACGGATGGTCTTGCTGCTTGCACTGACCCTAGTGAGTGTCCACCACTGCCAGCCGTTGCTGGACTCGCTGGCCGAACATGCCATGAACGGTGGCTGCCATCAGCAAAACTCAAACGACCACACTTTGACCGGACTATAACCATGAGTATTTTTCGCTTTCCACTACTGGTGTGGATGGGCATTGGAACACTAATTATCAGCCTAGGGATCAGGCAGTCTTTCGGTATCTTCATGATGCCGATTTCTATGCATTTTGATACTGGCCGTGAATTCTTTAGTCTGGCTATCGCTGTGCAGAACTTGCTTTTCGGCGCCTTCCAGCCGTTTGTTGGTATGGCCGCCGACCGCTGGGGCGCGCAAAAAGTCATCTGGACTGGTGCCATCGCCTATGGGCTAGGGCTGTACCTCACCTCAATCGCAGTCGAGCCAAATTGGTTATACGTATCTCTTGGTGCGCTGGTTGGCCTAGGTTTGAGTGCTACCAGCTACGTTATCGTACTTGGTGCCGTGGCCCGCGTAGTCCCCGCCGAACACACGGCCAAAGCGTTCGGCCTGACAACAGCGGCCGGGTCATTTGGTATGTTTGCTGTGATCCCGGGAGCACAGTACCTGTTGAGCGAATTTGACTGGCAGCTGGCGCTGCAGGTTTTCGCTATGCTCTGCGCGATCATGATGGCCTTCTCATGCTTTATGAAGGTCAACGCCGGCCCGGCAAGCAGCGCTTCCCCGGACGGTCGCGAACTGACGTTGCGCCAGGCACTGCGCGATGCTTTCAGGCACCGCGGTTACTGGCTAATCCACATGGGCTTCTTTGTCTGCGGCTTTCATGTCATGTTCATTGCCACCCACCTGCCAAGCTATCTGGCTGATAAGGGCCTTCCCGGCACCACTGCTGCCATGGCTCTGGCCTATGTGGGGATCTTCAACATTTTCGGCAGCTATTTCTGGGGGGTAATGGGCGATAAATTCAGCAAACGCTATGTGATGTGTGCCCTGTACCTGGTCCGCACCGTTGTGATCGCTGGGTTTGTGGTCCTGCCGGTCACCACCGAGACTGCCGCCCTGTTTGGTGGTGCCATCGGTTTCTGCTGGCTTGGCACCGTCCCACTGACCTCTGGCCTAGTTCGCCAAATTTTCGGTGCGCGCTACATGTCGACCCTCTATGGCCTGGTGTTTTTTACCCATCAGGTCGGCAGCTTCCTCGGCGCCTGGTTCGGCGGTCGTATCTACGACTACTACGGCAGTTACGAGCCGATCTGGTGGACAACGGTAGCCCTGGCATTCTTAGCAGCGCTTATCCACCTACCGGTTAACGATGAGCCCATCTACCAGCCAAAAACCGCTTAATCACCAGCTAGCAAAACGGGCAGTATCAACTGCCCGTTTTTAGTGGCTTGCCTAACCACAGCTTTCACAGCGGCTTTGCCGCCGCAGCTTGCCTCCATCAGACTTTGAACTGTGATACCAGGCCATCTAGGGTCTCGCTCTGGCTCGCTAGGCCGTCGCAGGTTTGCTGCGCGCTCTGGATATTGCTCAGGGTCTCTTCGCACGCCATCACAATACTACGGATGTTATCGCTCAAGTTCCCGGTTACCACCGTCTGCTGATCGGCGGCAATGGCAACCTGACGGTTAACATCGCTGATCATTACAATAGACTCGCTCATCGCATCGAGCGCAATATTGGTCTGCTGAGCCTGTTCGACCGTTGTCGTACCAGCCTCGGAATTATTGCGCATCGCCTCTACTGACTGCCCCACGGTGTCTTGAAGCTTTTCGATCATTGAATGAATTTCGCTGGTGCAGGACTGGGTCTTGTTCGCCAGTGAGCGCACTTCATCAGCGACGACAGCAAACCCTCGGCCTTGCTCACCGGCACGGGCCGCTTCAATGGCAGCATTAAGTGCTAGGAGGTTCGTCTGGTCGGCAATCCCGCGGATCACTTCGAGAATCGAGGAGATACCGGCGACATTTTTCTCTAGCTCCTTGATCACTACGCTTGAACCGTCAATGTCGTTTGCCAACTGGCCGATGGCAGTCACCGACTCTGCCAAGGTCACCTGTACCGTCTGCGATTGTTCACTGATCGAGTCTGTCACCTTGGCCGCTTCCGCAGCATGGCCGCTCACCGTCTGGCTGGTTGCGGTCAGCTCGTAAGCGGCCGACTCAACCTCGGTGCATTGGGCCTGCTGGGAATGGCAGGCATTGAGCACCTGCGCCGTCAGCATACTCAACTGAGACGCATCGCTGCGGACGTGATGAGAAGCGGTAACAACCTTTGCCAACGTGGTATGGATCTTACTGACAAAGGTGTTGAATGCTGTCGCTAGCTGACCAATTTCATCACTGCCCAGCACAGGAATACGGGTCGACAAATCACCGTCACCGGCCGAGATATCTTCCAATGCCCGAGTCAATTGTTGGAGCGGGTTGACGATCACGCGGATCACAACCAAAGTGATGAAAGCAGACACCAGCAGGGAGAGAATCGAGCCGGCCAACAAGATGGTATTGGTCTCCTCGCTGTGAGTCTGTACTTCCGAAACCAGTGCTGCACGCTGGGTTTCGATATCCTTACGGACGACCTTGAGCAGCTTGCGAATCGCTTCGAAGTCCTTCTCTGCCATCGCGTCGTTTGCATAATAATAACTGAGCGCCCGCTCTGGGTTAGTCACCATAAATTCATAGCGCTTCTGCCATTTATCGTACTCCTGCTCCAGCTTACGGACGTTGGCTCGGCTGCTTTCCGATAAAAAACCCGTATCGATCAGTTCATGCACGGATGCGAGGCGGGGAAAGGCTTTTGGGCCATTGTCGTAGAAATTGAAGCGGTGAAGTTCAATGCTAGCATGATCATCAGGCTGGGTCAGAGCCATGGCCATACCGGCCGTCATTACTTGGTACATATCGCGGTAAGCATCTTCCAGGTTATCCATCACTGGCTGAACCTCCTCGCTCAGAAGGCGGTTAGCTTGCTGCTGCTCGTTATAAACAACAAATACCTGGGCAATCAAGCCCGAGAAAGCCAAAGCAACAATCGCGATAGGAATAGCCAACTTATACTTGAAACTAATCTTGTTTATCCAGCTCATACTGTCCTACATCCCTAAAGTTATTTATTTGAATTGCCTAAATAAATTATCAAGCGCTATAATTTTTTACGCCTTTTACCACTTTTCTTGCCGCCCAAAAAAACAAATATCAAAATGCTATTCATAAGCAGTATTAATGGCTACTTCCTGTCATCAGTAATCTATTGATTTACAAGATAATCGTCTAACTCACTGGCTTTTCTGTCCGGCAATTACAGCGCAAAAAAAAGCCCCCTGACAATTCAGGGGGCTCACAATCAGGGCTGAGTCACTCTCAAGGATTAAAGGTGCTCACCACGACGAAGCGCGTCGATACGCTTGTCCAACGGTGGGTGGGTCATAAACAGCTCAGACAGGGATTTCTTGCCGTTGATCCCAAACGCCATCATCGAGCCTTCAAGCTGAGATTCATGACTCATCTTCAAGCGCTCAAGCGCCGCAATCATCTTCTCTTTACCCACTAACTGGGCAGAGCCTGCGTCAGCCTTGAACTCGCGGTGACGGCTGTACCACATGGTCAAGATACTCGCCAAGAAACCGAACAGCACTTCCATGATAGACGAGACAATGAAGTAGGTCATGTAGCTACCGCCCTCACCCTCTTCATCGCTACTGTTCACGCCGCTGATAACACCAGCGACCAAGCGAGAAACAAAGATCACGAAAGTGTTCACCACACCCTGCATCAGAGTCATGTTCACCATGTCACCGTTGGCAATGTGGCTCACTTCGTGGGCCAATACCGCCTCGGCTTCGTCACGGGTCATGTTATGCAGCAAGCCTGTCGATACCGCAACCAGCGAATCGTCGCGCTTGGCACCTGTTGCAAATGCGTTGATATCACCAGCGTCGTAAATAGCCACAGTCGGCATACCAATACCAGACTGTTGTGCCTGGCGGGCAACGGTTTCCATCAACCAGTGCTCAGTCTCGTTACGTGGGTGTTCAATGACCATCCCGCCCACAGAGCGCAGTGCCATTGACTTCGACATGAACAATGAAATCAACGAGCCACCAAAACCAAACAAGGCAGCCATCACCAGTAGTCCTGAAAGACTACCCGGTTGTAAGCCTGTCACCGCATAAACGACGTTCAAGACAACACTGAAGACCAGCAATACCGCCAGGTTAGTTGCCAAAAACAATGCAATACGCTTCATATAATACTCTTTCTCCTGAAAAAGAAGGGGTTGTCACCCCAGTCTTACCCATTGTTGATGCAACTGAGGTATCATCCATTTGTTATTGATATGTATAGTATGGTCGTTGAAACAGAAAACAAGTGGAAGTGAAAAATTGTTACGTTTCATTTTTGTTATTAAACAATCAAATACTATTAAACAATCTTTTTGATGATAACAGAAACAGCTTTAATTGGGGCTTAACGCAGAATATGATCTACTGCCAGTATTATGAAACTTAGAGCAGTAGTAGGACTAGACAGGTTTAGACTTTAGTCTTATTGTATCTACGACGGATATATTCTATTGTCGTATTTAGTTAGTGATGGTGATGGTGATGGTATTCAATTATCAAGGAGGAATGATGGCTGATCACGAAAACTACCAGGTAGCAATTGACATTCTACGCTGTCATCTTGGTATGTCTGCAGAAGAAGCGCGTAAAGAGCTGGGGTTAGACGGAAATAACAAGAAGCTTACTGAAACTCAAGAAGCGCTTATTGGCCTGACCGGCAATAACTAGTCAGTTTTGCCGACAACAAGATTCAATATAGCCTCCCTGTGCCGGGAGGCTTTTTTATTCATAGCGTGATCAAGGTCACGATTCAGTTGAGATTCAGCTGAACTGTTTAGACTGTTCTGTTTTGCAACCCTATACAGTACGCAGGTACGCTATGTCACTGACAACGACCACCGACTCGCAGCAACAATCGCAAGCACACTCAATTTATCAGCCACTTATCAAAAGTGTCTCGCTATTCTTTTTGCTCGCATTGCTCATGGCCCTATCCGCTTTCACCATCCATATTGATGTACTGCATATTCAAAACAATGTTGGTGAAAACTCCTGGACGGAATTACTGCAAGAAACATACTTATTCATTGCCTCCAGCTTATTTGCCATGGTGGCAATCCGCCAACCACAGCAGCGCGGCTTCGCTATCTTGGTTTCAGCCTTTTTTGGGGTGATGTTTATCCGCGAAATGGACTCGGTGCTCGATCAGATTGTCCACGGCTTCTGGAAATACCCGGCATGGCTCCTCGCCTCTTCGGCAATTGGCTACGCTATCATGCACCGAAAGACCACTGTCGAGCCGCTCATGGACTACATGAAGCACAACAGTTTCAGTTTGATGCTTGGTGCCATGGTTACTTTGCTTGTCTTCTCCCGCATCTTTGGCATGGGCAGTTTGTGGCAAGGGATCATGCAAGAGCATTATGTGCGAGGCGTTAAGAACCTGGCCGAAGAAGGGGTTGAACTGCTGGCTTATAGCCTGATCCTGTTTACGGCAGCGTGGTACTGCATCCCGAACCTCAAACGTACTGCCAGCAAGCCTTCGGTTAAATAATACCGACACACCTGCCTGCAAAAAAAACCTGCCTAGCGGCAGGTTTTTTTATATCTCAGCATCTGGTGCACACTACACCAAGCAGCCAATTTATAGGCCAAGCGGTGACAGATCAATGTAGTCCGCTAGGTTGCGCTTCTTGATACCCGGCATATAAGGGATTTCGCCCAACTTCTGCCCCGGTAGGTTTTCTTCCAGCATTCGAATGATGTCGGCATAGTTCTCGGTGCCTGGATTGATACGGTTTGCAACCCAACCCACCACTTCCAAGCCATCATGCTGAATCGCTTCCGCCGTTAGAATGGCGTGACTCAAACAACCGAGTTTCACACCAACAACCAAAATAACAGGCAGTTTTTCCTGCTTTACCCAAGAAGAAAGGTAGTCATTCCAGGACACAGGCACACGCCAGCCGCCAGCCCCCTCAACCAATACAACATCAGATTTTTGCTTGAGGTGTTCCAGCCCCTTCGACAGCACGTCAAACTCGATCACTCGCTCTTCCTGCTCGGCGGCCAAGTGCGGAGAGATGGCCGCTTCAAATGCGTACGGATTGACCTCGTCGTAGTCCAACTCGACAACCGATGCATCTTGGATATACAAAGCATCAGAATTACGCATACCATTGGCTGTCGGTGCGCTACCGGACGCCACTGGCTTATAACCCGCCATCTTGATATTCGCGCTAGCTGCAGCATGAAGAATGGCGCGAGAGGCTACAGTTTTACCTACTTCAGTATCTGTACCTGTTACAAAGAAAGCGTTAGTCATTAATAATTACTCCAAAACAGACTTGGTATGTTGCTGGCAGCTGATTGTCCTCATGTCGAAACTCATCATAAGCGCTCTCTAATGCCTTAAACGTCTTGCGACCGGCCAAGCCTGCTTTTCGCCCCTGATGAATATGTGTTGCCCCTATACCTTTCAAATCTTTCATAAGGTCAACTGCCGAGCGGTAATACATGGTGATTGGCTGAAATTCTAGGTCAACCTCTGTACACCCCGCTTGCGCCAGCGCAAGTTTTATGGCCTTTTGCGAAAGAAACTGGTTCACATGTTGATATTGATCAACCTGCTTCCATGCATGAGAAAGCTCATACAGGGATCCTTGTACCAAGGTAGAAAAGACAATTTGGCCGCCCGGTTTCACGACACGCCGGAGTTCTCGCAACGGCACCGACAGATCTTCACACCACTGCAGAGCCAGGCTGGTGAAAGCAAAATCGAACTGATTGTCCGGCAACGGCAGACACTCCGCATCACCTTCTACGTATCTGACTTGCTCACCGCAACGCAATCTGGCCTGCTCGAGCATCTTGCTGGACAGATCGGCGGCACAGACTTGCATTCCCCTTTGTTGTAGCTGCTGGCTGAAATAGCCGGTTCCACAACCAAGATCCAGTACCTGGCTACCCGCGACGTTGAGCGAGGGGAGTTTGGCCAATAAATGATGGCCGACCTGGCGCTGAAATGCCGCCGATTGATCGTAATGCTTCGCCGCCTTGCCGAAGGCGTCGGCAATAGCTTGCTTGTCGGTCACCACGGCATCCGCCAAAAGAGTGGCTGCTGTCTCTGTATTATTCTTCATGCCATACCTCGTTGATTGCCTGTGCCAGCATGTATATTTCTGGCTCTTGGTGAATAGCCGTCAGAGTCACCCGCAGCCTTGCGGCATTGGCGGGAACCGTCGGCGGACGGATTGCACTCACCCACAGCCCTCGCTGTCGTAACTTATCGGCGAAACTAACCGCCCGCTCACTGCTACCCACCATCAAAGGCTTGATCGGAGTTGGGGTAGCCACCATCTCAACATCAGCTGACAAATGCCCAGCCAAACACTCCCCTAGCGCGACCAGTTTTTCCCGCCGCCAGCCTTGTTGCTGGATCATGTCACATGCTTTGGAAAGTGCATGGGCCTGCGCAGGTGGCATTGCCGTTGAATAAATAAAGTGGCGGGCAAACTGCACCAGGTATTCAGCAACATATTGACTGCATAGTATTGCAGCCCCTTGCAGGCCGAATGCCTTGCCAAAGGTCACCACCAGGATATCAGGCTTGATGCCGGCATGATCACAGCTGCCGCGGCCAGACTCACCAAGTACCCCGCAGCCATGGGCATCATCGACAACCAACATGCTGCCGCTCTGCTGACACACACTGGCTATATCACCGAGCGGCGAAAGATCCCCGTCCATGCTGAAAACCCCCTCGGTCACCACCAGCTTTGGGGAGCTATCGGGCATGCGCGAAAGCAGGCGGGATAATGAAGCGGGATCGTTATGAGCAAAACGCCGCATAGTTGCCGGAGACAGCATCCCCGCCTCAACCAACGAGGCGTGATTGAGCTTGTCTTGCAGCAGGTAATCGCCCTTTTGCAGCAAGGCAAACAAGAGTGCTTGGTTGGCGCCAAAACCGCTGCTGAACAACAGCGCCTGATCGTAGCCCAACCATTCGGCAAGCTGCGACTGCAAGTACTGATGCGGAGAGTGAAAACCTGTCACCAACGGACTGGCGCCGCTACCGGCACCATAACGGGATAGCCCTTCCTGCCATGCGGCAACTAGCGCTGGATCTTGCGCAAGACCAAGATAGTCGTTGCTGGAAAAGTTTAGCAATGACTGTTCCCGCAACTGCACTGACATATTCTGTCCGCGCCCCAGGCAGCTCAATGTCCGATAAAGCCCTTGCTCCTGTCTGTCTTCAAGGGCCGACGCGATCCGTTGCTTAAACCGATGCATCGTAGAACAGATCATCCTTGCTTGGTCGTGCGGCAACGCGCTCGGCCACTTGTCCCAACAACTCTTGTGCCTGCACTTCATCCGGCTTAGCTGCTTGCTCCTGGCGGTTGATCCCCAATTTGGCGAACAACTGCATGTCCTTATCTTCGCCCGGGTTTGGCGTGGTCAGCAGCTTACAGCCATAGAACACCGAGTTGGCACCGGCCATAAAGCAAAGCGCCTGCATTTGCTCATTCATATCTTCGCGGCCAGCCGAGAGACGCACCGCCGATTTAGGCATGATGATCCGCGCTACCGCGATAATACGAATAAAGTCGAACGGATCGACATCATCGACAGACTCCAACGGGGTCCCTTTTACCTTTACCAGCATATTGATAGGCACACTTTCCGGATGGGTAGGCAGATTGGCCAACTCAACCAGCAATCCGGCTCGGTCGCGTGAGCTTTCCCCCATGCCGATGATCCCACCGGAGCAAATCTTCATGCCGGCCTCACGGACATGGCTCAGGGTATCGAGGCGGTCCTGGTAAGTACGGGTGGTAATGATATTGCCGTAGAACTCCGGTGAAGTATCGAGGTTGTGGTTGTAGTAGTCCAAGCCAGCATCGGCCAGCTCATTGGCTTGCGCGCCGGTGATCATGCCAAGTGTCATACAGGTTTCCAGCCCCATGGATTTCACCCCGCGGACCATCTCCAGCAAATAAGGCATATCGCGCTCTTTCGGGTTTTTCCATGCCGCTCCCATACAGAAACGGGTGGCGCCGGAGGTCTTCGCCTTGTGCGCCGCATCCAGCACCCGCTCAACTTCCAGCAGGCGCTCACGATCCACATCCGTGCGGTAGTGCGCGCTTTGCGGGCAATACTTGCAGTCTTCCGGACAGGCTCCTGTTTTAATAGAAAGCAAGGTGCTCACCTGTACCTTGTTGGGATCATGGTACTGGCGGTGTACCTGCTGGGCCTCAAACACCAAATCCATAAATGGCTTGTCAAATAGCGCTTGAACTTCCTCGACTGTCCAGTCGTGACGTACTTCCACGTGTAATCACCTCTTATTATGATTTCAGCCAGCACAAACACGGGCTGCTGAATGATGCATTCATTGCTTCTTGTTACTTGGCTAGTCTACTTTGAGACGGTAGACTGTCAACCACCAACAAGGAGCAAGGTTTACAACTGTGCAAAAAACAAACAATACGGTCGATTTGGAATTTGATCAGCAGCATGTCTGGCACCCCTATACCTCAACCCTGAACCCACTCCCGTGTTACCCGGTAGTCAGTGCCAACGGGGTCTATTTGCAACTTGAGGACGGCAGGGAAATCATTGATGGCATGTCGTCGTGGTGGTCGACGATCCATGGCTACAACCATCCGGCCTTAACCGAAGCGGCTAAAGCCCAGCTCGATAAAATGTCACATGTGATGTTCGGCGGCATTACCCATCAGCCCGCTGTCGAGCTCTGCCGC
Source organism: Photobacterium gaetbulicola (assembly GCF_003025515.1). Lineage (NCBI taxonomy): Bacteria > Pseudomonadati > Pseudomonadota > Gammaproteobacteria > Vibrionales > Vibrionaceae > Photobacterium > Photobacterium gaetbulicola. Next base: position 174,367 of record NZ_PYME01000007.1, on the reverse strand, counting down.
AAGCTGGTCGCTATCACACCGCCCCCCCTGCAGCATGTTTTTCTCGCCGACTCAGGTTCCGTCGCGGTGGAAGTGGCACTGAAAATGGCGCTGCAGTACTGGCACGCAAGAGGCGAGCCGCGGGCAAAATTTCTCACGGTCAAACATGGCTATCATGGCGACACCTTTGCCGCTATGTCGGTCACCGACCCCGACAACTCGATGCACAGTCTGTACAAGGGGTTCCTGCCTGAGCATATCTTCGCCCAGTCGCCGGAGGGAGGCTTCTTTGAGCCTTGGCAAGAGTCGGATATTGATGATTTCCGCCACCAGCTCGAGCAGCAGCACCGCAACGTTGCCGCAGTCATTATCGAGCCTATCGTGCAAGGAGCGGGGGGGATGCGTATCTATCACCCGACCTTCCTCAAGCGGGTGCGACAGCTGTGCGACGAATACGGTATTTTGCTCATTGCCGATGAGATAGCGACCGGTTTTGGCCGCACCGGAAAATTATTTGCCTGCGAACATGCCGGTATCAGTCCTGATATTATGTGTGTCGGCAAGGCGCTGACGGGGGGATATATGACCCTTTCGGCCACCCTTACCAGTAGTCATGTCGCAAATACGGTATGCGGCGGTGAAGCGGGGTGCTTTATGCACGGCCCAACCTTCATGGGTAATCCGCTGGCCTGTGCAGTCGCCAATGCGAGCTTGGATATCCTCGCCCAAGGGCATTGGCAGCATCAGGTAAAAGCCATTGAAAAACAATTAGCTGAGTCACTTCCAGAGATTGAAGTACTCGACAAAGTCAAGGCGGTTCGCTGGCTGGGAGCCATCGGCGTGGTCGAGCTCCATGAGCCCGTTGAGATGGCCAGTATTCAGGAAACTTTTGTCGACAGTGGGGTATGGATTCGCCCATTTGGCACACTTGTCTACATAATGCCTCCATTTATCATTAATCAACAACAACTTAGCCAGCTCACTTCCGCCATCATGTTAGCACTTAAGTAGTATCGAAAAGCAGACAACTTCTAAAGATTGTCTGCTTATACTTTTCCTGAACGTTATAGCAAACCCAACTTCCGGTTGGCCCGTATTTATATAATGAATAACGTCAGTAAGGCTAATACTATGCAATTACCACTATTTCCGTTACAGATATACCTGCTGCCAGGTGGGATAAGTAAACTGCGTATTTTCGAACCACGCTATACCCGTTTAGTCAAACTGGCTATGGGGGACGGTAACGGCTTCGGCCTCTGCATGAAAGATGAAGAGACGATGTGCCATTTCGGCACCCGGGTAATCATCACGGATTTCGAGCAGCTCCCAGATGGTCTACTAGGCATTACCATCAAAGGCGTTGAAAAGTTCCTGATCAATAAACATTGGCAAGAAGAAGATGGTTTGCGGTTTGGCGATGTCACTCCAATATCCAATTGGACCCCAAGCCAAATCAAGTTTGTCGACCGGGATATCTCCAATAGCCTGAAAGCCCTGTTCGATGAATATCCCGAGCATGCTGAGAATTACCCCTTGCCCGATTACAATGACATGACTTGGGTATGCCAGCGCTGGCTAGAACTGTTGCCCCTGGAAACCAACCAGAAGCAATGGTTCATGAGCCGTAATGATCACCGGGCAGCCCTCTCCTTTCTGCACAATGTCATTGACGAACAACTGAAAAGTGACAGCTAATGTGACAATTTAGTCAAGTATATGTCTGTGGATGTGAATTTTTACAAAGACATATTTACCTGAGCCAGCGGCAACGCTAGTCAACCCTCAATCAGCTTCATCAACAAATGACCATCGTACATGGCTTGTTTCACCAGCGCAGCGCCCGGCATAGTCGCCTGGGTATAGAACGAGCTCTGCTCAATAACCAAATCCCGGTTGTACACCGGCAGCGACTGACTGCGGACACAATCCATGATCGCCGGGTACAAAATATCTTTCGCACGATTGAATTCACCCCCGATCAACACCTTCTCGGGATTAAACAGGTTAACCATGATTGCAATGGCTTGGCCTAAATGGTGGCCTAGTTCAACAATCACCTGCCGGGCCAATGTATCGCCGGCCATAGCCGCCTCGCAAATCCGCTCTACCGTCAGCGTCTTGCCATGAAGCGACGAGGGGTGACCTTCCCGTAGCCTCTGATCAACTTGCTCGATAACAGCCTTTACACTGGCCACCGTTTCTAGGCAACCGTGGTTACCGCAGAAACAACGTTTGCCGTAGGGTTTGATCTGGATATGACCCAGCTCACCCACGTTACCGATTCGCCCTTGCAGCACAACATTGTCAAGCACGATACCGGCGCCGACACCGTGATGGATAGACACCAAAATGGAGTTGGCCACATCGCGAGAGTTACCGAACAGTTTTTCGGCCAGTGCCCAAGAGCGAGTATCGTTACCGATAAATACCGGCAGCCCTGTTGCTTCATGGATTGCAGGCCCGAGTTCGAGGTTGTGAACATCGTAATGGGGCATCTGGATAACCATACCGGCATCAGAATTTACCAGTCCCGGCAGTGACACGGCAATGGCCGTGATCCTATCTAGTTCGCCAACATGATTGGCAAAGAAAGTGTGGATCTCGGCAATCAGCTTTTTCAGAACTTCATCTTGATGAAGTACATCGATATCCTGACGCTCTTCCACCAGGATATCCCCGCCCAGCTCGTGCAAAGCGATGGTTAAGTAGCCCCGCCCCAGGCGGATAGACAAAAACTGCCAGCCTTCATTGGCAGGCACCAAGCCAACGGCAGGGCGGCCCCGGCTGGAAGATTCCTGAATAGCGGTTTCTTTGATTAGGTGGGCTTCAATGAGCTCACGGGTAATTTTAGTAATACTCGCAGGGGCTAGCTGACTACGTTTGGATAGCTCAATGCGGGAGATGGGGCCAAACAAGTCAATAAGCTTGTACACGCTGCCGGCATTATTTCTTTTGATATGGTCTATGTGACCTGGCTGAGCGACATACATGCCTAAACTCCCGGTAAATTCTGTTATCATTTAATACAAATTGAATTTTTTTACTTTGCGAAGTAATTGTGAAGTCGATAATGTTCAGTCCGTGACAAGGGTCACGACGATTCATGAAAAACAAAGCAATTTTTGCCCCAGCTCTCATTGTACCGCAAAACTATTGCCTTTTTTTTAACTACAAAAATTAACCGATATAAAGACAGCTCCATGCAATTTTGCGATAATGCCCGGTCGCAAAATCCCCCACCATGAGGTTAACGGTGTACAAAATTAACGAAGTCTTTGAAACAATCCAAGGTGAAGGTGTATTTACCGGTGTACCTGCCATTTTCGTCAGGCTCCAAATCTGCCCTGTGGGCTGTGCCTGGTGCGATACCAAACAAACTTGGAGTGCTGAACCTCAGGATCACGGCTCTATCGAAGACGTCATGGAAAAGACCGGAGACTCCCCGATCTGGACCGAGCTAGATGCCCAGGGCATCGTTAATTTACTTGCCCAGCAGCACTACACCGCCAAACATGTCGTGATCACCGGCGGCGAGCCTTGTATCTACGATTTGCTGCCGCTTACTACCGCTCTTGAGCAAGCGGGCTTTAACTGCCAGATCGAAACCAGTGGTACCTCTGAGGTGCAGGCAACGGATAACACCTGGGTCACGGTTTCACCCAAAATCAACATGAAGGCCAAGCTTCCTGTGCTTGCAAGTGCGCTGGAACGTGCCGATGAGATCAAGCATCCTGTCGGTACCCAAAAAGATATCGATCAGCTTGATGAACTGCTCGCGGGAAAACAGCTCAAGACCAACGTCAATATCGCCCTGCAGCCAATCAGCCAGAAGCCGAGGGCGACCGAGCTGTGTATCGAAACCTGCATCAAGCGCAACTGGCGCCTGTCTATCCAGACCCACAAATACCTCGCTATCGCGTAGTCGCTTGACATCAAGGTGACAGGCTACCTTATTCGGCTGTCTTACTTTCAGGACAGCCGCTCTATCTCCGAGACACATCTCCTTTCTTAACTTTGCATCTTTTTGCCCTATCTATACTGAGCAGAAACTAATACCAATAAAGATTCATGATCCAGTGACCTATTGGGGAAATTATTATGCGCAGTTACCTGGGATATACCCTGCTGGCTATCAGTAGCCTGCTGCTTGCTGCCTGTGGAGACAGCGGTAAGCCCGCCGAGCCCGTTACAGGCACGCCCGTGCCCGTTTCAACCACCTTCACGGTTTCTGTCGATGCACCCGACGGTATGGTTCTTGCCGCCAATCAAGGTTTCTCTTTGATCAGCCCAGCCTATGCCAATGCAGTTAAACATCTTACCGAACAGAATTTCGCGGCTGTCTGGCTGGACGACAAAGGGAAAATTTTTGAATCTATCGATATCACCCGGCTAGAGGCCAAGGGAGATGGCAACTATGTCCTAGATGCGGGCACCCGGGCGCGGATCAATGCCGTCTTGCTGGTTGACCTGGACGGAGTTCCCGAGTACACCCTAGGCGAGAGCCTACCCAGCGGTTTGCTCATGACACCGCTGGCCACTGAGCGCCTAGCCATTTCTCTTGAGTCATCGCTCACCTACTATGCCCTTGCCCAGCGAGTTGTCGCCGATGAAAGCTGGGGCGTATTCACTGACGTTTTCGAATCCGGGGCACAGGGGGCGGTTGCTCTCGCCCTAGAAGACATCAACAAGATCGCCATCGATATCCGTGATACCCTTTTCCCGAAAATCGGTATTCAAGGACTAACGCTCAAAGATCTGATGAGCCTGACTATTGTTCAGACCATGACCGAAGGCCGGCTTGAGCGGTTCTTTACCGAACAGTCGGCTGTCGCCGCCAATGTGCTGGCCATCCTCAATGACGGTTATTGGGAAATCAGTGCGTCAGAGGGCAACCAAGGCAAGGCGATTTTTGCCGACACGACATCGTATGACGGCAACGAAACCACAATCAGTGAGTTCAGCTGGGATAAAAGCGGCAGTGAAGATATCACCCTGACGGAAGTTTTCACCTACTTCAGTAACTCTACCAGCTTTGGCTCCGACGACATCCGCTCGCAAGTGCTGACCAATCAGGGGATCTGGCTTGGCTTGTTCGACTATCTGAAGGTCGAATTCGCCACCGATAAAACGGCGCTTCTCACTGACGCCGCACTCAACATCAACGATGAGTCAGGTATGACCCTGGAAGCCAGAGTCTACGCGCTGTCAGGCAAGAAAATGCACGATTTCTTGTCAAGCAAGGAGAACCATTACCTCACCCGCTACATCGAAGACGAAATGACGTTTGGGGACGGTGCCTCGGGCTTCTACTTTACCTGGCGGCCAGAAAAAGAAACCTACCTGCTTTGCGACAATACCAATGATAAGGACACCTGCCGCGCCTATCCATACCTGACTCCCGATGCCGGGTTTACTTCGCTTGACGATATCAAGACGCCATTGTTCAACGTGGGTATCACTATTGATCAGGTCAACGGCTTCAAACTTAGCGACAATATTGTCGCCGAGTTCATCGGTGATGATTTCTTTACTGTCCGCTACTGGAGCCGCATTGCAGCCAACGAGTGGACAATCCAGGACACCGGGGTATGGGCACCGACCACGGTTTCGGGCAAACCGGTGATCCGGTTCGATGTACCGGACGTCATCAAGCAACTTGCCGACGACTACGCGTTCAATGGCCGCAATCTCTTCCTCATCGAGGACCGGGGTTTCGTCAATATTGGCGAGGTATTGCTCGAACGCGCTGAATTCAATACCTCAGGCTTTGATAATGATGCCAAAGCACAGATTTTTGCCGCGGCCACCCGTGACAACTTGCCGCCCTTTGCCGAGTGTGCCTTCGGGGACACCGACCTGGCCAATGAAGGGCTGTTCCTCAATGCCGTGACCGAATGTGGCGGTGACGAGCGTTTCACTAACCAGTCAGTCGGTGATCTCACCGACAAAACCTTGGTACAGATCAGCGAGGAGGGAGAAATAACAGCCCATATCCTGCGCAGCGACAACAGCTGGGAGCACTACCGCCATACCCTTAGGGAAACAGGATCCCGTGCATGGTCCTTCACTGAGCAGGGCTACCTAAAACTTATCGGCAACACCAACATTGAAGATGAATTCGATTACTGGGCACTGACCAGCTATGAGTACCAGCAAAACCTGCTGGCGATAAAGGTCTTCAGCCAGCAGGGACAGCAAGCGCAAATCACCAGCCTGATGGCCCGCGAGTATGCACCGGGCTCCCTAGCCGCTTGCCTTGATGGTGATTCTGGCTGGGATCAAACCACGGCAACCCCGGTTGTGAAAGAAAGCCTTGCCAACTACAACAGCCAGGTCCAGCTCTGCAAACAGATCTGGTTCGGCCGTAACCCGATCTTCACCGAGGCACTGTTAGTGGGACAGAGTGGCGATGACCGCGACGATAAAGCGCTGTCGTTTGCCAGCGATAATCAACCGGGGTCAGCACGCTACCTGAAACTCAGCGATACTTTCCAAGGGGAATTTTTCGATGGGGCGTATATTGATGAAAGCGGTTGTGGTTTCAATATTGCCATTCGCTGGAAGATAGAAGAAGACGGCACGCTGTATTACGAGTCAGTTGACGAGTCGTACCCGATGAATGAGCGGATCCAAATCACCGATACCGACGGTTTGAAACTGGCCATCAAAGCCTTCAACCACCAGGGGCGCTGGCAAACGGATGAATCTTTGAACTACGGCAGCAACGAAGGTGAGATCTGGAGTGACATCGTCACCCTGGTAGACGCCAGCTCGGTACCCAATGTGGTTCCGACTGAACCGCCACCACCGGTAGAAGAAGAGACGCCACCGGAAGGTGAGACCCCGCCAGCTGAAGGCGAAACCCCGCCACCAGAAGGAGAAACACCTCCGGCGGAAGGAGAAACACCTCCGGCGGAAGAGGAGCCCGCAGGGCCACCAGCCGGAACAATACTCAACGATGGTGAAGTCTGTGCCTTCGATGTCACGGAAGAACAGACACCTTAGAGATCCAGCTTTAAGAAACAAAGCCCGGGGAAACCGGGCTTTGTGCGCCACAGGCTAGTCGCCATTTGCTCAAGCGATAAAACGCCATTTAAAGGCGCGAATGATTTAGAATAACTAAACATCGATAACTAACAACGCTTACTCGCCAAACTTAAAAGGCAGCAAGTTTAACCCGGGAACAGGTAACAGGAATGATCACGTGGAAGCACCCACTGAAAGGTTATGAATGGCTCATTCACCAGATCTGGTATCTTGAAGTGGAAAACGGTGACAGCATTGAACAACTTCCACAGCTCATTCCCAACCCTAGGGCACATCTATTATTTACCCCACCAGAGCAAACTTATTGCTATCAAGGTGATGACGAACAATTGTCAGGCGAAGGGAGTCACTTACTAACTGCAAGCGACAGGCTGCTTACCCTTATCGATAATGCCCCACTTAAACGAATAGGTATTACTTTTCGCCCCGAAGGACTTTACTTACTCAACAAATCCAGCGCTGAGTTAGTCAATCAATGTGGCTGGTTTGACTGGCTGACACCGGTATTCGATAGCCAGTTTCGACAGACGTTGTATCAATGCGGAACGAAGAAAAAAATTATCGCATGCTTACACAAAAAGTTTGAAGGCTTCCCCCTTTCCGACAATATAGATAAGTCCTTCACCCTCACTCAAAAAGCTATTGCGGCTATAGAGGTAAATCAGCGTGAAGCAACTGACGATAACTTAAGTATTAACCAACTAGCCGACTTATGTGCTTGTTCTAGACGTACACTGGAACGAAGCTTTCGTCAGGTCACTGGGCTAAGTGTCAAAAAGTACCAATTGATGATCAAGCTGGAGCAGATGATTCTAGCGCTCTATCAACAAAATAACGATATTGATTGGACCGCATTTTCCCAACAATTTGGTTTCAGTGATCAATCTCATTTGATCAGGCAACTCAAACAACAGCTTAGGCGTACCCCTTCCTGCTACCTGCAAAACCGGGATCTAACCATCGACATCTATGGGGACTTTGAATAAGTCTTCTGTTTATTTTGTCGCAAAAGTCCAATCGCAAACTTATCAGCCTAGTTAATATAGATACCAGCTAACGAGGTAACTATGACTAATTCAACTTCAACTTCAACTTCAACTTCAACTTCAACTTCAACTTCAACTTCAACAGCAAATCTAGCGTCATATTCCGCATTGAAACAAGGCGACGCTATCGCATTCCACGACATATTGACCATCCGCCTTATTCAGCCGTCTGATTTAAACGATATTATCACCATGCTCGGTGACGATAAGGTCAACCAATACCTATTCTTTGCCCCTGCCGACGAAAGCTTGTACCAAGGTTTCTTCGGCCCAATTATTGAGAATACCCAAGAAGCAATAAATAATGGTGTCTGGCCTGATAGTCCAACTTTCATTATCCGGGACCAAGATGGCCGCTATATGGGTATGACAGCCATTACCCAAGTAATGTTCTGCTCTGGGAATCATGAGATCGGATATCAACTACCAGCCTATGCATGGGGTCAAGGTATCGCTACTGAAGCATGCCAATTAATGACCAACTTAGGCTTCAATGAGTTAGGCAGCCACAAAATCACTGCCAACTGCTATGGTGCGAACGTTGGCTCATACAAGACCTTAGAGAAATGTGGCTATCAACTTGAAGGACGCCAGAAAGACTATTATAAACTCGAGCAAGGCTTCGATGACAAAGTCTATTATGGCATGACTGCAGAAGAGCATTTAGCCCAACATTAAATTAACACCATACGGCCAAACTCCGTTTGGCCTCTTTGTCGCCAACCAGCAGCGATAAGATTAAATACCATTCAATAACAAAGCCCTAGGCCACACACAGATCACATTCAGGTAATATTCTCAAACAGAATTGTTGCTCGGCATCACACCCACTACAACCAGCCATCTTTTAACATTTCAAACACATTACAATATCCACAAAAAAAAGAAGAGATCATGGAAGATGCGTCTTACAATCGCCAACAAACTGCTGCTTACCCTGTTTTCAGTTTTCACTATCGTCTTGGTAACCAGCCTTATTTATGAGGCTGGACAACAAAAGAAGTTGCTGGAGTCGGTGATCAGCGAACAAACGCTGGATAAAGCCGGCAACTACTTTGATAGCTTAAATATGATGATGCTGACCGGGACTATGTCGCAAAAGGAAACCCTGCGCCAGAAGGTTCTCTCCCACAGTGGAATTGAGAATGTCAGGGTGATCCGGGGCCCTGGCATTACTCAGTTTTTCGGCCCCGGGCTAGACAACCAGGCTGCCGTTGACCACTTCGACCAACGCGCGCTGGCCGGAGAAACCATTGCCGAGACCATAACCACCGAGCGTGGCAGCAAACTCTTGGTGGCGCTGCCGATGAAGGCCAAAGCCGACTACCGGGGAACTAACTGTTTGCAATGTCATATCGTACCGGAAAATGAGGTGCTCGGCGTTGTGCGGCTGGAGTACGATTTAGCCCCCCTGTACCAGCGTATTAACCAGCAGTTGCTTTCGGCAGGAAGCATTATGGCCGCCATCGCCGCAACCGGCTTCCTCTTTACCCTATTCATGATCCGCCGAATCATCGTCAACCCGCTCAAGCGTCTCTCAGACTACATGTGCACCACCAGCAAGAATAAAGATCTCAGTCAGCGGCTCAATGACAACCGGCAAGATGAAATCGGAGAACTCTGCAACAGCTATGATCAAATGCTGGACAATTTCTCCGCAAGCCTGGAGCAGGTGCAGCAAACATCGGTCTCACTTAGCGAGCAGGCCAACCACTTGATTTCGGTCTCCTCCCAGACCACTCGGGCTGCCGATAGCCAACGAGTCGAAACCGGCGACATGTTCAGTGCCATCGATACCATGCAGCACCAGCAGCATGACACCGAGCAGCGCACCACCGAATCGGCAACCTTGAGCCAGCATGCAGCCGAATCGGCCAACGCGGGCACCCAACTCGCTTCTGAGGCCGGCGAAGATATCCAGCAACTGGTCAAGGCCATCGAGAACGTCAAACTGAAGATTGACCACCTCAACCAGCAGAGTCTTCAGGTGGGCAGTATCCTCGATGTGATCCGCAACATTGCCGAGCAAACCAACTTACTGGCACTCAACGCCGCCATCGAAGCCGCCAGAGCCGGGGAACAAGGCCGTGGCTTTGCCGTCGTGGCTGATGAAGTTCGTAGTCTCGCCACCCGGACCCACCAGGCAACTGGCGATATTCAGGCAATCATTGCAACCCTGCACAACGACTGCGAAGCGTCTGCAGAGGCTATCGATACCACCTGCCAAACCGCCTATTCCAAGGTCGATACCATCCAAGAGTTATCAACCGCATTGGCAGCGATGGGTGATCAGATCCAGGTAGTCAATACCCATGCAGTCGATATTCAGCAGCAAAGTGCCAGCCAAGCTTCATTGGCCGACGGTATCCGTTCAAAAATCGACACCATTAGCCAACATGCAGACGATACAGCTACCCATGCCCAGGCTTCGAAGGAAATTAGCGTAAATCTTGAGCACTTGGCGGAACAATTAGAGCGATTACTGCATCAATTTACCCTTTCAGGCAATAACAAGGCTTGATGCTAAACGTAAGACAGGTAATATGGGTTCCTTGGACTGTGTCTTAGGGTAGAATACCCGACAGTACACAAATAAAGTGCCTTAACGGAGAATAATTTACACATGACTTACGCGCCTGTAACAGACGTACTTAGCGGTAAGCTAGCGGTTGACAGTGAAGTCACTGTTCGCGGCTGGATCCGTTCACGTCGTGATTCCAAAGCTGGAATCTCTTTCCTTGCCATTTATGACGGCTCTTGTTTCGACCCGATTCAGGCCGTGGTCCCTAATGAGTTAAATAATTACCAGGAAGAAGTACTTAAACTGACCACTGGTTGCTCTGTTGAGGTCACCGGTAAGATTGTTGAATCACCAGCGAAAGGTCAAGACTTCGAGCTAGCCGCCACTGACGTTAAAGTCGTTGGCTGGGTTGAAGATGCCGACACATACCCAATGGCGAAAACCCGTCACTCAATCGAATACCTTCGTGAAGTGGCGCACCTTCGTCCGCGCACCAACGTCATCGGTGCAGTAGCACGTGTTCGTAACTGCCTTTCTCAAGCTATCCACCGTTTCTACCACGAGCAGGGTTACTTCTGGATGTCTGCACCGCTGATCACAGCCTCTGACTGTGAAGGTGCCGGTGAAATGTTCCGCGTATCGACGCTGGACATGGCTAACCTGCCTCGTACCGAACAGGGCGATGTTGACTTCAACGAAGACTTCTTCGGCAAGGAAACATTCCTGACCGTATCTGGCCAGCTAAACGCAGAAGCATACGCTTGTGCCCTAAGCAAGGTTTACACTTTCGGCCCGACGTTCCGTGCTGAAAACTCTAACACCAGCCGTCACCTTGCAGAATTCTGGATGGTTGAGCCTGAAGTGGCATTCGCCGATCTAGACGATGTTGCCAAGCTTGCTGAAGACATGCTGAAGTTCGTGTTCAAAGCGGTACTTGAAGAGCGCCGTGATGATCTTGAGTTCTTCGCTCAGCGCATCAACAAAGACGCAATCTCTCGCCTAGAGCAGTTTGTAGATTCAGACTTTGCCCAGGTTGACTACACCGATGCCATCCAGATCCTGAAAGACTCTGGCCGCAAGTTCGAGTTCGACGTTGAGTGGGGCATCGATATGTCCTCTGAGCACGAGCGCTACCTGGCAGAAGAGCACTTCAAAGCTCCGGTTATCGTGAAGAACTACCCGAAAGACATCAAAGCGTTCTACATGCGTATGAACGACGACGGCAAGACTGTTGCTGCGATGGACGTTCTAGCACCGGGTATCGGTGAAATCATCGGTGGTTCTCAGCGTGAAGAGCGTCTGGAAATCCTGGACGGGCGCATGGTTGAGATGGGTATCGACCCTGAGCACATGGGCTGGTACCGTGACCTACGCCGCTACGGTACAGTACCGCACGCTGGCTTTGGTCTAGGCTTCGAGCGTCTGGTTTCTTACGTAACGGGTATGGCTAACGTTCGTGACGTGATCCCATTCCCACGTACGCCACGCTCAGCAAACTTCTAATTCAGCGTTAGAAGCTAAACCTATTCCAACATAGGTCAATCTACCTCACAGGACGAGCCCATGCTCGTCCTGTTTGTTTTTCGTCTTGCAAAAGCCCGTCGGACCAACCTCATCGACCCATTATACGTATAGGCGCACACTCCTCCCTCTCGCACAACATGTGGAAAAAATTGCTCGCTGGTGCCGCTATTTTCCACAATCCATAAAATTCGTTTATATTCAATAAAGCTCACTGTATGGAGGCAATATGTTTAAAAGGATATTTGATAGGCTAATTTTTGGTGGACTATTAATAATAACTCTGCAAACTCCCATGCTTGCGGATCATTACCTGCAGTACCTTTCTGGCTTTTATGACGGAACCGCCCAGCAAGTCAAACGCTACGAATACAATGCTCGCCAGCATGGTTTTGATAGTGCCGAAAGTATGATTACGGCCCTACTCCAAGAAGCAAATTCGATTGTTCGGCTCGATGCCGAGCAAAAATTGGCGGTTATCGAGCAGCACCACATGCTTGAATCTGCTTTAGAAACTCTTTCAAGCGGTCATCTTATCGACAAAGCACTATATATGTTTAACCCACTAAGGGCCGACGTGCTGCAACGTGTATTAATCCATTTCAAGCCAGGTATTCCCATTGATTTACCAAACATCGCTATTTGTGTAGTGATGGCACTAAGCCTCAACGCTATCCTTTATCTACCAGTCTTATTATTGCGTCGCCAGCGATATAGCCCCCCGCCCCCAACGTCATGCAATGACTAACTGACCGATATATATACAGCTAATGCGTCAAAGAAGACTGGCAACGCCTGGAGAATAGACTTAATCATTCGCTTCGAATAAGCTTATGGCTATGCGCTTGAGCCTCTCAAGCACCCCTATAGATGCCAATGAGTCCAGCATGATCAGAGATGTCACCCTAGCCCCTGCCAACCAATGGGCCAAGCCCTTCGTTGCCGAAGTTGCTGAAATTATCAACCTACTCAAAGAGTATGGTTACGATGCCGCTACCCTCGCCCGTTTAACAGGTCTACAAGAAAAGAAACTCTCTGACTGGATGTCACGCTACAAGCGTGAACCGGAAAATATCTCCGATATTCCCTACCCTTGCTGGTGCTTCCTGACTGCACTGGCAGGCCGGCCGAACATCCAGAACAACGGCCAGCCGATAGACGTCGACGCACGCAAGGTCATGCGCGCCTTCAAGCCGACAGCCTTCAAGAACAAAACCCAGTTTGAAATGCCGACGGAAAAAGAGTTCAAGCGTGTCATCGGCGACAACACCTTTACCGGCATCACGATCGACGGCCTGTGTGAAACTTTTCAATGGAAACCGGCCCAGTTGGCCGAGAGTATGGTAAAAGGCACATTGCCGTTCCTGAACTGGTGCCTGATCCTGATGCTGTGCGGTTTCAACATCCAGAAGATGCTGCTCAACCAACATGAAGGTGACATCAGCCTGGACGAAAGCGCAGGTTAAACCGCTCAAAACAACAAGGGCTGCCATTGGCAGCCCTTGTTTATTGTTTGACTGAACATTTCAGCGCAACAATAGCCGCCAATCAAGGGCGGATTTTATACTGCATCCCTAATAGGAAATTACGCAGGATCTGATCTTTACACTCGCGGTAATGCTTGTTGTCGGGCTTTCTGAAAAATGCGCTTAGCTCATGCTGGCTCATTCGAAAATCGACACTTTCCATAATCTCCAGAATATCTTCCGCTTTATAATTCAGCGCAATACGCAATTTCATGAAAATCATATTGTTGGTCAAGCGCGACTCAGGTTCTGGTTGTGGTCCCTCCCTTTTGCCACGCTTAACATTGATCAGGCCATTGAGAAAAATCGCCAACTCGCGATCCGTACACTTCTTGAAAGCCGGCTCCTCTTCTCTCTTCAGCCAATCACTGATCTGCTCACGGCTAACCTCATGCTCAGCAGCGGCAAAAATACCCATCATCTCAGAATCGCTGAAATCGAAGGTATATCGAAGACGTCGCAAAATATCGTTATTGAGCACAGTATTTCCCATCATTAATGCAGCCTTGCCAACATGGCCTGCTGCGAAGTTATGTCAAGTCTAACAAATATCGCGATTTAATTAGATAATCCAAGCTGGTATAGTGCCCACCCAGACCGAATTAAGACAAGCGCACAAAGAAACACTATGGATCACCAACCAAACAACCCATTACACGGCCTTACCCTGCAAAGGATCCTTGAAGAGCTCGTCGACCACTACGGTTGGGAAGAGCTAGGGCAAATTGTCAAAGTCCGCTGTTTCAACAATGACCCGAGTATCAAATCGAGCCTGAAATTCCTGCGCCGCACCGAGTGGGCAAGAAAGGAAGTCGAGCAGTTGTATCTCGACACCTTTTTCCTTTAGTTGCCTGCCCTTTACGAGCGATGAGTGCTGACACGCCGCTTTGGGTGGGTCAGCCATGAGCTAAACACAATCTAATCACACTTATAATTTTTTAAGTACTTCAATATCTTCCTCCGGCAAGACAATGGCACCGCTAATGCCAATAGACCGCCAACACCCTCATCCTGCCTTTCAAAGGCCTATCGCCATATAACGCGTACCCTATTTTGGGATCTTGCCCGCCGAGATTTAATTGTCTTATTGTCCTGCCTTGTCCATGATTAATAGGCAAAACAACTCATCCTACCACTTAAGGAAAGCTGACATGGACATCCGCATTACCCACAATGGACCCATTCTTGATATCCAGCTCACCCGCCCTGATGCCAAAAACGCGTTGAATCAAGCGATGTACCACACCCTGGCCGATACCCTGAACCAAGCCAACCAATCACCGGAAACACGGGTGATTGTATTGCGTGGACTGCCGGAGATATTTTGTGGTGGTAATGACATGCAAGATTTTGTCGCCATCTCACAGGGTATGGCTGACTTTCATGGCGAACGCTTCATGAAGTCATTGGTAGAATGCGAAATCCCCATCGTCGCGTCGGTTTCAGGCCCGGCGGTTGGCATAGGTACCACGATGCTGCAGTTTGTCGATGTGGTTTATAGTTCGCCCTCGGCCGTTTTCAAAACGCCGTTTGTCCATTTGGGGCTTTGCCCTGAGATGGCATCGAGCACTGAGTTTGTAAAGGTTGTCGGCCAGAGAAAAGCCAAAGAAATGTTATTGCTCGGAGCGCCGATGACCGCAGAGGAAGCGCTCGCGTTGGGTTTTATCAATCAGATTAGCCAAACCCCTGACGACTTGGCCTTCCAGTGCGCTGAACAAATCAGCCAGTTGCCTCCTAAAGCCATGCGGATCAGTAAGCGTATGCTCAGCCGGCAAGACAAAGCACGCCTGCTAAGAACCATTGAGGACGAAAACGTTGAGCTGATCAAACGGATCAGAAGTGACGAAGCCAAAGAGGCCGTCAGCGCTTTTCTGCAAAAGCGGCCAGCGAAGTTTAGCTAAGTGATGGCCATCGCTTTCCCGTAACGATAAAGGCCAGCTGACAAGCTGGCCCTATTAATGCTCACAGCGCTTGAGGTTAAACGGTTACTCCCTCTGAAGCTGTGACCATCTGTTTCTCGTTAGACTCAACGTTATTCGGCTCGTCTTCGTCTTTCACGATACATACCACAAGGCCAGCGAAGATCATTGACGCGCCGCCAAGCACAATCGCCATCATGGTATTGCCATCGAACGCCCAACGGGTAAAGAAGCCCAGGATCCCCGCCGCCAGAATTTGTGGCAATACGATAAAGAAGTTAAAGACCCCCATATAGAAGCCCATCTTGTTCACTGGCAGGGCACCGGCCAAAATGGCATAAGGCATACACAAGATACTCGCCCAAGCCAAGCCAATACCCACCATATTGACCATCAGCATGGCAGGATTATGGATGAGGGAAATCGATGCCAGGCTCAAGCCACCGATGATCAACGAGAAGCTATGGACAAACTTACGGCTGGTGCGCTGCGCCAACCAAGGAAGAGCGAAGGCCGCCAGCGCCGAAATACCGTTATATGCGGCAAAACACAAGCCGACCCAGTCGGCCCCTTCGTTATACAACGCCGAACTAGTATCCGTGGTGCCGAAAATTTGCGAGGTAACTGCCGATGTGGTGTAAATCCACATTGCAAATAAAGCGAACCAAGAGAAAAACTGTACCACCGCCAACTGCATCATTGTCTTAGGCATCGCCTTGATATCAGACAAAATCGCTTGCAAGCTGGCCTTTTCTTCCTCCTGTTGCGGCGCTGTATTGTGAAAAGCCGCCAACTGTTGCGGTGAGTATTCTTTGGTACGGATCACCGTCCAGAGAATAGACGCCACAAACACCACGGCCCCACACAAGAAAGAAATCTTGACCGATGATGGCACTTCACCTGCCGGGGCAGTATTGGCAACGTCGAATACATTGCTCAACAAATAGGGCATCGCTGATGCCACCACCGAGCCGACACCGATAAAGAAGGTCTGCACCGCAAACCCTTGGGTTCGCTGCTCAGAGGGAAGGTTATCGGCCACCAAGGCACGGAAAGGCTCCATCGAGATATTGATAGACGCATCCAAAATCCACAGCATGCCGGCAGCCACCCACAGGTACGGGGAATACGGCATGATAATCAGCGCGAGTGAGGAGGCTATGGCACCACAGAGAAAATAAGGACGACGGCGGCCAAGTACCGTCCAGGTACGGTCACTGAAGTAACCAATAATGGGCTGAACTAACAAGCCCGTAAGTGGTGCTGCTATCCAAAGAATAGGGATTTGATCAATGCTAGCTCCCAGGGTTTCAAAAATTCGGCTTACATTGGCATTTTGCAAACCGAAGCCAAATTGAATCCCCATAAAGCCGAAGCTCATATTCCATATCTGCCAAAACGTAAGGCGTGGCTTTTCCATTGAGTGTTCCCCGATACTGCCTGCTGCAAAACACATTGAAACTGCAGCAGATTTACAACATTCGGACAAACCAGATGATCCTCATTACGCTCATCCACTAGCGACCTCAAAAAAAGGATTGAGAGGTAACTTAGGGATATTAGTATGTTCCTTAACTATTGGCGGTGAAAACAGGATTTTTCTATGTTTACATCGCCCAATCAGGCCCAGATCATCACATTTGACCGATTTCCATCGGGGAGCAATGCTATGACAACCCCACCCCTACCATCTGTGATCGGTTTCACATAGGGGTACACTTGCATCATCGATTTTTAATTTAATTACGTTTTTAGATGAAATTTATACAGTTTCAATGAGATTTGACGCACAAAACACCAGTAGTTCTATGATTTTTGTTGTAATTTTCTTGCAAAGAACAACGAGGAGAGTTTGACCGTTTTGTGCAAATGTTAGCGAGAACTAATGACATTTCACTGCTATCATATTTTATTTGGCTAAGATGTTACAATTTCTTGTCAATCGCCGGTGTTAAAAGGTATAAAGAACATATTGACCCCTTACCATTACCAGCATGGATGATTGACAATGTTTGAGAAAATTTCTGCTGCACCCGCCGACCCGATCCTTGGATTAACTGAAGAGTTCAAACAAGACACCCGCCCGGAGAAAATTAACCTTGGCGTCGGTATCTACAAAGACGAATCAGGCAATACCCCTGTTCTGGCCACAGTGAAAAAAGCCGAAGCGATTTTGCTGGAAAAAGAAACCACCAAATCATACCTAAGTATTCCCGGCACGGCAGAATACGGTCTGGCTGTACAGCAGCTGCTGTTTGGCACCGACTCGCCAATCATCTCTTCAAAACGTGCGCAGACCGCCCAGGCCCCTGGCGGTACCGGTGCCCTTCGCCTGGCTGCTGAATTTATCAAGCGCCAGCTAGGCGACGTAAAAGTATGGATCAGCAACCCGACATGGGCCAACCACAACGGTGTATTCACCGCTGCGGGCCTAGAGACGGTGCAATACAGCTACTACGACGCGCAAAGCAAAGACATGGACTTTGACGCAGCACTGGCAGACCTCGCCCAAGCGGCCCCTGGTGACGTAGTCCTGCTGCACGGCTGCTGCCACAACCCAACCGGTATCGACCCACAGGCACCCCAGTGGCAACAGCTCGCGGAACTGTGCAAAGAGAAGCAACTGCTACCTATGTTTGATTTTGCCTACCAAGGCTTTGCCAAAGGGGTAGAGGAAGACGCCCAAGGCCTGCGTATTTTTGCTGACCTTTGCGAAGAGCTACTGATTGCCAGCTCGTTCTCGAAGAACTTCGGTCTATACAACGAGCGAGTCGGTGCATTCACCCTTGTCGCCAAAAACAGCACCGAGGCCACGACCGCGTTCAGCCAGGTAAAGAGTATTGCCCGCGTGATCTACTCTAACCCACCAGCGCACGGTGCGGCGATCGTGACCGAGATTTTGAACGACGCCGCCCTGCGCGCCGAATGGGAAGTGGAAGTCGCCGACATGCGTGACCGCATTCAGGAAATGCGTACCCTGTTTGTGCAGACCCTAAAAGATCTGGGTGTCGAGGCCGATTTCAGCTTTATCGAACGTCAAAACGGTATGTTTTCTTTCTCAGGCCTGAGCAAAGAGCAGGTTAACCGCCTGAAAGACGAGTTCGGTATCTATATCGTTGGCTCTGGCCGTATCAGCGTTGCCGGCATGACCAAAGCAAACATGCAGCCACTGTGTAAAGGTATCGCGGCGGTACTTTAATCGCCTAACTTGGCAAAAACGACAAACGGGCGCGATTGCGCCCGTTTTTTATGCTGAGACCTAAATAGGTTAACCAGACTTGTCCAATGGCAGCACGTTGCAGAAAAGCTCTCGTTCGTATTGATGCTCCAACTGCTCGCGCCAAGGTTTGTTGGTCACAGGGATCAAATAGAAAATCTCTCGTGACGTATCAGTGACAAATGCCATACCATGCTGCATGAGTTCATAATGGATGTCGTTTACAAATCCCAGTGAAAAGCTCTGGCGCCCCGTAAGCTGGTTGATGTCTTCCCGGGTCAAACTCACGCCTTGATCTTCATTAGCAAAACGAACGCGTAACCAATCGGAGAACTCTCTAGCACTTATCATTGTCATAAACTCGCCTCCGCACACACATCCTGGAAACCAAGACGTTACTGATGGGTGTCTATTTATAATAAGTTATAGCAGAGATGAGACATTACGACAGGAGAATGCAACACGTTTATCATTGAGTTACTCATTAACGCAATTTTGAGACAATCTCATAAGTGTGGCTGGTGGCAGTAGCTGCCAAATAAAATAGGGAGGGATAGTACCCGCCCCTGAACGTTATCAGGAACGGGCCTGGCTGCAAACCCAAAGCTTGCTCGAATCGCCCTGCATCAAACAGCGCGCTTCATTGCATGGGAATAATTAAAGCGCTTTGTATAGCACTTTATTGCTTGCCAGTTGGATGCGCTCAACCAAACCTTCTTCAGTCAGTTTTTTCAACGCACCAGTCGCCCAAGAAGCCGCTTTGCTGTCTTCCTGGCCAGCCTCAAGACCAATACCTTTCGGATTGATACCTTCAGCATTCTTAACCACAATATCCAGCACTTGCTGCTGTTTTGGAGTCAAAGACACTTTAGCTGCAACAGGTGCTGCCGCTTCTACTGGCTTCTTTTCTTCAACAACAGGTTTTGCCGCTGGAGCAGCTTTTACTGTTTCTGCAGTTGGTGCTTTTTTCACAACAGCTTTCACTGCTGCTGGTTTTGCTTCAACTACTAGGCCCTTAAGACGCTTTTGTAGTTTCAGCTGAACTTTACGTTTGTGAGAGATTCTCATTAAATTTCCTACTCCGTTGCACTACTTTCAGTCACCACCATCCATCAACCTGCATAACGATCAGACCGATAGTTCCAGCGGGAAAAAGTAAGCGCGTGTTATACCAAGGATGTCAGAGAAATGCCAGCGAACGGTTATTTCATCCTCAACAAAAGATGATTATACTCAAAAATAAGCGACCACCTCTCATTTTTGACTATTTCTGACTGGCAGAAAAAAGCTCTAAATAAAAAGATGTTATGAGATTATGCCGGGATATTTCTGTATCTTCGTCAAACATCTGGATAAATACCCATATGCAATTAATAAATCATTATTCATGATAAAATCACAACTTGGGTGATCGTTTTTGCCATTTCGACAATACTTAAGTTGATCAAAACGGCTCGGTATTAACTATGCGTGACAGTTTGAAGACCCGTTACATCACCACCGGTATTACCCCCTACCAGGCGAACCTGTTTATCGCAGGCATTGTCGGCTTCGTCGTTGCCACGCTCGTTGGTGTGATCTTTCCCACCGTGGCCCCGCCCGTCGTCGCCATCTTGCTGATTGGCGCCTGTATCATGATGCTGGTCGGCTACAAGTACTCACAAGGCCCAGAACTGTCATTTACCCTGACCTTTATGCATATCCAATTCCACAGCCATTACGGGGGGTGGTTGGCGCGCTGGAAAAATATCGACAGCATCGCCCAAGCCAGCATTGCCAGAGACGGCTGGCACCAGCCCGTTCCCTGGGTAGGGATCCGTCTCAAGAACTATGAGGAGTTCATCGAGTCAATATGTCCCCGGGTCGCCACTAAGTTGCTTATCGACCAACGGATCTTGCTCGTCATGGCCCACAAAGGCCTCGATAACCCGCCCTACGAGATAGAAGACATCATGTTCGACGATCACCACTACACCACCCACTCAGGGCATACCCTCAAAGGCTTGCAAGCCATGTTGGCCAACCGGATGCACTACAACCGCGAGCTGATCGGCTACGACTTTTTTATCTCGGAAGACTTCCTCGATCGCCCGGCCGCCGATTTTGCCGGTTTGGCACGGCGCTATCTGGCCGCCAGCTAGACTCCCGCAGGCGCGGCCTGAGCCTTGAGAAACGGTAATAGCAACAGCCCAATCACCCCTGCCGCCACGGAAATGACAACAAAAAAGCCTGTCCAGTGGAAATATTCCATCACCAAGGCGAGCGGGTAGCCAGCCAACGCCGCCCCCATATAGGCAAATAACCCAACGAACCCGGTGGCCGCGCCGACCGAGTCTTTGTGTGAGCACTCCGCCGCCGCCATACCAATCAACATCTGCGGACCAAAGACGAAAAAACCGACCGAAAAGAAACACCCTGACAGTAAGGCGAAGCTTTTCACCGGCATCAACCACAAGGCCGCTACCGACAGGAAGATCCCGATAGCAAAAATGACATTCATTGGCCCGCGGTTGCCGCCAAACAAACGATCCGACCCCCACCCTGCGACCAGAGAGCCCACAAATCCCCCGACTTCAAACAGCGACAGCGCCATATTAGCCTGGATCAGTCCGTATCCCTGCTGTTCACTCAGGTAGAGGTTACCCCAGTCATTGATCGCTGTGCGCACCACGTAAACCAGCACATAGCTAAAGGCCAACAGCCAGATATATTTATTGGTCAGGACATACTTGCGTATGATCTCCCGTGTGTTGAGGCCGAATCCTTCACGCTCATGGGTTAGCTCGAGCCGATCCCGACGCCACTCGCCAACGGTCGGCAACCCCAGGGTGACAGGCTTATCCCGCAACCGCCAGCACAGTACCGCCCCGATCACCACCGCAATTCCCCCCGGAACAATAAAACCCAGGCGCCAGCTGTAGTGTAAGGTCAGATAGCCGACCAGCAAGGGGATCAACGCCCCACCGACATTGTGCGCGGTATTCCAGATAGACCACCAGAAGCCGCGCTCTGACCGGGAATACCAAGTCGTCATCAGCTTCGAGCAAGGTGGCCATCCCCAGCCTTGAAACCATGCATTGCATACCCACAAGGTCATCAGCCACCACAGTGAATCAGCAAAGCCGAACATAATGTTGACCACACCGGTTGCCATCAGGCCAATGCCCATGAAGAAACGAGGATTAGAGCGGTCGGAAATCACCCCGGAAAGAAACTTGGAGGCACCATAGGTGATGTAGAACAAGGTCCCCATCAAACCGATATCCGCTTTATCCAACCCAAGATCAACCAGCATGGTCGGCATGGCGTAGTTAAAATTCTTGCGGGTAAAGTAAAACACCGCATAACCGACATACATGGTCAGCATGATGTGCAGGCGCCAGTAGCGATAGCGCGCATCAACACTGTCGCCATAATTACTAGCCCCGGTTGCGGGCGAAGACTTTACGATCCCTGACATGGGCGCTTTCACAGGTAGGCTCTCACTTCGATTGGTTGCTGCCGACTTTACAAAAGGGGCATTTGGATGGTGATACCAGTGCCTTGGTTGGCTCCGGCGATCTGGCTTTCAATCTGAATCGTCCCCCCAAGTGCCTCGACCCGCTCGCGCATTCCCTGCAGGCCAAACCCCGAGGATGACATCTGCATCACCTGGTCAACACTGAAGCCGCGGCCGTTGTCCCTCACGGTCAAGTCAACCGTGTCGTCACACAGTACAAAAGTCAGTTCAAGCTGGCTGGCATTGGCATATTTGACCACATTATTCATCGCCTCCTGGCACAGGCGATAAAGCGTCACGCTCAGGGTATCACTCAAGGTGTCAGGGTCGGATCCGTTGCAATGCCAAGTGATGACCGCGTTAATCCCGAGCGCCTCGCATTCCAAGTCACGTATCAGTTGCTCAAGAGAATCGGCCAACCCCATATCATCGAGTGATTTGGGCCGCAGCCGGCTCAACAGCCCTTTGGTCGTGTCGTAGATATTCAGCGACAGGTTTTCGATCATCCCGGCACACCCCGCGCCGACAGGGGTGGTCTCGACCCGCTGGATAATGGATGCCTGAGTACGAATAGCCGTAATATTCTGGCCAATTTCATCATGCAGCTCACGGGCAACATCGCGCCGCACCGACTCTTCGGCTTTGACCAGCTGACGGGAAAGACTGTGGTTGCGGTCTAACTGCAGACGCAGCTGCTGATTCAGTTCGCGCTGACGCTGGATCCCCATGCCCAGTAAAATTCCGGTTAAGCTTTGCGCCGAGAGCGAAAGTAGCAAGTCCGTCACCTCCAGATCGCTTCCCGTACTGCGGGCCGCTATCAAGGCCACACTATTGAGCAGCGTCCCCAGCAACGCCCCCTGCCAACCGTAACGAAATGCCAACAAGATGATCGGGATCGCCAAGCAGAAAGGGGCAAACCGGCGCATTTCGTCCGGTAGACCAAGTTGCAGCGCAATACTGGCAATAAACAGCCCGGCATAGAAAAAGATGTGCCGTACCCGCAAAGCCACCGGCCTGGACACCAGATCCACCGTAAGCGGGATCCAAGCCTGTTGGAACAAGTAGCTCCAAATCAGGTAACAGCTAGGGACTAGCATCAACCCGCCAGTAATACTGACCAGCAACACCATCCAGCTGTGCTCGCTGAACCAGCCCGATATCGCAACATTGAGCAACGCCGTCAAACCGATCACCGTCCCCATCACGCATAGCCGCCGCAACTGGGAGCCGTAATATTGGCCGTGTGCTCCCCACAACAACGGTACGCTGGCAACACTGGCACACAAGGCTGCCTCCCATAACGGATTACCGACCTGCGGAGCCAGTGCCAGCATCAGCCCCCACTCGGCACCATAAACCGCCCCCCAGTATTTTTTCGGGCAATGCAAAGCAATTCCCATCCGCAACGCGAAAGGAAACAGAAACACAGCCAGCTCGGGGTCAAGGGTAAAATACGACGCGATCGCCCAAAGGCAAAACCAGGCACAGGCGATAAGCAGCCACCCACCAAGCGTGGTAAGGGCAAAGTTGCGCATTACAACACCTCGGTATCGAAGTGCTTGGCAAGTTCAACATTGTTCTTGGCACCGAGCTTGTCCATGGCATTGGCCCGGTGGACGTGGACGGTCTTGTGGCTAAGGCCAAGCTCGGTCGCCACGGCTTTGACATCCAATCCGGTTGCCAGCATCTCCCCGACCTGGCGCTCGCGCTTGGTCAGCTGGGATACCGATGACGAAGACTTCGCCGTCGTCGCCAGCTTTATCGCGATATCCGGTGTCAGGTAACAGCCGCCCGCCGCCGCGGTCCTGACCGCCTGGACCAGCTCATCGGGACTGCAACGTTTGCTCAGGTATCCCCGGGCCCCCGCCTCCAGTGCCTTTTCAACCACCGAGGCGCTATCGTGGACGCTGAGCATGATACAGGCAATCCCCTCCGGCAGATCGGCCAGCAATGACAAACCGCTTTCATCCGGCATGGAAATGTCGAGAATGCATACATTGGCCTGGCTGCCCGGCAGTCCTTGGCGGGCATCTTTCGCCGAGCCGAACTCGCCCACTACGTGGATGTCGTCTTCCAACATCAACAGCTGCGCAAATCCAGACCGCACAATGATGTGATCATCAACCAATGCGACGTTGATCATTTTTTGTCCCCCAAGGCGAAAAAGAGGCATAACCTACCTGTTCAGCCCTGTTGAAACAAGGCTGGAATGTAATTATTCGAAAATAGTGAACTTGCAGCCTGCCGCCGATGGAAATCAGGCATAAAAAAACTGCCCGCAGGCAGTTTTTTAGGTAAAGCATCTCGTTGTCGCGATTACGCTGTTTCTAGCTCAAGCTGCTTCTGCTGGCGCTTCTCGCGGCGGATTTTCTTCTCTTCCGCGATGGCAACAAAGATTAGCAAGACAATACACACAGCCGCGGAGGTATCTAGGGCAGCAAATGTCCCTTTCCAGCCGGTCAGGCCAAAGATAGGCGTACCGTCGGCAATCATACCCAGACCCAGTTTCGCGAAGCTATCACCGATCAGGTAAGCAAAGGTTCCCTTGATACCGTCGGCAACACTGATCGCTTTCTTTGGCACAAAGCCAACAGCGGCAACACCAATGAGAAGTTGCGGGCCGAACACCAGGAAGCCAAGCACAAACAGCGATCCCAGGTACATGTACTCATTCGTTGCATGCTGGTAAAACTCAAGACTGAAGATGATCAATACCAAAGACACACAGGCAACCAACGCACGGCGACCGTTCGCCAAGTCAGATAGGTAACCCCACATCAGCGTACCAACTAGCGCACCGACTTCGAACAGGGTGAAACCAGAAATAGCGGTTTCCTTTGACAGGCCAAGCTCCTGGTAAGCGTATACCGTTGACCACTGGTCGATACCGATGCGCACGATGTATAAGAAGATGTTAGCAAAGCACAGTAGCCAGATGATCTTGTTCTTCAGCACGTATTCCATGAAGATTTCACGCTTGGTCATCTGGTTTTCTTCAGCGCTGATATCTTCTTCGCTGATCTCTTCGCCAAAGAGCTCTTCCGCTTTACCCAGGCCGTATGCTTCCGGTGAATCACTACCGAAGCGCAGCCCCAAGAAACCCACTACCAATGCGATGATTGACGGGAAGATGAACATACCGATCACGTGGCCGTCGAACAGGTAGTTAGCACCAAATAGCGCAACACCGGCCGCACCCGCACCACCCACGTTGTGGGACATGTTCCACAGGCCTAGGTAAGTACCACGCTTGTTGCGCGGCGTCCATTTGGTGATGGTCGAATAGCTTGACGGGCCACCGGTACTCTGGAAGAAACCACTGAGCGCGTAAAAGCCAATCATCATAAACAGGCTGGCGCTCGAGCCTCCCATGCTGACACTGAAGCCCAACATCGCAATACCGGAAAGAATCAACATGAAAGGAAGAAACTGTTTGGTGTTCTTTCCGTCGGCATAATAAGAAACGACTGTTTTACCAATACCGTAAGTAATGGAGAAGCCCAGACCGATCAAACCCAGATCTGTCATCGACAAACCGTAGGTAGAAATCATGTCGTTCTGAGCAACGTTGAAGTTTTTACGGATCAGATACATGGTCATATAGCCAATAAACACAACCAGGTAAGATTGCATAAATGGCTTGAACCACATTTTACGGCGCTCTTCTACAGGCAGATCCAGTGTTGGCTTTCTCACCTGATCAAGGAGTTTAAGCATGTGTCACCCTCAATACTTTTTCGACGTTATCTGCAGCAACTGCTGCGCGTTCTGGCTTTCTCCTGCCGAATAGGGTCTGTTGAAACCTCACAAAGCGCTGCAATCGGCACCGAGAAAGGTAAAGCTTCAACAGCCCCTACTCGCCAGTTAAGCAAACTGCAAGAAGACCATTGGCAGGCATTGTAGGGAGGCTGATAAAAGGTGGCTTGAGAACCGGACTTAGGACAGTTAGGAAAATTTCCTATTTCCAGCCAGAGGAGAGAAGAAACGTGAAAGTAGTCACAAAAAACAAGGGGGAAAAGCCCAGACTAATCTGGGCTGCTTTGTCATCAGTACAGCGGCATCTCGTCGGCAACAAATGGATTCGAGGCACGCTCACTGCCAAAGGTCGAAATCGGACCGTGACCCGGAATAAACGTCACGTCATTGCCCAATGGCCACAGTTTGCCCTTGATTGAATCAATCAGGGTCTGGTAGTCACCTTTAGGGAAGTCGGTACGGCCAATGCCTCCCTTGAACAGTACATCACCGACAAACGCCACGTTTGCCTCGCTGCTGTAGAGCACCACATGGCCTGGCGTATGGCCCGGGGTATGCAGTACCGACAATGTCTGGTTACCCACCGCAACGGTGTCGCCGTCTTCCAGCCACTGATCAGGATCGAACGCTTCGGTTAATGGAAAGCCGAACATCTCACTCTGGCGAGGCAGGCCCTGAAGCCAGAAGGCGTCTTCCTTGTGCGGCCCAACCACCGGAATACCCAATTCTTTAGCCAACGGTGCAGTGCCACCTACGTGGTCCAAGTGACCGTGGGTCAAGATCAGCTTGGTGACAGTCAGTCCCAGTTGCTGCACTTTTTCTTTCAGAAGATGGATATCACCTCCCGGATCAACCATTGCGGCTTCCTTGGTTTCATCACACCAGATGATGGAGCAGTTTTGCTGAAACGGAGTGACCGGCACAATTTCAAATTGAAGGCTCATTGATAATTCCTAGCGATTTCAGTTCTTGCCGCAGAATAGCAAAAACCGCAGTGCAGCAACAGGGGGAAAGACAGCGGACGCAAGAGACAGCAAAGCCGACAGCTACCAAGAGAGGGAGGAAGTGTCGGCTTTGAAATTATTCGGTTTGGGTTAGGGCACGCAGCTAGGCAAACTAGCCATTACCAGCGACGAACCGGTCCAGTATCTATATGGACGAACCCGCTACGTGGATAATATCCTACACCACCTAGACGCAAATCAAGTGCAGCATTGCGGATCCGTGACAGAGAGACACCTTCTAGGTTGAAGTCAATCGCTTGACCTTTCATATGATAGCTCTTTGTCGCGACACCGCCATTTTTCTGCAGTGCTTTATTGGTCGCTGGCGAGCGGTAGCCTGAAATAATCCGAACCTGGCCTTTGTGGCCCAGCCCCGCTTGGATCTCGGTGATTGCATCGAACAAACGCCGGTCCATGTTCGCGACTTCGTTGCGCCTGAAGTCACGGCAAATGTAGTTTATTTTCTGCAGCTCTTCTTTGACATACAGTTTCCCGTTGAAGAATTCACTTTCGAGCTCTTCACGGGTATGAATATTATGCAACGATATCTGACGCGCACTTCCTGCTTTGTACGGACTCGCTAATGCCCAGCTTGGCAGCAAACACGCGCCAAGCGCCACTCCGCCAGCCGCCAGAAGCTGACGGCGCTTGTAATCAATTTCAGACATAACTCAACAACAACTAACTTCTGGCCTACTCCGGGCACGATAACGCAACCCTTACCGGGATTCCTCAATGGAGAAGCAAGATAGCGTTCAGATATTGTTCAGTCAAACCTTGAAATGACAAAAACTCGGCGATCTTTCCACCAAAGATCGCCTAATTATTGACGCAAAAGCAGTTTATTCAGTGTAAAGAGATGTAAATAATTCTTGGTTTTGAGACATGGCAACGAACTTGTCATAGTCGTAAACATCGTTACGGTAATTTACCAAGCCGTCGCTATCCACCCAGGCTGTCTGGTAGATCACCTGGACCTTGACTTTGTTGGACAGCCCCACTGTCTTGGTTTTCGTACGTGACTTAAGCTCATTGACCCGCTGCTCCGGCACCCCAGAGTGATTGAGTAAAATCATCGCCAGGTTATCTGCCTGCTCTACCCTGACGCAACCAGAGCTGAACGCTCGGGTCTCTTTGGCAAACAGGCTCTTGGCGGGGGTATCATGCAAATAAATCGCATGGTCATTGGGCATGTTGAACTTGAACCTACCCAAGGCATTTTTCCTGCCCGGTTTTTGCCGCAACCGGTACGGGAACGACTTAGCATTGACGATACGCCAATCAATGGTATGGATAGGAATTTGCTCGGAACTCTGCCAGCTTCTTATCACCGCAAACCCATTACGGTGCAGGTACCCTCTGTCTCGCTGCGCCTTTGGTAAAATATCCTTGCGCATAATCGACATAGGTACATTCCAGTATGGGTTGAACACCACCGAAGACACATTGGTGGTCAGCAGTGGCGTTCTCCGGCTCGGCCGGCCTACAATCACTTTGCTATCAAGCACATGCCGATCATTAAGCCACAGGCTGAGTGCGTAATTGGGGATATTCACCACTAGTAGTGATGCGGCATCCGAAGGCCATAACCGGGTGCGCTGGGCATTGAGAGCCAGAACACGGATACGTGATCTTGGTGAGATCGCCAGCCATTGCCGAGTCTGCGGGCCGATCACCCCATCTTCCTTCAGTCCGTGGCGGCGCTGGAAGCTCTTAACCGCATTAGCCAGATCAACATTGTAGGTACGTATACCTGCAGCCCGGATCTGATCAGCCTCGAAATCCCGCAGATCGCCAAGCTGTTCAAGTATAGTGATCAGCGCATCCGGATCACGCAGCCGGGTCCCCATCCGGATGATCCCCGGTTGGTAGAACCCGGGCCAGTCACCGCTGGCCGCAGGCTCAAGGGCATCAATGGCCAGCAGCAGCCGGGTATAGTTTTCGTCGTCTGGTTTGAGGCTGTTGACATAAAACCGCAGCCGCTCTGTATCGATCGCGTTATACAGACGGGACAGGCTAGCTTGGGAAGGCACTGGCAGCTGGGGATCAACCCCGGCACCAAACAACCACCCCCGGCCATACGACGGGATCCCCTCGACGTAGCTCATGTAGGCAAACAGGGTATCGGTCGCCAGCAGATCGTACTGGCGCCAGTCATTTGCCTGTTTGTAGTGTTTTAAAAGTGAATAGCGGCGGTTGAAATCACTGCTGATATTCGATAGCACCACCATGCGTAGCTGCTGTTCAAAATCACTGGCAGTGAAGGTATCCTGCCACAGCGGGACGAAGCCGATGCTCTGGTACAAATCGGCCAGCTGATCAACATAGCGTATGGCCGCGATGTTATTGGCGACTTCATGCACCCACTGTCGGGCTTTCTTTTGCTGCAGAATATCATCCGAGAACTGCTGCTCCAGCTGATCCCTTGCAGACAAAGGCTGTACCGGCCAGGTATCTTCTTCAGCATGGTTCACCTGAGAGAAGACACACATCAGGACAAGCCCCATACGACTGAGCTTTAACATTACCAACTGACTCCTCATTGCCGTTATCATAATTATGGCAAATTGCTCTGTGACGACGGACTAAATTTAGCCGCCATTGCCAGTTAGTAATGTTTCAAATCCTGACAGTTGTCAGGATATTTGACATATTTTGCGATTATTAGAACAACAATCTACCAGCACCAATTTAGTGCAAAACCGGTAGCCCATTCATTTCAGACAATATTCCAGTGATTGTCCCACATCACCGTGCTTTATACCGACAGCATCGACTTGGGCAGATTAATTGATATAACTTTTCCGGCTCCCGTGCCGATAAGCCATTTACCGTCCTTAACACCGACGCCAGACGCATCAACCAAGATTGAGCAGTATACGGCGCATAGACCCCGATGCCCCTTTGCTGCTTGGAAATGTCAGCGGGAGCCGCCCAAAAAGCAGCCATAATCAAATTACGAGAGAATTGTGTCTTAATCATATATTCATCCATGTGAAAGCTATTTTACACCCATAAACAGCAATTGAAATGGGAATCGTTTTCATTTCCAATGTGATAACTATGGCTGTAAGAAAATGTAAATGCTTTTTCTTTACCGATGAGCTTCACCTTTCACCGGGAACAAATCAGATCGAGACAACATTATGAAAAGTAAGGCTTCCAACTTTCGCCGGTTTGTTGTAATTTCGCCGAGCACTAATTAGGAGAGTAATATGGACAAGCACGAAGAAGTCTTGATTGCCCTGCGCCAAATCATCCGAGCAATCGATCTGCATTCGCGCAAATTAAACAAGCTTGCTGGTTTAACCGGCCCCCAGCTAGTGTTGATGCGCGCAATACGCGACTCCGGCGAAGTGACTATCCGTCAGCTTTCCAACAACACCAACATGAGCCAAGCAACAGCCACAACGATTCTCGACCGGTTGGAAAAGCGTCACTTGGTGATCCGTGAGCGTAGCAAACTGGACAAGCGCAAAGTCCACGCCTACCTAACCGATGAAGGAAAAGAGCTGCTGGCAAAAGCACCACC
This sequence comes from Photobacterium gaetbulicola, assembly GCF_003025515.1. Classification (NCBI taxonomy): domain Bacteria; kingdom Pseudomonadati; phylum Pseudomonadota; class Gammaproteobacteria; order Vibrionales; family Vibrionaceae; genus Photobacterium; species Photobacterium gaetbulicola. The sequence goes on along the minus strand of NZ_PYME01000007.1, from coordinate 143,797 downwards.
ACCGCTGCAAGAAGATTTTGTTGCCCGCTTCCACCGTTTGGAAGAATGGGAGCAATCGCTGCTGCTGTCTTCTGTACAGCGAATTTCTTCGATGATGAATGCAGAGCACCTTGATGTTGCCGCCATGCTGGAAGTTGGCAGCATTACCAAACAAGAAACTGATCGGTAAACGGTTACGAATACAGGAAACCACGATTGTTACTTGAAGGGATTGAAACGCTGCTGGTACTGGCCCAAGAGGGTACCATGAGCAAAGCAGGCAGCCGCCTGTATCTCAGCCAGAGTGCCGTCAGCAAGCGCATTGCCAAACTGGAACAGCGGATCGGAAAAAAGCTTATCGAGCCTGACGGTCGGCGTATCAAGCTGACCGCCGATGCCCGGCAGCTGATCGCTGCCGTCGAGCCCGGTTTCAAGGCCCTGAAAGGACAAATTTTCGATCAACTTGATGTCGATGATCGCACGGTTATCCATTTGGCCTGCTCTGAAACCTTGGTTGCAGGCTACCTGGCACCTTTGATGGGGGAATACATCCAGCAGGATCCTTTCCTTGCCATCAGTACCCACCATACTCCGATCATTGTCGAGCGGGTCCAGGCTGGCGATGCCGCCATCGGTTTCTGCGCCGGTCACCTGCCGCCCCAGCACGGATTGGCGGTGACCCACCTGTTTGATGAACCGTTTTCAGTGGTGAGCCACCAGCTCCTTACCCAGCCACCGAGCAAAATGTTGGTCAATGACCTGAAAAACCCGGCCAATGCCAATCAGGCCAGCTCATTGCAGAAGGCAGGGATCGTCCCCTACATGGAAATGGATTCCTATACTGCCGCCGCCCAACTTGCCCTGAGCGGTGTCGCAGCGGCTTTGGTGCCCATTTCGATCGTCAACACGCTCAACATTGCCCCTCACCACTGCCACCACTTTCCATTCTTGGATGAGTTAACGCGTCCGGTCCAACTCTGCTATCGCCCAAATAGTCTCCAGTCTCCGCGGACACGCCGGCTTATTGAAACCATTGCGGATTCTGTTCAACTAGCAATTTGATCGCCATGCCCATCGAGGTGATCACCACCATCGGCCTGATCAGCTTGCGCCCCTTGGAAATGACGACCTTGGCCCCCATTCTCGCCCCAATAAACCCGCCGACAGCCATGATAATACCGATTTCCCACACCGGCAGGCCGGCAAAGATGAAAAACAGCAGGGCCGCAAAGTTCGAGGTGAAGTTGAGGATCTTGGTTCGCGCCGTGGCTTCCACCAAACCAAACTGGGCAATGGCCACAAAGCAGATGGTATAGAGTGCCCCCGCCCCCGGTCCAAAGAAACCGTCGTAGAAGCCAATACTGGTGCCCACCACCAAGGCAAAAATGTTATCGGACAGTTTCGGCGTGCCTCCCCCTTGCCCGACCTGCGGCGCGAACAAGAAATACAGGGAAATGCACACCAGCAAAATAGGAATTAGCTGGGTCAACACCCCCGCATCGATGCGCTGGACCAGCTCGGCCCCTGTCGCGGCACCGAGAAAAGTAAAGACAATCGCATTGCGCATCTCCCCCAAACTGACCAAACCATTGCGGACAAAGTACAGCGAGGCAGAAAAGCTGCCGAATGAGCCCTGCAATTTGTTGGTTGCCAGCGCTTGGGTGGGCGGCACGCCAGCTGCCAGCAGGGCCGGGACTGTCAGCAACCCTCCCCCCCCTGCGATTGCATCGATAAATCCTGCCAGTGCTGCAACCAGGAAAAGCAGCCCCAATACGTCAAATGACAACTCCATTTGTTTATTTCTCTTCGGTTAAGTGCTTGAGTTAAGGCTCAGAAAAGTATCATTTCAGTGAGAATTCGAACAGCGAAACGACGGACCACAACCCATTCCAGTTTGGAATCGGTCATACCCAAGTCACAAAAAAACCGATGCCAGTTCCTTCACTGCGCCAGTAACAGTGGCTACTTTGCCATCGAAAGTCGTTGCTATTTTGTGCAGAATTAAGGCCTGACCTCACAGGTCTGTTAACTCAGTCCCAGTTTTGGCGTAGCCCCTATGCCGATTCGGTATCGCGAAGCAATATTTGGCATTTAACACCCCAAAACCATTTCCGCACTATACCCGCAAATATTTCAAGGTTTTATCATTTCAAACGGACAGGAAAAACTATGTTAGTAGCAATAGAGCTGTTAGTGGTATTAGGCTGCATATACTGGGGATTAAAAATGGGCGGACTCGGCGTCGGCCTAGCCGGTGGGTTGGGACTGGCGATATTGACCCTCGGCTTTGGTCTGGAGCCCAGCGCCCCCGCCGTCAATGTTATTTTGATCATCATGGCGGTGGTTACCGCAGCATCAACCATGCAGGCGGCAGGCGGGATGGATTGGCTGGTCCACCATGCCGGTAACCTGATGCGCCGCAACCCGAAATATATCTGTTTTCTGGCCCCGATGATCACTTGGCTGATGACCATCATGGCCGGTACCGGTTACACCGTGTTCTCGACCTTGCCGGTCATTTCGGAAGTCGCCAAGGAGATCGGCGTGCGCCCTTCCCGCCCGCTGGCCGGTGCGGTGGTTGCTTCACAGGTAGCGATTTCGGGCTCCCCTATCTCTGCAGCCATGGCCGCCATGATTTCGATCATGGAGCCGATCGGTGTCAGCTTCTTGGAAATCATGGCAGTTTGCCTACCTGCATCTTTTATCGCCGCGATGGTTGGTGCATTCATTGCGTCACGCCAAGGCTGTGAATTGAAAGATGATCCTGTTTACCTTACCCGCCTACAACAGGCTCAGGAGCAAAAGCAACAACAAAACATCGCCCTGGCCCCGAAAGCCAAATACTCTGTCATGCTGTTCCTTCTTGCAACCATTGCCATTGTTATCTATGCCGCTTTCCCTGTATTGCGCCCACACTTTGCCGACGGCAGCATGATGTCAACCCGTGATATCATCATTGTTTCGATGTTCGCCGTTGCTTGCTTGATGGTCCCTATGTGTAAGGTTGATCCGGAGAAGATCATCCGTACCACCACTTTCCGCTCCGGCATGAGCTCTGTCGCGGTTATCCTTGGTATTGTGACCATGGGCTCAACCATGGTGAATGCCTACCTGCCTGAAATCAAAGAGTTTGCCGGCTCCTTGCTGCAATCTTACCCGATGCTGCTGTCACTGGTGTTGTTCGGTACTTGCACCCTATTACTTTCGCAAGGCGCGACAACGCCATTGATCATTCCATTGGCATTGAGCCTACAAGTGCCACACTGGGCGATCCTGGCTTCATTCGTTGCGGTCACTGGGGTATTTGTGCTTCCGACCTACCCAACCTCGTTGGCCGCAATTGAGTTCGACTCCACAGGTTCAACGCGCATGGGCAAGAATATTTTCGACCACCCATTCCTGATGCCGGGCTTAATCGGTGTCGCGGTCTCGACAGTCTGTGGCTTCCTGCTGGCGCCTATGATTGTGTAATCCCTGCAAACCGAGCGAAGCGCCTGAGGGCGCTTCGCTGTTTGTCTATACCTGGGTTCAGCTACACCTGCTTTTCAGCATGCAACCGCAGGGCTTGCCAGACTTGCTCCCCCGCCGGGTGCAAGCGGGCCTGATAACGGTAGGCATAATAGGTGATGGGCAACCGCAGTGAGGCATCACCAACGATCGCAACCTGGCCATTTTCCAACTCTTGTTTTATCGCATAATCGGGAAGCCAGGCCACGCCTAATCCTTGCAGCGCCAGCGTTTTTAGCAGATCAGTCATGGATGAGAGGAACACGGGTTGCAAGTTCACCTGATTCCGAATCGCCTCTACTTGCCGTCCCATGTAGGAACTTGGGCTATAGGCCAACCAGGGCACTTCTTTATGGTTGGTAATTCTGAACAACGGCTTGCCCGCTCCGTCGCAGGCACACACCGGCAATAGCTCTGCCTGGCCGATTTGCAATGACTGGTATGGTGGCAGGCGCAGCAACTCATCATCGAAGGCCAACAGCAAGTCACAACCACCTTCCTGCAACTCCTCAATCGCATCATCGACATCAATCGCCTCGACACTCAATATCGGCTTGTGCTTGCCGGTCATCAATTCAGATTGAATCAACGGAACCAAGCTGGTGGCCAAGGAGTGGGCAGCCGCCACACGGACATTGTTGCCCCCCAGTTTCGACAGATCCGAGAGCTGGCCAATCCCATCCATCATCTGGTTGATCAATGTCCTTGCGGTGATCCGGAACAGCCGGCCACTGGGTGTCAGCGCTATCGGCGTCTTGCTTCTATCGATCAGCTCAGCCCCCACGGTCTGCTCCAGCGCTTTGATACGCCGGCTGAATGCCGGCTGGGTGACATTGCGTTTGTCCGCCGCCATCGAGAAGTTCCTCACTTCCGCCAACATCAGAAAATCTTCCAGCCACTTACTTTCAATATTCATATCCGTACAACATCTTTATCCCGAACCAAAGGCACCGGCAGTATAGCGAAACGCATTGCACATACAGAGCAGTTTCAAGCTATTCTGATCACAGTTTTCGCATCTAGTCATACCGATTGTGCATGACCGGCTCGGCAACGGCATTTCTCACCGCCTCAGCGCTACCCTATAGTGAACTCAGTGGAAAATACTGTAGGAACAATAAGATGAGCAGGAAATTAGGTATATTGGGCGGAATGGGGCCACTAGCCACTGTCGAGTTCATGCAAAAAATTATCGCGCAGACACCGGCCTGCAGCGATCAGCAGCATATTCCTATGCTGGTTAGTAATAACCCCCAAATTCCTGATCGTACCGCCTTCCTGATCAGCAACGGCGACGATCCCTACCCGGTCCTCAAACAGGGCATGGAGCAACTCGAACAAGCCGGGGCCGAGTGTATCGTGATGCCGTGCAATACCGCGCACTACTGGTATCCCCGCCTAAGCAACACCTGCCGGGTACACATGATCAGCATACTAGACAGTGTTGTAGACGAAGCCCAGCAGCGTGGCTACCGTAAAGTCGGTATTATGGCCACCACCGCAACCATGACAACCCGGATGTACCAGACCAAATTGGCGCAGAAGCAAATTGCGGCGGTTGCCCCAACACAGGACCAGCAGCAAGCCGTGATGGACGGGATCTATGCGGTCAAGGCCGGTAATGTCGAGCAAGGTCACCGTTTGATGAAGCCGGTGTTTGATACCCTGCTAGAACACGGTGCCGAGGCCGTTATTCTGGGCTGCACGGAAATCCCAGTTGCGCTTGCAGAAACTGTCTTCCACCAGCCACAGCAGTGCCTCGACTCACTTGATATCCTGGCCAAGGCCTGTATTGAGTGGGCCACGGCCGACACTGCCGAACTGGTTGCTTGATAGCAAGCCAAACACAATGGGCCAGCCGGAGCAAGCGGCGCTATACAAAGGACACGATGGTTTCCAGCCATTGCGGATGCTGCTCGGCAAGCAGCTTGACCGCCATTACCATAGAAACCATCACAACCAGAGGGCGTATCAATTTACGCCCCTTGGTCACCACCACCTTTGCGCCGAGCCTCGCCCCCATAAAGCCGCCAAGCGCCATCACCAAGCCAATCTCCCAAATGGGCAGACCGGCGACAATGAAAAACAGCAAGGCTGCAAAGTTGGAGGTGAAATTCAGTACCTTGGTTTTCGCCGTGGCCTCGACAATCCCGAGTTGGGCGATGACAACGAAGCAAATGGCAAACAGCGACCCTGTCCCCGGGCCGAAAAAGCCATCGTAAAAACCGATCCCGGTACCAACGGTCAAGGCAAAACCGGCCTGGCCCAGCTTGGGCTGACCACCACCGTCACCGGCTTCAGGCGCGATGAGAAAGTACAGCGCAATCGCCACCAACAAGGCCGGAATAACCATGGTTAAGGTTCCGGCATCCATATACTGGACAAGCATGGCCCCAGCAGCAGAGCCGACGAAAGTACACAAGATAGCCAGGCGCATCTCGTTGAGCTGAACCAAGCCATTGCGGACAAAATACAGGGTGGCAGAAAAACTCCCGAACGAACTTTGCAGTTTGTTGGTGGCCAGCGCCTGGGCCGGAGGGATCCCTGCTGCAAGCAAAGCGGGAACGGTCAGCATCCCTCCCCCTCCTGCGATGGCATCAATAAAGCCGGCCAGGCTAGCAACGACAAACAGGGCCCCGATAATTTCCCACGAAAATTCCATTCCACTTCCAACACAAAAATAATACACGGCAAAAGACAAACGCCCCTGGAACGACAGCTTCGCAGAGGCGGCGATAGAATACGGATTGGCCGGCAAAAGAAAAATGAAAAAACGGATACCTACCTATTCCCATTTTTTATAGGTCAGCTCGGTAACTAACTTTCATTTTCCAATTATAAAAGTCCAATTTGTCGTTATCTTACAAACATTAGTGCCAAAGGCCGATGTAAAACCAAAACAACAGACGGTTTAAGCATGGAAAATCATGGCAGATCTGCCGCGTGGATTTGGGCAAGGATACAAAATAATTATTTCCAAAAGTTGATAAATGCAGCCTCACCACCCCAACAATAATAAACGCTAAGTGATTATTTTATATTAATATTATTCTTTTATTCAATTTTCACCCATTCTGCTCCCTCTTCATCATTGCGTTGATTTAAGCATTAATACTAATAAAAAAGCGTAGCGCCCAGCCGGCGATTCCCTACAATATTCTTCCTACAACAACATTTCGTTACACCCTGTAAACAAAATTACAAAGAGTGAAGCGTTAGCCTGCTAGCCACTTCACCCCAAGCACTGGAGCAAGTATGAAGGTCAACCTATTCGCCACCTGCCTGTGCGATACCGTCAAGGCGGACGTCGCCAAAAAGAGTGTATTACTGCTGGAGCAACTCGGCTGTGAAGTCATCTTCCCAGAGCAGCAAGGCTGTTGTGGCCAACCTTCACTCAACTCTGGCTACATCCACGCCAGCAAGAATGGTATGAAAAATCTCATCACGGCCTTTGAAGCGAATGAGTACCCGATTGTTTCCCCTGCTGGCTCTTGCGTTGCCTCCATCAAACGCTACCCGGAATACCTGGCCGATGAGCCTCAGTGGGCCTTGAGGGCGCAGCAGATTGCCGACCGATTTTTTGAACTGACCCAGTTTATCGTCAACCAATTGGGCGTTACCCAGCTTGGCGCCAAGCTGGATGGCCGTGCAGTCTACCACCCGTCATGCAGCCTGATCCGCAAGCTCAATGTACGCGAGGAGCCACTCAAGTTGCTCGCACAAGTCGAAGGCCTGATCCTACAGCCGATCAACCACCAGGAAACATGCTGCGGATTCGGCGGGACGTTTTCGGTCAAGATGGCTGAAATCTCCGGTGAGATGGTCAAAGAAAAAGTTAGCCATATTAGTGCGGTCGAGCCCGACTACCTGATCGGGGCGGATATCAGCTGTCTGATCAATATCGGCGGCCGCATCAGCCGCGAGGGCAAGTCCATCAAGGTCATGCACATTGTCGATGTACTAATGAGCCGCTGAGGGAGGTCCAAACCGTGTCGATGAAAACCAGCAACACCCAATTTAAGCAGCGCATCGAAGTCCAGATGCAAGATACCTTCATGCGTGAATCCGTCGCCAATGCGCAAACCCGGATGTTTACCAACCGCCAAATCGCGGCTGACACACTCGGTAACTGGGAGCAGTGGCGCGAAATGGGGATGGAGATCCGCAACCATGTTCTGGAAAACCTGGACTACTACCTTCACCAATTAAGCGAAAGCGTCAGTCGTAACGGCGGCAAGGTGTTCTTTGCCCAAACTGCCGAAGAGGCCACCGCCTATATCGAATCCATCATCAAGGATAAGAATGCCAAGAAAGTGGTTAAATCCAAATCCATGGTGACCGAGGAGATCAGCCTCAATGCGATGATTGAGCGCAACGGCTGTGACGTTGTCGAGACCGATCTCGGCGAATACATACTGCAAGTTGACGACTACGATGCCCCATCGCATATCGTGGTACCGGCACTGCATAAGAACCGCTACCAGATCCGTGATATTTTCCGCGATAAAATCGGCTACCAGGGCAGTGAGGAGCCTGAAGCTCTGACCCGTTACGTGCGGGAGTATATTCGCCACGACTTCCTGCAAGCCGACATCGGGATCACCGGCTGTAATTTTGCCGTCGCCGAATCCGGCACAGTGACCCTGGTTACCAATGAGGGGAACGCCCGGCTCGCTACCAGCCTGCCCAAAACCCATATTGCGGTCATGGGCATGGAGCGCATCGTGCCCACCTTTGAAGAGCTGGATATTGTGATCAGCCTGCTCTGCCGCAGTGCCGTCGGCCTTCCGCTAACCGGTTACGTAACGGCGCTGACCGGCCCGCGAGAAAACGACCAGCTAGACGGTCCGGAAGAGTTCCATTTAGTCATCGTCGATAATGGTCGCTCTGATATCTTAGGCTCAGAATTTAAAGATATCCTGCGCTGCGTGCGCTGTGCGGCTTGCGTCAACACCTGCCCAGCCTACCGCCATATCGGGGGGCAATCCTACGGGTCGATCTATTCCGGGCCGATTGGTGCAGTGCTGTCGCCTCTGCTCGGCGGGTATGAAGACTTCAAGGAGCTACCCTATGCCTGCAGCCTGTGCCGGGCATGCCATGATGTCTGCCCGGTCAAGATCCCGTTATCTGACCTGCTGCTCAAGCACCGCCAAAAAATGGCCGAGCAGGGCCTGACCCCGCTCTCAGAACGTTTGAGCGTGGCAACGTTCAATATCATCAATGCGCGGCCATTGCTGTGGGATAAAACCGTGAAGGTCGGTGCCACCCTGGCCAGCGGCTTGATCCGCAAGGGCAAACTACCACTGCAGGTCGGCGCGATCGGTGAGTGGGCACAAGCAAGGGATCTGCCCCAGCCTGACGGCCCATCGTTTCGTAGCTGGTTTAAAAACAGACAATCTACCCCGGAGTCTTGAACATGAGCGACATCATCAACCGCGAACGCTTTCTCGACAACATCGCCGCCAAGCTGGGGCGTCCGCGACAAACGACACCTGTTGAGCGTCCGCCGCTGCGCTATGCGTGCCACCACGAAATCATGGCAGGAAAAAGCAGCGACGAACTCAAACAGATACTGATTGACTATACCCGCAAGGCTCTGGGCGCCCAGGTCTTAGTCACAACCCAGGCGGGACTGACCGAATCATTGCGCCAAGTTTGCGCCGGTTACTGTAATGACGAAACGGCAGCCAGCCCTTCCCGGGCCCCCAGCGAAACTTTGGTGTCCGCCGATACGCGGCTACTGGCACTGTTTGACCCCGAGCAGCTCGATACGAACGACCATAGGGTCCATGTCTGGGATCCCCAGCGAGGCTATGGACCGAATATCGAGATCGCCGAACGGGCAAAGGTGGGGATCGTCTATGCCGAGCAGGCACTGGCCGAATCGGGGACCATGGTGCTCTACAGCCAACCGGCACAAGGCCGGGCGATCAGCTTGCTGCCTGAAGCCTCGGTGTTTGTCGTGCCCAAAAGCGCACTGGTCGCCCGCTTGACTCAGGCCACTGCCGAGCTGCACAGAAAAGCCCAGCAGGGAGAGCGGCTGCCTTCGTGTGTGAACTTTGTCTCCGGGCCGAGCTCCACTGCCGATATTGAGCTGATCAAGGTGGTTGGTGTTCATGGCCCGATCCATGCCACCTACGTGATCATTGACGATCTCTAGCCGGTATTTGCAGCGTTATCGCTGGCTCTGAGAGGACTTCGGGGGAAGGGCGTGTTGCGACGCCCTTTATACTGATAATCAGGTAGTCAGGTAGTCAGGTAGTCAGGTAGTCAGGTAGTCAGGTACGGTTACGGCACATCTCTGCGGGGAATGACAGCTGAACCATAACATGGCGCTTGAACAACTCATCATAGTCTTGATCGTCCAAGGCTTTTTGCATGCATTGCAACCACATATCCTTCTCTGCCACCCCTATCGCCAAATGACGGTGGGCCCCTGGCAGGTTCAACATACCGAATTTCTCTTCATAACGCGCAGGACCGCCGAACCAGCCCACCAGAAACGTCGTCAGCTTATCGATCGACTCGCTGAGATCATCATCATGCATCTGACGTACTGTCCTTGCTTGCGGCCAGCTATCCATATGATGGTAAAAGGACTCCACCAAAGCCCGAATGCCTTCTTCACCGCCTGCGGCCCTGAAGGCATTCTCCCCTACCGTGTAATCCGGCGCTGTTCTTTCTCGTACGCTGTAATCATTGGGTCTGTAAGGCTTCATCTCTATCTACAACCATCGGCTAAAACTTGGACATATATCAATAGGTCATTATACGGCAGATTTCCCGGTTGGCGCTGCGCGAGCTATCACAAACGAAGACTGAGTCGAGAGCCTCGTCGCAAGGTCTCAGCAAAAGGTAGCCAAAGGTTCCACAGTACCAGGATGACACGACAACGCCTGAAGGCACCGGGGTATACCTTCAGGCGTTGTCACAATACTCCCACCGGAAACCTATGGACCCAACGAGCCACCGCCACGCCGGTCAGGACTCATAAATCGGCCCACCGAATGCGGTTACCGGCGGTACCTCGCCTTTGAATTTCTCGATATCCACCACCACAGTATTGGCACTGGTCGCCTGGGCCAACTCGGAGGAGCCGACATCCATGGTCAGGGTATTCGGGTCGCCATAGGTATCAATCGCCCCGAGCTTCTCGTTGAGCGGGCCATACCAGGCTCCTTCATGGATCCGGATCACCCCCTGGGGGTAATCGCCTGATACCACCGCCCCGGCCAATAGCTGGCCGCGATCATTGAAGACCCTCACCAAGTCACCGTCATTAATTCCCCTGGCTTTCGCATCTTCCGGACTGATATAGACCGGCTCGCGATCCTGAACGGTATAGGTCGCCCGGTACTCATCCGACTCACACATCTGTGAATGCAACCGCTGATCAGGGTGGCACGACTGCAACCAGAGCGGATACTTGTCGGATCCCGGCCCACCGTGCGAGCGCTCGGCTTTTTCAAACCACATTGGGTGCCCCTGGCAGTGCTCGTAGTTATAACTGGCAATTTTTCGGCTGTAGATTTCGATAAACCCGGATGGCGTGCCCAGCGGGTTGATTTCAGGATCTTCGCGAAAATCGGCATGGCGGACAAAGTTCTTGCCTTCGCCAAAGTCAACCCAGCCGGCCTGGCCCACCTCCCAGAACTCGTCGAATTCCGGCATCTCAAAATTGGCTTTGTTGGCTTCACGACACTCATCATAGAGCGAGCGCACCCACTCCATTTCATCCATACCGCGGGTATATTCCTTGTTGCGGCCGAAACGCCGGCAGAAATCGGTGAAGATATCAAAGTCGGTTCGCGACTGGTAAAGCGGATCAACCAGTTTGTGCATCGCCAGGACACCGGTGCCCGAATAGGCTCCGTACAGGTCGATGTCGTTGCGCTCGAACTGGGTACAAGCTGGCAGCACAATATCAGAGAACCGGCAGGTTGCGGTCCAGGCAAAATCAATCGTCACCACAGTCTGCAGCTTCTGGAAAGCTGTTTTCATCCGGTTACGGTCCTGGTGATGGTGCCAGGGGTTACAGCCGCTGACTACCAGCATCTTGGTATCAGGTAACACCACTTTCGACCCGTTGTAGTTGATTTCCTTGCCCGGCTCGAGAATCGCATCGACCCAGCGGGCAACCGGAATCGTCCGGCTATAACCTTTAAAATCAGTATTGTCCCATTTCGGTTTCTTACCCTCATCAACATTGCGCGGGAAACCGCCAGGGCCTGCGGCTCCGGTTGGTGGGATCCCCACCCCACTGTAGTGGTGTGAATAAGAAATACCGCCACCGGGTAAGCCAATTTGGCCCAGCATTGTCGCGATAACAGCCCCCATCCAGTATGGCTGCTCGCCGTGCTGTTGGCGCTGCACCGCCCAGCCGAAGATCAACTGGGTACGGTCCTTCGCCAACAGACGGGCAAACTCACGGATCTCCTCGGCCTTGACGCCACAGATAGGTTCCGCCCATTCTGGGGTTTTCTCGACTTTGTCCTTGGCTTCGCCCAGTACGTAAGGCATAAACTCATCAAAGCCGAGGGCATAGGTTTCGATAAAGGCCTTATCGTAGAGCTCTTCCTTGTACAAGGTATGGGCGATGGCCAGCATAAAAGGCACATCCGTTTGCGGGTTCACGTAGAGCTGATCGCACCCCAGGTAATTCTGGCTTTTCGACTTCACCGGATCGACCGAGATCACTTTGATCTCGCCCTTGGCCACCTTGTCCCTAAGCTGCTCGTAATACATGTAGGAGTCGTGGGTCTCGCACTGCCAGCCGACCTGGGTATTCTTCAGCGGATCATTGGCCCACAAGATCACCGTTTTGCTGTTTGCCAAGATATCAGGCCAGGATGTGCCCTGGGCATAGACCTCGGTCGAGCCCAGCACGTACGGCATGATCGTCTGGCCAGCACCGGTCGAATAGTCCCCAACTTTGGTCATGAAGTTACCGTGCATCCCAACGGCCCGTTGCATATGGTTACCACAGCTATGGAACTGGCCGGTTTGCCGCCAGCCCGTCATCCCTGCATGCAGTGCCCATGGCCCATAATCCTTTTGGATCCGTTCCAGCTCGTTGTAAAAGATATCCAGCGCTTCGTCCCAAGTCACCCGGACAAAACGGTTGTTGCCCCGGGTATCCCCGCTGTACTTGTGCTTCTTGAGCCAATCTAGGCGGATCATCGGATACCGGACTCGGGAAGGATTGTAGATAATCCCCTTGATCCCATTGATCATATCTGTCGGGTATTTATCACGCTCCAGTGGCTTGATCTCAACAACCTTACCGTTGTAGATCTTGGCGCGAAATGCCCCCCAATGGGAGCCCGTGGTTTTCCAAACCCCATCAGCCGAATACGGTGAGGACACCTCTTCGGCAGCACGGGCAACAGAAGTCAGTAGACTCGGACCGATGACCCCTACCGCGCTCGTGGTAACCAGCCCGGATAAAAATTGACGACGACTCAGAGACATGTTCTTACCTCGCTTCGTTTCTTTTAATGGCCGGCATCAGAAAAGTCTGATGAGTGTTTCTGTAGGTATTTCAGCACCAGGGCTTCACTATCACGGTCGAGGTTGACGAATGCCAACATCCCGTTGAACATGCCCGGCCAAGTGTTCGCATCGAAGTGATTTTCGGCTGGCTGGGTATGGCAAATACTGCAGTTGTTATTGTAGGCTGGCCTTGCCTCGGCCCAGATCTCTTCCACATCATCAAGCAGTGACTCTTTCGGCATCCACAGTTTCGCTGTGACCCGCTGCCAGCCCAAGCCTGTTAATTCGTCTTCTTTTTCTTCAAATTTCTCAACCAGGGTATCACTGAGCGCAGCATCTTTGCTCAGGGCCGCCGTCGGGATATTCAGGCCGAAGTCCTCGTTGATCACCCGGCCAAAACCTTTGGTTTTACGCCAACCAGAGATCTCAACCTGCACCGCATTGTCTTTGACCTGCACCACCTTCACCTCGGAGGCCGGGTTGAGCTGACCGCCATCAATGGTCAGGGCTTCGTCTTCATACATTGGCAGGTAACGGACACTGAAGTAGCTCTCCCCTTCCTTGAAGGAGGTGTTGCCCGCTTTCTGGACCAGCTGCTGGACCATGCCGCCCGAGAGTTCCATGTTGCCCGGCAGCTCATGAGCAATCCCCTTATGGCAATCCATACAGCTCTGATCCCGCTCAGCAGCCTGCTGCATCTGTGTACGGGCAAGATCCGACATTTCGTCCCAGTTCATACTGTCGTAGTTGTGGCAGTTTTTACATTCCAGCGACCCGTTGGCAGAAAAACGTTCCCATTCGTGATTAGCCAGCTCAAGCCGCTTTTCGAGAAATTTCTCACGGGTATTGATCGTTCCGAAAATTGCGCCGTATACCTCTTTGCTGGCCTGCATTTTACGGGCAATTTTATCGGTCCAATTATGGGGGACATGGCAATCTGGGCAAGTGGCCCTGACACCAGAGTGATTTGACCAGTGGACAGTTTGCTGTAGTTCCTCGTAGACGTTGTCACGCATCTCGTGGCAACCAATACAGAATTTCTCAGTATTGGTCATTTCAAGGGCTGTATTGAAGCCCCCCCAGAAAATGATCCCTGCCAGGAATCCGCCGAGCGTCAATACGCCCAAGCTAATATGTACTGCTGGACGCCAAAATGTCGCCCACAGCTTTTTCAAAGCATTCATCATAGTGCTCTACCTATACCTTCGCAGCTTTACTCTGGCGTTCATATCTCGGCAATAGAAATTACCCATGGCCAGGAGGCCCAAGGAAAAACACTTGCATCGCCCACACGATAAAGCCATAACCTCCTACGATGGCGACGGCTAGAATGGGAAATAGGAAAATGGTGATAAACAAAAAAGAGCGCCATTCATACTTGGCTTTCTCTTTATCACTGACGGGTTCCGGGTTGCTCATTGCTTCTTTCCTTTTACCTATCTTGTTATTTTTGCTCTCAAGTAGGCAGTTGCCAAATACCAGCATTGATAAGTAGTTGAACTATAGGTTGTGCAGGAAAAAAGGTTGATCAAGTACTTATGCAGGTTGGTATCACTCTTAAGAGCTAATTCCTGTAAGTATAGTTAAGGATTGAAACTGGACTGGAAGTTGTTATGACGTCGTTAGCGGGAGGCTCGGCTGGTGTACTGCTTTTTGAAAACAAAAAAGGTGCCCATCGGCACCTTTTATAGTGTTTTCAAATTTTTCAGCAAATTACAGGGAAGCGCTATAGATTGTCTGGTTCTGCTGGTACAGCTTCAAACGCTGCTCGAAGTTTGCATAGCGCTGGCCGTTTGATTCATCCAGTTTGCCAATTGCCGTTTCTTGAGCTTCAACGGCACGGCGGAACTCACCACATGCAGCATAAGCGGCGGCCAGGTTATCATAGTCGCCCGCATCCCCGGTGCCATTGCGGCTTAGCACCTGCTTCGCCAACTTCAGCGCACGCTCGCCATCACGCATACGATCATCGGAGCAAGTGGCATACAGCCATACAAGGTTACGCTTTGACTCTAGGGAGCCGCCGTTGGCCGCTTCGTTGAACCACTTGATGGCATTGCCGCAGTCAACCGAACCGGTTGCGCCTGACGCATAGTACATACCCAGTTCAACCATTGCCGGCACATCACCCTCATTGGCCGCTTCGGTGTACCAGCGTACTGCCTGCTCGTGATCACGTGGCAGCACTTCACCTTTCTTGAACAGATCGCCAATCAGAGTCTTGACCTCTGGCATATCTACTGCTGCTTTTTCCAGCCAGTACATGCCTTTCAGCGGATCAGCCTGCAAGCCGTTACTGCCTTCAAGGTAAGCACGTCCGAGGAACAGCTGCATGTTTTTGTCGCCCTGCTCAGCTTCAAGTTCTACGTAGTTCAAGGTTGAAAGCAGGTGGTGCTCGGGAGAAGTCGTAACCGAAGCATGGGCAGTTGTTGCACCGAAAGCAACTAGGCCGAAAATGGCACCGAATACAATTTTTTTCAGGGTCATGGTAGCTGGCATATCTCGGTCTCTTTCAAAGCATTTGCGGTTGTTGGGTAGGAAATTTAAAGAAGCAGCGGTCAAAAAACAACCAAAAAAGACCAGGCAATGGAGACCAGAAATGAGGACATTGGCGGTTAATATTATTGCTGTCAGCCACTTATCGCTTACAAGAAAATATAGCCCAGAATCAAAAATGAGAGATAGATCCGATTTACATCCGCTATAGGGTACGGTTATTAGCTGAATATAGGCTGGATAGCAGAACAATATGTCGCCAGGTTACACCTGTGCACAAAGAAAAGCAGCCAGGCTGATACCTGGCTGCAGTTCGAACGTATTACTGTTTGTGGCTAAAGGTTGCGGTAATGCTGATCACCGGCGCTGATATACTGGTTTTCGTATTTGGAATAGTCACCGTCGAGATCAATATCCAGGTCGATTTCGTTTGGCAGATCCATCAGAGCATCACATACCAACACCACGTCATAGTTACCTTCCGGCACATAATTCATCTCATAGGTACCATCATCCCCCACCTTGGCGGTTTTGACCGGAGGATAGTCTGATCCCAAATCACCATACTCCGGTGAATCGGCTTCATAGAGGTAAACATACGCATCTTTGACCGACGTTGCGCACGATGAGACATCGATATCACCGAACAGCGACCCAGCAGTGATATTGTCTACCACCTTGAAGCCTTCATTCTTCAGATAATATGCCTGCTCAATCAGCTGGATCATGCTGCGAAGATCCAGTGTCATAGTAAAGGTAGTCGGTACCTCAATGTTGATATCCAACCCGTCGAACTTGAGATCATCGACAATATCCATCTTCGTCTTATCGACTGGGTTACCGACATAGGAGTAAGGCGTATCTAAGAAATCACCGTAGCTGCCCTGCAGGATGGAAAGCGCCATGCTGGTGTATTCGCCCACCGGCAGCAGCTGCTCTGAAATCAGGTTGACCAAGTCTACCCCTGTCACATCATACAGGTCGATCACGATAAATTTTGGATAGCCGTCGTTATCCACAGGGATTTCCGAATCTGCCGGTATACACTGGGTAGAGTTAACCCCATAGGGATCACTCATGCTCTTGGTTGTCCATTCCACAATCGTCCCTGCCAAGTCCATCACCTGTACGGCATCAATTGCCACGCACGCCTGAAGATCATCTGCCCCCTTGGGCACTTCATTAGGCGGCGTGGACACATCCACCGAAACTGGCACTGAACCGTCATCCTGATTTGCTGCCGGATCACTGTTTAATGACGAGGCAGCCCCATCGGAATCACTACACCCGGCCACAATGAGCGTGGCGAGCACTGGAAATATTGCTTTTTTCATGTCATCACCCCTACGACAAATAAAAATTGGCCTGTACCAAACCAATATGCTGGCCGCTTAGTGTTTGGTTATGTATTTTTATGCCAAGCCAAAACAAAGCGAGTTCATCGCAGTGTGCTGCTTTGTTCAGGCTGGCAAGTGGCCGAATCTGACAGTTAAAATTTTAGGCGGATATAAAAGGGCAAAAAATTTATCGTTAGGGTAATTAAGTAATGAGAAAAAGTTCTTATGTTCAAGACGAAAAAAGCCGGTCACAGGACCGGCTTTAGTCAATCAGGAACTGCAGATTCGCGGTTACACCGGATCCAATTCCAACATGGTCTGGATATTAGCAGGAGCCTTAGACTCCTGGCCGAAGCCTCGCAGACCAACCACATGCACGTGCTCGCGATCTTTGAAGATCTTACGCACCAGCTTGTAGGTGGTGCCCTTCTCTGGGCTGATATTCTCCGGTGCAGCGATAAGAAGCTGCATATCCAAACGGTCACACAGCTCGAACAGCGTTGCAATCGACTTACCATCCAGTCGTGCGGCCTCATCAAGGAACAGCAGGCGACATGGGATGATATCTTTACCGCGCAGGCGACGAGATTCTTCTTCCCAGCTCTGAACAACCATCAACAGGATTGCTTGGCCGGTACCGATCGCCTCACCGGTTGACAGCGCACCCGACTCAGCCTGCAGCCAGCCGTCGGTACCACGGTTAACTTCAATGCTCAGCTCAAGGTAGTTACGGTAGTCCAACAACTCCTCGCCCATCACCTGCGGCGAACGCTGGCCGACATCAATATGCGGGTTCAGGCGCTGGAACAGCTTAGCAATCGCTTCGGAGAACGACAGGCGGTGGTTACCGAACAGATCCTGATGCTGATCCTGCTGGTCGGCAAGGCCAGTTAGCAGCTGCTCGTGGGTTTCACGTACCTTCACATTCAGGCGCACGCCCTGGACCTGGCCAAAGCTGATATTCTGCAGACCCTGGTTGAGCATACGGATACGGTTCTGCTCGCGCTGGATAGTCTTGCGAATAATGTTCGCTACCGAGTCAGAGCTGATCGCCAGACGTTGTTCACGGGCAGTTAGCTCTTCGCTCAGGCGAGCCAACTCTACTTCCATCTCTTCGATGGCTTCTACTGGATCATCAGTACGAATGATGTCGTGACGAATACGCTCGCGCAGGTGCTGGTAAACCGCGATGTAGAACAGTACTTTGCGCTCTGGACGAGAGACATCTTCCGATGCCCGCAGCGCGTCACGCAGGTTCTCGTTATCCGCAACCGCCAAACGAAGCGCCCCCAGGGACTTATCCGATAGCGAACGCAGTTCATCGGCAGACATGTAAGCCATTTCACGGCGGTGCAGGCGACGTTCAACATCACTTTCGCGCGCCAGGCGCAGTACCGCACACCAGCCGGCTTTGGCGGTAACCACCAGCTTACGGATCTCCTGGTATTCTTTGCCCACTTTGCGTAGGCGTTTCACCAAGCCTTTCATTTCCAGCTCGACAGAGGTGATACCTTTCTCTAGCTGGCTGCGACGAGTACGCGAGGTGTGTAGACGCTCGTTCAACTCATCTCGGCGCAAGCGGGCGCGCTCTTCGGCTTCTACATCGGCGCGAACACCCAACTCCTGAAGCTCACGCTCAAACTCCTGAACCGTTTCCAGTTTCGCCTGGTGCGAGCTCTTGAGCGACGCCAACAGCTGGTTGTACTGGTTCGCTTGTGAACGCGTCTGTTTCAGGGCATCGCGACAGCGATTACGCTCACGCTCAGCCGAGGCCAGCTTGGCTTTCAGCTGCTCATTAAGCTCAGAGCTCTTGCTGAGCATGTCGATGGAATCAGCATAGCCAAAGTGGTGGCGGCGCTCTGCCAAGTCGGCAACAGCGAAGATCTTCGCTTTCAGTGCTTGAAGCTGCTTGTCGGCATCATCGTAGCTGATCTGCAAGGCATCAAACTGCTGCGGATCAGCATCCAGCGCCGTAACCAGTGACTCTAGCTCAGCAATCGCTTTACCGTGGCGGTTAAGGTACTGGCGGGCTTCATCCAGCTGCGACAGCTGCTGCTGCACTTCTTCAAAGCGTGCCTGTAGGGTGTCATCTTCCAGCAGGTTTACCAGCGGGTTGATTTTGCCCAATAGGCCAAGTGCTTCGCGGGCAGCTGTTAGCTGGCTGCGCTGTTGCTGCTCTTGAGCCTGTGACTCAGAAAGCTGGCGGCTTAGCTGATTACGCTTGTCACGGGCCACTTTCAGCGCCGCTTCTGGATCATCGCTAAAGGCCACGGCCATGTGGGTTGCGACAAAGCTGTTGAAACTCTGGTATAGGCGCTGGAGCTTCTGCGAATCAAAGGACGCCTTGGCGTGCTCTTCAATCAGCTGCTCACGCTCTTCACGCAAATGTTCAAGGCGCTGCTCACGCGCGGCACGGCCGAACAGCGGCACTTTCGGGAAGCGAGAGTATCGCAGCTGGCGATCGTTAAGGTGAACGCAAACCGCTTCTTCCAGCTCATCAACATCAAAACCACTGTCGTCGAATGAATCTGCATCACCTTCGATGATGTATAAATCATCCGGGCAGTCATCCAGCGCCACCAGTTTGTCTTTGATGCCTTTTAGATCCGGTACCACAATAGCGTGACGGGCCGGGCCATACATGGCACTGAAGTAAGGAGCATCGGCCAGGGTGATGTCGTCGTAAATCTCCGACAACAGGCTGCCACCCAAGGTATCTGCCAGTGCACGCAAGCGTGAATCATCACTACCGCCTGGCTGAGCCAAACGTTCGATATCCAACTCGATCTGCTGCTTGCGGGCGGCCAGCTTGTCACGGGTCGCAGACGCTTCACGCTCTTTGTCCAGAGTCAGCTGCATCGCTTCCATCACCGCCTGGCTATCGTAAAGCTCACGCTCCGATTGCTCAGACAGCTTTTCCAATGCATCAGAGGCGGCAATCCACGCCGGGGCTGCCGCTTCCAGAGCCGAGATCTGACTGGTCAGCTGCTGCTCCTGCCGGCGCATGTCATTGCGCTGCTCGACCAGGATTTCCTGCTGTTGCTCCAGCTCTTCCAGCGTCGCCTCGTGGCGAGCCTGCTCTTCAGCCAGTGCCAGCTCGCCGTCAAGCTCAACCGCAAAGCGCTTGGCATAGGTTTCAGCCAGTTCTGTCGCTTGGCGCTGGTTACGAACTGCACGCTCCAGGTCACGATATTGGGCTTTTAGCTGGTCGCTGCGCTCGGTAATCGCTCCTAGCTGTCGCGCTTTGGCAATCAATTCACGGGCTTTGCTCCCCGCTTCTGAACGCTCGATTGAGCCAGCTATCGTGGTAACAATCTGCAGGCCTTTTTCAAACTGCTGTGCCGCCGCCGATGACATATCCAGTCGGTGCTTGAGGGCCAACAATGCCGTGGTTTGGGTTTCCTGATCCTGCTTCAACTGAGCAAGGTAAGGGACTGCCTGATCGGCCAGCATCTGGTGCTCACCTGTGATATCACGGGCTTTTTCCAGCGCCTGTACTGCCTGCTGGTATTGCAGAGCACGTGTCTGCTGCATATCCAGCGCCTGCTGGTAATCTGCCAGCTGGGTTTTCAGACTATCAACTTCTTCTTCTGTCAGTAGCGCCTGCTCTTCTGCCATGGCAAGTTGTTCAGCGGCTTCTTCGACCACCATCACTTGCTCTTCAAGGCGTTCGGTCAGCTCTTCGAGATCTTCACGATAGCGTTCGATCTTCTCCTGCTGGCGCACTGCGGTTTGGACCAGTTGCAGGTGATCAGAAGCGGCCTGGTGATCCTGCTCCAGCGCCCCTTCGCGCTCGGTCAGTTCATCCAGCTCAGCTGTCATGTTGGTCAGAGAGGCCTGCTGATCATCCAAGCTCTTGCGCGACCCCATCAGTTCACCGCGCAAGCCCAGTGTTTTTTCCAGCTTCTGGCGACGTTCGTTGGCATGGCGCATGTAGTCTGCCGCCACGTAGTTGGTCGCTTCGGTGATCAAGTGCTTGAACAGATCACGGTCGCTCTGGGTCAGCTTGATCGCCTCCAGCGTCATGCGGTTTTCACGCAGTGCCGCTTCCATATCCTGGAACGCTTTCTTCACGCCGCTGTTGTGCGGCAGCAGGTAGTCACGCAGCGAGCGGGTGATCGCACTGGAAATACCACCGTAGAGCGAGGCTTCAATCAGACGGTAGAATTTAGAGCGGTCGGTGCTGTTGCGCAGTTTCTTCGGCAACACACCGAATTCGAACATCTGCACATGGTAGTCAGTCACCGAGTTGAAGGCCTTAAACATTACGCCTTCATATTCGCTGCCGACCAGCTCTTTCACTTCGTTAATTTGACGTACACGCGCCTGGTTATCAGACAGTGTTTCGACCAAGATTTCGGTCGGTTTAACATGTGATGGCAAACCCTGGATAATAAATGGCTTGATATCCACCTTCTTGTCACGGCCAGCAACCTGCTGCAGTTTCACTGCAAAAATGATGCGCTGGTTCTTCGAGTTCACCACATCCAGTGCCGAGTAACAGGTACCCGGTTTCAGCTTACCGTGCAGACCTTTGTCACGAGAGGCATTGGAGCTCCCCGCTTCGGTGGTATTACGGAAATGAAGCAGGCTCTGATCCGGAATAAGGGAGGTAATAAATGCCGCCATGGTGGTCGACTTACCAGCACCGTTACCGCCAGACAGCGTGGTTACCAGGTTATCGATATCGAATGTACGGGCAAAGAAGCCATTCCAGTTGACCATGGTCAACGATTGATACTTACCGCGTTCCATTAGGCCTCACCCTCCAAACCGGCTTTGTCTAACTCTTGTTCTTGTGTTTCATCAGCTTCTTGCAACAAGCTTGACTGGCTTGGCTCCTGCTGATGAACAACCACTGCTTCACCATCACGAATCAAGCGGATTTGCGCTTCACGCACATCATCGCCGACACGAACATCAGCACCGAATCGGAATACCGCTTCGCTGATGCGGAATTTACCGTTTTCACCGATCGGGATAATCATGCCAAGGCGGCGCAGACGACGCAGAGAGGTCTTGGTCTTGTCGAACAGTTTTTCGCGGTCAAGATCAGAACCTGTTGCACGATGAGTCACCAGCTTCATCAGCTTCTTCTCATCGGCTAACTGCATCAGTTCGTCGAACAGTTCTTGGTTAGTGAAGATCCCTTCGTGCGCCAAACGCTCCGGGCTGAGGTAAAGGAAACACAGTACCTTGCCCACCAGCATATCGAGTTCGGTCAGCACCGATCGACTGATTAATGATGTCGAGCGCGGACGCAGGTAAAAGAACCCCTCCGGCGCACGCACCAATTCGGCGTTATAGCGCTTGTAAAACATCACCAGCTCCTGCTCGAACTCAATCAGCAGGGCGTGGTTGTCCAAATCTTCGCTGGAGATATGACGACCAGAACGAAGGGCGTTGTCCAGTGCCGGGAAAAGCGGATTGGCAATCGCCTTGGCCAGCTTTTCAGGCATAAATTCTTCAATATTTGTCAATGACATTTGCTTGTACCTTGGCTCCATAGTCATTAATAGCTTCCCAATCAGGCTGGATGGCATTGAAGTCCGACTCGGAATAACCCAGTCGTACAGCCTGATCAATCACCAGACGCGCCATATCAAAATGCTGCGCGTGAGGGTGCTGAGCCAAATAATCTTTAAGAAGCAAACTCAAGTTAATTGCAGCGCCGGTCTCTTTGTGGGCCTGCAACATTGCGGCAATTTGTTCCGCCAGCTGATCATTGACCAGATCCAGCTCTTCAAATTCCATCTCTTCCGGTACGATACCGGTCACTTCGTCATCACGCAGGACCAAGGCCTCATCACGCATGTCGAGCAAGCGCTCGGCATCGGCGTAAGTCAGCATCCACGGCGCGTCGAAGTAGTCTTTCACCGACTGGCGCAAGCGCTGACTGAAGGCGCGGTTCTTGTCCATGTCGATCGCAGTACGAATGAACTTGTGGACATGGCGGTCATAGCCAATCCACAGGTCAATCGCCTGCTGTCCCCAGTTGATGATGCGGTCCAACTTGGCTTGCAAGTTAAATACCATGGCATCAACAAACTCCAGATCCGGGTTACCCTGAATTTCTTCCTGGATAATCAACAGCTGGGTTTGCAACTGGTCACCCGCCGCCTGCAAGGTATCCTGCAGCTCTCGCAGGGTGCTCGAGGTTTCGTTCAACAGGGTTTCACAGCTGCTGATCGCCGCGCGCCAATCCTGGTTCAGCAGTTCGGCAATATCTTGCTTCACCTGTTGCTGCTGCTCGTCCATGGTGCGTTGGTTGAGATCGATACGGTCAAAGATCTCGGCCACTGAATATTTCAGCACCGCATGAACGTTCTGGCGCCAGTGTCTCTCGTCGCCGCCTTCCTGCGCTGCCGTGGCGGCCTTGTTAATTTCATCAGCAACCATGGCAAGCTGAATGGAAAGCTTGAGCGTTGAATACTCGCGGTGACGGGCATAATAATCGGTGATCCCCAGTGCCAGCGGGCTCAGACGGTAGATACTCGCACCGTCGGTGACCTCACTGGTAAAGCGGGAAATCAAGCGTTGGCGAACCAACTCATTAATGGCGTTGTTGGCACGGAAGGCCACGGTTTCCGGTGTCTGCTCGAACATATCGCTGACAATGCGAAACGCATCGATCAGTTCACCTTCCCCTAATTCTTCATCAAAACGATCGCCGCTCAATACAGCAATCGCCAACAGAAACGCCAGCCGCTCGGTTGGCAGGTTAAGCTCAAACTCATGCTGCTTAACCCAACTGACCAACTCGGGAACGGTCTGGGTTACTTCACTCATCCGTTGTCCTTATTGCTTTTGTTTTTCAACGTCTCTGGGCCTGCTAACGGCTTTTGGGCGTAAACATGAATATATCGGCCCAGGGACAAATAAGGCTCCTGGCGGCAAAGTTTTTGCTCCATCGCCAGTACCTGTTCAAAACTGTAATCCCCGACCATCGTTGTCTGCATATAGTCGTGGAATGTTCGTACTCCGGTTTTACCAAGAATGTTAAAACCTGCGTTTTCTAACCAGCTATATACCTCATCAGGTTTGATCCCGTGCAGAGGTTGAAGTTTGAAGCGCTTTCTATGCGGCATCCCCTCTTCGATATGAGTCAGGTTGCCACAAATCAAGTTCTTAAACAGCAGGCCATTATAGTTGTAGAACATAATGGAGATAATACCGCCTGGTCTTACCTGCTCAAGAAGATATTCCAGTGCCGCCTGCGGATCGGCCAGCCATTCCATGACAGCATGGAACAACACCAGATCAACCTGGCTGTCCAGATGCTCCCCGATCGCCTGCACCGGGCTGTGCACCAGACGATACTGCTCAAGCAGGCCGTTTTTAGCAATATCTTGCTCTGCGAGCTTGAGCATTTCGCTAGAAAGATCACACAACGTGACGTGATGTCCTAGCTCTGCCACTTTCTGTGACAGTTGGCCCACACCCCCACCAGCATCGAGTAAATGCAGCGGTTTATCACTCTTCAGTAGGGCTAAAATTTGCTCAAGATCTTCCCAAACAACCGTTTGGCGGATCTGGCCTTTGCCAGTTCCGTAAATATTTTTTGCAAATTTTTGCGCTAAGTCGTCAAAATTTCGATCTTCGATCACGTCAGCTTTACGTTATGATAGCGGTTCTAAAAATGTGGCTTATTTTCTCACAAGCGATAAAGGAATAAAGGCTTGTGGTGCTTTTTCGAGCTCAACTGCTGATTTTTCGGACTACATTGCATGTTTGAACTAAAAAAAATTGTCTCTGCTTTACTAATGCCCCTGCCCGCAATGCTCATGCTCGGCCTGCTGGGGCTACTGCTTCTCTGGTTTACCCGCCGTAAAGGGCTGGCATCCTTTTTCATCAGCTTTGCTTTTCTGGGGATTTTCCTTGTCTCTTTTCAACCGGTCGCAACCAGTCTGCTGCGCCCGCTGGAAAAAGCTTACCCGCCTTACGTTCCGTCCGGTCAGGCGGTGGATTATGTAATGGTACTGGGCAGTGGCCATGTGATTGATCACGCCATGCCGATCACCTCACAGCTTTCCCGCACATCGCTAATGCGTCTGTCTGAAGGGATGCGTATTCACCGACTGTTCCCGGGCTCAAAATTAATTTTGTCGGGCTACGGCGGCGGTACCGATATCAGCCAAGCACGCATGATGGCGAAGGTGGCGCTCGCCCTCGGGGTCAACAAAAATGACATCCTGCTGCTTGAAACCGCCAAAGATACCTGGGAAGAGGCCTTTCAGGCCGTCTCTGTGGTCGGCGAGAGCAAATTGGTCGTTGTGACGTCGGCCAGCCATATGAAGCGAGCCATCGAAGAATTCAATAGGATCGGATTGACGCCGTCAGCCGCCCCGACCAACTTCCTTGCCAGCAACAAGATTGAGCAGCCCTGGGAGCGCTACCGCCCTCAGGCCAAATACCTCGAACAGACCGAACGCTATTGGTACGAAAAGCTGGGGCGCTGGTGGCAGCAACTTCGCACGGTGATCAGCAGCGAAGAAGCTGCAACGCAATAGCCTCCCCCCAAGATATCCGCCGGAACATTCCGGGCCGGCGGAGTCACTGACGCATCAAATCTGCCTCGCCTCACTGGCTGATTTCCTATTCACTAATAGCGACCCTCCCCCCTTATTCTTAACGTTTACGAGCGTTTTTTTGTATAAAAACAGCAACTTTGCTCAACTTTTCACCCTTATTCTTTTTTGTTTTATTAAATACCGATTACTCATAACGAGAACGGCGAAAACTGATTCAGGTTTTGCGATTCACATCTTACTATTGCAGCCAATTAGTGATTGATGACTTAGCAAACCGGAATTGCGAGTTATAAACAACGGTAGGATTAGGTTCGATGTTCCAGATACTCAACTTGGCGGTCTTCGCCATCATTATTGCCCTGTTGGTCAAACAACAAAAATCAGAGCAAACCCTTTCCAAGCGCGTATTTACCGCGTTGGGGCTGGGTGTGCTATTCGGTGGCGCGCTCCAGCTTGTGTACGGCGGTGGCAGCGACGTTATCGCTGGCACTCTGGAGTACATCAACATTGTTGGTGCGGGCTACGTCAGCCTGTTGAAAATGATCATCATGCCGTTGATCACTGTCTCTATCATCGGTGCCATCATCAAGGTGAAAGACTCGGGGTCGCTGGGCAAAATCTCAGGCTTGAGTATCGGTATCCTGCTGGCGACCACAGCGGCATCAGCGCTGATCGGTATTCTTATTAGCAGCATGTTCGGCCTGAGTGCCGAGGGGATCGTTCAGGGAGCACGCGAGATCGCCCGTGGTGAGATGCTGGAAACCCGTTTGACCTCGGTTGAAGCCATGTCTTTTGCCGACATGATTATCTCTTTCTTCCCGGCCAACCCGTTTGCCGATTTGGCTGGTAGCCGCCCAACGTCGACTATCGCTGTGGTGATTTTCTCCGCCTTTGTCGGTGTGGCTGGCCTTACCGTGATCCGCACCCAACCAGAGCTGGGTGCAAGCTTCGAGAAGTTCATCAACGTTGCCCAGGAAGTCGTGCGTACCTTGGTTCGCATGGTGCTGAGCCTAACGCCATACGGCGTACTGGCGCTGATGACCAAAGTTGTTGCAGGCTCGAACTACGACGACATCCTGAGCCTGCTCAACTTCGTGGTGGCCTCTTACGTCGGCCTGGGCTTAATCCTTGTAATGCACCTGGTCCTGGTAGCGTTTGTTGGCGTTAACCCAATCCGTTACCTGAAGAAAATCCTGCCGGTACTGACCTTTGCATTCACCTCGCGCTCCAGCGCCGGTACCATTCCACTCAACGTTGAAACCCAAGTGAAAAAGCTGGGCAACGGCGATGCTGTTTCTAACTTCTCAGCGTCATTCGGTGCCACCATGGGCCAGAATGGCTGTGCCGGCCTGTATCCTGCGATGCTGGCCGTGATGATCGCCCCGACGGTCGGCATCAACCCGCTTGACCCTGGCTTCATGATAACCCTGATTGCCATTGTTACCATTAGTTCGTTCGGCATTGCCGGTGTTGGTGGCGGTGCGACCTTCGCGGCTCTAATTGTGCTGTCAGCCCTGGATATGCCGGTCGCTCTAGCTGGCCTGCTGATCTCCATTGAGCCACTGATTGATATGGGCCGTACTGCGGTAAACGTCAGCGGCGCGATGACTGCCGGTACCATTACTTCTCGGGTACTGGGCCAAGCCGACAACGCCCTGTTCGAGTCCGATGCCGATATCGAAGAGCAGACAGCGAAAGCTTAAAACTAGCACTAGGCACTAGACGCTAAATTGGAAGCCACCCAAGTCATATGGGTGGCTTTTTTATTGATAATCAAATACTAAGCTCAATTCTTCGGTAATATTGCAAATTACTCAGTGAATTTTCAGGATGGATCGGTAGAATACGTCCACTTGCCATACAATATGGCAGGATTATTTTATCACTAAGCCCATTTAGCCACCGAGTATCAATGCGTAGTCCAGTTAACCAGGCCATTGTCCTGCTTGTTGCCGCCAACTTGTTAGCCTCCTTCTCTGACGTTTCACTGAAAATCCTCAACGGAGAAGTCCCTACCTTCCAGTATGTATTCATCCGCCAGTTGCTCAGCGTGATCATGTTATTACCGTTCTGGCTGGCACTGCCGCGGGAAAAGCGCCACCAGGGATGCTGCAAAATTGCCTTCTGGCGCGCCCAGTTGATCTTGATGGGTAGCGCCTGTGCCATGATCGCAATTACCTTCTTGCCGCTGGCGACCGCCAATGCGATGTTCTATGTTGGCCCGCTGCTGATGTTGCCGTTGTCGGTCTTGCTGCTCAAGGAAACCCCGCCCCGGTCGAAAGTCATCGCCACCAGCATCGGTTTTGCCGGTGTGCTGGTGGTATTACGGCCGGAGCATTTCCACTGGGCCGCGATTGCCGGGCTTGGCAGTGCCCTTTCTATGGGATTGGGTAACATATTGATCCGTAAATTACCCCAAGAGCAGCACCTGGTTTCAACCCTATTCTGGACCGGCGTGATGACCCTACCGCTATCGCTCGCCTTGGCCGTACCGCAGTGGGCTGACATAGAGTGGCGCCATGTCGGCTGGATCATGGCGATCAACCTATTTGTGCTGGGCTACCATGCCTTGGTGGTCATTGGCTACAAGAAAGCGGCGGCCGGCCAAATTGCTCTGGCAGAGTATTCAGGGCTGGTGTTCGTGACAGCGTTCGGGGTGATGTGGTTCGATGAAATTCCCGATCTGCTCACACTAGCGGGGATCTTGCTGATAGTGGTACCGATGATGCCGGTCAACTGGAAGCGCTTACTCAAGGGCAAGCGCAGCAGGGCAATCACTGAGCCATAACTGATGCACAACAAGGGGTGCCCAAGCTAAAAAAACGGGGAAGCTTAAGCTTCCCCGTTACTTTTTTCGCAGTACTCAACCTACCAGTTGACGTACTTTTTCCAAATCCTCTGGCGTATCCACCCCGGCCGGCGGCGCATCAATTGCCACTTCTACATGGATTTTCTCACCGTACCACAACACCCGAAGCTGCTCTAACGCTTCGATTTTCTCCAGCGCACTCGGCTCCCAGTTGATGTAGGTGTTGATGAAACCAGCACGGTAGGCATAGATACCGATATGGCGCATCAGATTCTGGTGGATTTCCTGCGGGCGCTTGGCAAAGTTATCGCGATCCCATGGAATGGAGGCGCGGCTGAAGTAAAGTGCGTAGCCGTCTTTGTCGGTCACCACTTTCACCGCATTAGGATTAAACACTTCATCGGCGTGGTCAATCTCGACAGCCAGTGTTGCCATCGGCGCTTTGCTACCAGCTAGGTTGGTCGCTACCTGGCGGATGATGCTGTCTGGGATCAGCGGCTCGTCACCCTGAACGTTGACCACAATTTGGTCATCAGCCAATTGGTATTTCTCGACCACTTCCGCCAGGCGCTCGGTTCCCGACTCATGATCGGCACGGGTCATGCAGACTTCGCCGCCAAATGCCTTGACCACGTCGGCGATCCGCTGATCGTCCGTCGCCACAATAACCTGCTCGGCACCGGCTTTGCTCGCCTGCTCATAAACCCACTGGATCATCGGCTTGCCGGCAATATCTGCCAGCGGCTTACCCGGCAGGCGTGAAGACTGGTAGCGGGCCGGAATAATCACGGTAAAAGACATTATTTCACCTCTTCCGAACTCAGAGTGCGCGCCTCTGGCTCCAGTAGTACTGGAATACCATCTTTAATCGGATATGCCAGACGATCAAATTTGCAGATCAGCTCATTTTTGTCTTTGTCGAAGTTCAATTTACCCTTGCATACTGGGCATGCAACGATTTCAAGCAGACGATGATCCATACTCTTCCTTTACCTTAATAATCCGGTTAATCAAGCTTTCAGCCTGCTCGGCGGGCATCGCGGCATCGACCGGCAAATACCACCAGTTAGGCTGGGCGAAAGCGTGGCATTTCACCGCATCTTTCTCTGTCATGACTAAGTGCTGGCCTTGCGCGGACAGCTGTTTTAATTCTTGCTCGGCAAACGCCTGGTGATCCGCGAATGGCTGACACTTCACCGGGGTGATACCGAGCTGCTGCAATGTACTAAAAAAACGCGGGGGATGGCCGATACCGGCCATGGCAACAATGTCACCCTGCAGCTTGGCAGCCTCGCAGCGCTCGCCAGTGCAGAGGTTGACCAAGTCTGCAGGCACCAGTTGCATCGGGATTTCATTGCGTTCGGCATTGCCGCCGTTGCAAATGAGAAAATCCACTTCTTGCAGGCGCTCACAGCCTTCGCGCAGCGGCCCCATCGGGATCAGCTGCTGGTTGCCAAAACGGCGCTGGCCGTCAATCACCACAATTTCGATATCCCTTGCCAGCGCATAGTGCTGCAGACCGTCATCGGTGATGATGACATCGACGTCGGACTCAATCAGCTGCACCGCCTCGGCACGCTTGGGCGAGACCGCAACAGGGACGCCTGTGCGGCGAAATATCAACACCGGCTCATCACCTGCTTCGGCGGTCGTACTCTGGTCACTGATCCGGTAGGGATAATGCGGTGCCTTGGCCCCATAGCCGCGGGAAACCACCCCGGGCTTGAGCCCTGCGGCCTTGAGCTGCTCAACCAGCCAGACCACCACCGGCGTCTTGCCATTACCGCCAGCGGTAATATTGCCCACCACCACGACCGGCACCGACGGGCGGTAAGCGGCTTTCCGACCGGTTTGGTATTGCTGGCGGCGATGACGGCTCACCGCGCCAAATAGTTTGCTCAACGGCCACAGCAGCGGTTTGAGCACCACCCCAGCCGGATGGTGCTCAAACCATATTTTTTCGATAACGGAAGCCATTATTCACCAAACTGGATACGGTGCAGCTGGGCATAGGCTCCTTCTTGGGCCAACAGCTCGGCATGCACGCCACGTTCGATAATTTCCCCGTCATCGACTACCAGGATCTGGTCGGCGTTTTCAATGGTCGACAAGCGGTGGGCAATTACCAGCACGGTTCGGTCTTTTTGCAGCTCGTCCAGTGCAGACTGAATGGCCCGCTCTGATTCGGTATCCAGGGCCGACGTCGCCTCATCGAGGATCAGTACAGGAGCATTGCGCAACAGGGCTCGGGCAATCGCAATACGCTGGCGCTGGCCACCGGAAAGGCTGACACCGTTCTCGCCGATGATGGTATCCAAGCCATTGTCCATCTCTTTGATAAAGTCCATGGCATAGGCAAGCTCTGCGGCTTTTTCGATATCCGCCCGGCTGTAGTTATCACCGCTTGCATAGGCGATGTTGTTGGCAATCGTGTCGTTGAACAGGTGGACATTCTGCGACACAACCGCCACCTGCTCGCGCAGGTTAGCCAGCTTGTAGTCACAAATGTCATGGCCATCAATGGTGATACTGCCCGAGTCGATGTCGTAGAAGCGGGTAAGCAGGTTGGCAATGGTACTCTTGCCCGAGCCCGATCGGCCGACCAAGGCGAGTGTCTGCCCGGCGGGCAAATCAAAACTGACGTTTCTCAGCGCCGGCGCATCCTTGGTTGGGTAAGTGAAAGTCACATCCTTCACCTGGATATCCCCGTTCACGCGCTTAGCTTCATGGTTACCGTTGTCTTTTTCCGTCTCAAGCTCCATCAGGCCAAACAGCGTCTGGCATGCCGCCATACCACGCTGGAACTGGGAGGTCACGTTAGTCAGCGCCTTAAGCGGGCGCATCAGGCCAAACATGGAACCGAAGATCAGCGCAAAGGTACCCGGCGTCAGCGACTCGCGCAACGCTTCGGTGTTAGCGAGGATCAGCACCACAACCAGTGCCATAGAAGCAATCACTTGAATAACCGGGTTGGCAATAGCCTGGGCCGAGACCAGCTTCATGGTCTGCTGACGCATCCGGTTACTCACTTGCTCGAAGCGATCCTGCTCGACCTGCTGGCCACCGTAGCTCAGCACCACTTTGTGGCCCTTGAGCATTTGCTCTGCCGACGAGGTGACTGAGCCCATCGCGTCCTGCATATTCTTGGAAATCCGGCGGAATCGCTTGGAGACCACGCGAATGCTGACGGCAACCACAGGCGCAATGACAAGCAAAATAGCCGACAGCTGCCAGCTGTTATAGAACATGATAGCCATCAGGGCGATGATACTGGCTCCTTCGCGCACCAGGCTGACCATGGCATTGCTGGTTGCTGCGGCCACCTGCTCCGAGTCGTAGGTAATGCGCGAGAGCAGTTTGCCCGACGATTCTTTATCGAAAAAGCCGACCGGCATTTTCATGAAGTGGTTGAACATCTGGCGACGCATGCTCATCACCACATTGCCCGAAACCCATGCCAGGCAGTAAGTAGAAACGAAGCCACTGACCCCGCGTAGGATCATCAGCCCCATCAGGTAGATAGGCATCATTGCCAGGAAATTCGATTCAATTCCGTCAAGCCCGCCAAAGCTCTCATCCATTAGCGGCTTTATCATCGAGAGCATCAATGCATCACTTGCGGCGTTGATAATCAATGCAACAACAGCGACAGCCAAACCGGCTTTATACAGGCTAATCGAAGGCCACAGTCGCTTAAACGTCTCCCAAGTGGTTTGATCGTTCGAAGTAGTCATGGAAACCATTTTTTCTTTAAGTCAATTTTTCCATTCTACTCGCATAAAGGCCGGAGACCAAATAAGTTCATTCCCCCGGCTGTAAAACTGCTTGTTTTTCAAACAGCCAACCTCACCACCACGACCTATTCCCGTTAAGGCGGCGGTATTGCCGGCCTAAACCACGCTGCTTTTCTGTCTTGGCGATAACGTACCACCTCGATCTCTCCCCCCTCAATGGCCAGTGTCACCTGACCCGATTCAGCCGTAGAGAGCCATTCGATGCCTTTGTCCAAATACCGCTGGCGCACCTCGCCCGACGGCAGTTGCCAAGGGTTGAAGCGCGCCACCGACACCAGCGCATATTTGGGTGACATATTGCCGAGCCAGCCCATCTGTTCTAGCCAGGTCGCCGTCGACGAACTCCGGCTGCCATGGTGCGGAACCAGCAAGATATCCGGCGATAGCCCCGGCTCCAGCCTGGCTAGCAACAACTCGGACACCGCATCGATATCCCCGGTCAGGAGCAAAGATACCCCCGTACCTTCATTCATCCCGGAAAACTGCCTTACTTCGATCACACACGAATGGGGATTAGCCGCCCTCGCGACTTGTTTCGGCGGCCACAGCACTCGAAAACTCAAGCTGTGCCACTGCCACTGTTCACCCCGGATGCACGCCTGATAACCCGCGCGAAAATCGCTGCTGCGCTTCCACTCGGGGTCAAAAGCCACCTCCAGATAGTCAGCCCCTGCGGCATGATCGCTATCGGCATGGCTCAATATCAGGCCATCAAGCGTAGCCTGGCCCCGCTGCTTCAGGACCGGCTCGATCACGGCACTGGCTATGGAGCCCCCTGGCCATTGATTACCGGTATCATAGAGCACGCTGCGATTTCGAGTAGATATCAAAACAGCCAGACCGTGTCCGACATCGAGCAGATCAACTTGCCAGCGGTCAGCCGCCGGGGAGCGACCACTAAGTTCAGCCTTGGGGTCACTGAACAGGAAGAGCGGTTTGTTCCACAGTAGGACTACGATTGACAGGGTCACCAACAGTCCGATAAATCGCCTAACCGGCAGCATCCACAGCAGCACAGCCATGACAACCACGCCGACCACCCAGTTGCCTTGGCTATCGGCGAGTGTCCACCAGCCCCCCTGCGTCCACTGCGCCAACCATAGCACCGGTGTCAATGCGGTATTGGCCAGTTGCCAGCACACCATGGCCATCTGCTCAATAGGCGAGAAGACAATCGCCGCCAGAACCAAGGGCACCGTAGTCACACTCACCCAGGGCACCGCCAGCAAATTGATCAACGGCGCCCAGGGCGAAAACCCACCAAACCACAGCCATTGGACAGGCAGCATCAGCACTAGCAGAGAAAGCTGGAGTAAAATAAGCGCCTGCCATTTGCCATACCAGCGTTGATAGACCCCTAGCCCGGCATGCCCCTCGAATCTCACTCCGCCGGCATAGGCCAAGGCGATAACCGTCACCGCCGCAAAAGATAACCAGAAGCCCGCCCGGTATGACGCCAGCGGATCCAACGCGAGACTGACTGCGAATACCAACAGCAGGATTTGCCATCCCGGCCAGATGATCCGAAACCGCAGCAAAACCAGTGCCACCATGCTCATCAGCAATGCCCGCTGGGTCGGCAGGGTAAAGCCAGCGAGCCATGCGTACAGGGCTCCGATGGCCAGTCCCAGCCAAAGCGGCAGCCAGATTGCATACGGCCAATCACCGACAAGATTGCGCAATATGCCCCCACTCCACCATCCCAGCATAATCGCCAGACCGATATGCAATCCGGAAATCGCCATCAGATGGGCCAAGCCGCTAT
Organism: Photobacterium gaetbulicola; assembly: GCF_003025515.1. Taxonomy (NCBI): domain Bacteria; kingdom Pseudomonadati; phylum Pseudomonadota; class Gammaproteobacteria; order Vibrionales; family Vibrionaceae; genus Photobacterium; species Photobacterium gaetbulicola. The sequence continues at coordinate 110,087 of NZ_PYME01000007.1, read as the reverse complement.
CGCGCAGTATCCCCCAATCTTTGGCGTCCAGTGCCCCGCGAAAGCCAAACCCCAGTGCCAGCAGATATCCTCGGTGGCTCAGTCCCTCGGTATAGTCCACCGCGGCATCGAAAATCGATTGGCGCAAGCCTGACAGCGTATGCTGACTCGGTGCCAGGCGAATACCACTTAGCACTACCCCCGTCGCGTGGATCCCCTGGCCGACATACTGCCGCTCGCGGTCATAACCGGCGCTATTGACCCGGCCATGTGGCGGCCGCAGCCGAACTTGCAACTGCCAGCGCTCACCTTGTTTCATCTCCGGGATGTTGACTTGCTCGGACCAACCCAGCCTAACACGCAATGTTTTGCTTGCACGAATATCTGACGAGCGCATTTCTGAGGTTACAAAATCAAACAAAGTATCTGGTTTCTTATGATTTAATAGGCTGCTAACTTCCCCAACTATGGTAATATTCCTCGGCTCAATAAAAGCCAGTTGGACGTTTTTTAGATAGGATGTTGCGGCGAGATTCGCCAAACAAGCGCCGATGCCGATATAGATCAATAGTCGCCAGCGGAAAAAGAAACACACTACACTGCCTATCATTAAGGTTGTAATAAACCCATGATAGGTTGGCAACGCCAGCCAAAAATGAAGCGATAGCAGTCCAAGTGCAACCCCGGCAGCGCTTTTGTTCATCTCAAGCCTGCCTGTGAAAAAAAGAATTACAATGCCAAGACAAGTAATTAAACGAATAATGCCAAGCCATGATGTCATCAAGCGCCAAAAAGCGTTGAAGATATTTGGCAACGTGCTTTACAACCCCAACTTGTGGTGCCTCAACCGCCGTTCGGCGTCTGGAGCTTTTGCGGTCGGTTTGTTTATGGCGTTTGTACCTCTTCCCAGCCAGATGATCATGGCTGCCGGCGCCGCCATTATCTTTAGCGTCAACCTGCCGCTTTCTGTCTGTTTGGTATGGATCAGCAACCCTATCACTATGCCGGTGATGTTTTATGGGGCCTATAAAGTCGGGGCGTGGTTGATGGATACCCCGCACCAAGCCTTCCACTTCGAGCTGTCCTGGGAATTCCTGTTGCACCAGATGAACCAAATTGGGCCTCCTTTCCTATTGGGGTGCGCAGTTTGTTCTATCCTGTTCTCTGCCCTTGGCTACTTCGGTATCCGCGGCCTATGGCGCTACTCCGTTGTGCGAAGCTGGCAAAAACGTCGGTTCCGCGTCCTGAGCCTCCACAAGGATTAAGCGCCAAGCAATAAAAAAAACCTCGCAGATGCGAGGTTTTTTTATTGCTTAGATTAAATAGCACTCAGTAAGGCAAACTCAAATATTTCTAACAAAAAAGCGAAGCAGTTGGCAGAGCACTGAAAATCACTAAACACGTTTTATCTCATTTGCCGACCGCTCCCTCAAAACACGTTTGCATCAGCATCAGCCATCACCACAACACACCTTGAGGGCCTCGTTCGCTATTATTTTGCGCTCAGTACTATTGCTGGCTGCAGCGCGCCTGCCCTTTTCGCTGGATACCAGGTTGCCAAGAAGCTCAATGCCACCGCCGTGGTGGTCACCAACAGTACATCGTGCAGCGACAAGGACGTGGGAAGGAAGTCGACAAAGTAAATATCGCCCGACAAAAACTGGTGTCCGATCAAGCCCTCTAGCCCCTTAATCAAATTCGTGAGGTTGACCGCCACCAATGAGCCGAGCAGCGAGCCCACCAAGCTGCCAACAACCCCCGACAGCACGCCGTGCCAGACGAAAATGGAGCGGATCAGCCTGTCCGGAGCCCCCATGGTGCGCAAAATCGCAATATCCGCTGCACGGTCTTTTACCGCCATCATCAAGGTCGAGACAATATTGAAGCAAGCCACCCCAATGACCAGCACCATGACCAGGTACATAATGGTGCGTACCATTTGGATATCCCGATAAAGGTAACCGTATTTTTGGTTCCAGCTCTTGAGGTAGACATAAACCGGTAAGGTAAAGCCAACCTCACGCACAATACTCTGGGCATCCAACACGTTGTCCACGTTCAGCTCGATCCCGGTGATACCCGCCTCCATGGATAGGTAGCCTTGTGCATCCTCAATTGGTACCAACGCAAAGTTATGGTCGATTTGCCCGGCCAGCGCCAGCAGACCGGTCACCTGCAGCCGGATTCGGTGCGGTGCCTTAAGCCTCAAGCTAGGGTCCGGGTTAGGGATCATCGCGGTGATCCAATCGCCCACACCGATCCCCAAGGTGTCGGCCACCCCTTGGCCCAGAATAACCTGCTGCTTGCCCGCTTCCAGACTGTCCCAGGCATTGTCCTTGACAAATTGCGGCAGCACACTGACTTCTTTTTGCTTCTCAGGATCAACGCCGCGCACTTCCACCGCCTTGAGGCTATTGCCTTTTTCAAGCAGCGCCGTGAACTGGATATAGGGTGCCGCGGCAGTCACCCGCGGGTGCTGTTCGACCACGTCGAGCACAGGCTGCCAGTCTTCGAAAGGCGGAGTCACCGCCTCCAGTTCGCCATGTGGGATCACCGACAGCACGCGGTTCTGCAGCTCGCGCTCAAAACCGTTCATCGCCGACAGACCAATAATGATCACCGCCACACCGACAGCGATCCCCAACGTCGATGAAATCGAAATAAACGAAACCATCCGGTTTCTTTGCTTGGCACGGCTAAAGCGGCTACCGATAAAAAGAGAGAGCGGTCGAAACATCAGGCCACCTCTACCTGCTGCAATTCGCCGTCCTGCATGTGCATACAGCGATCCAGTTTACCCGCCAGCTCGTTGTCATGGGTCACGACAAGAAAGGCGGTGCCCGACTCCTTGTTGAGCTTGCGCATCAGATCATAAATCTCCAACGCGGTCTTGTGGTCCAGGTTACCCGTTGGCTCATCGGCCAACACCAGTGACGGCTTGTTCACCAGCGCCCGAGCAATCGCAACACGCTGGCGTTCCCCCCCGCTCAACTCCGAAGGACGGTGCTCCAACCTGTGGCCGAGCCCCACCAACTCCAAAATACTATGAGCCTGGGCGCGTGCCTTAGTTGCCGCTACCCCACCGATAAGCAGGGGCATCGCCACGTTTTCCACCGCGCTGAAATCGGCCAGAAGGTGGTGGAACTGATACACAAAACCAATTTCCTGGTTGCGTAGCTTAGCCTGTTTGTTGGCGCTCATGGCATTGAGTTTCTGCCCCTTGAAGAACACCTCTCCTTCGCTCGGGTCATCCAAAGCCCCGAGCAAATGTAAAAGTGTACTCTTGCCAGAACCTGACGCCCCGACGATACCAACCAGCTCACCAGCATCGAGGTGGAAACCGACCCCTTTTAGCACCTCTGTTTCAAGTTGGGCTTCACGGTAGACTTTTCTTAGGCCCTGACAAACCAATAATGCATTACTCATAACGAAGTGCCTCAGCAGGACGAACCGATGCCGCCCGGTAGGAAGGAAAAACAGTTGCCAGCAAACTTAGAATAATTGCACCGACAATAACTAAAACAACCTGGAGCGGTGAGATCACCACAGGCAACTGGCCACCGGCGGTGATCAAATTCACCCCGAGAACCGACAGCAAGCCGTTGAGGTTAAGCGCCAGCAAAGCCCCCAGCAAGCCGCCCATAATGGCGCCGATCACGCCGCTGCTGGCACCCTGTACCATGAATACCAGCAAGACCTGACGACTCGTCATACCTTGGGTTTTCAGGATGGCTACCTCGGCTTGCTTCTCCATCACCACCATGATCAACGCCGAGATAATGTTGAAGGCCGCCACACCGATGATCAGTCCCAGCATCAGGCCCATCATATTCTTTTCCATTTTCACGGCCTGGAATAGCTCGCCGCGCTGCTCGCGCCAGTCCGACCAGGTCATCCCTTCGGGTAACGGCCGGTTGGCAAGCTCTGCGACGACAAATGGATCATCGACAAACAAACGCCACCCTGTCATTTGGCCGGGTTTGAGCCTCAGCAAGCGTCCCGCATCGTCGATATGGGTCAAGATCAGCTGGCCGTCGACATCTGAGCCCGTATTGTACAAGCCGACCACTTCAAAGTTGCGCTGGCTGGGAATACGACCAAGCGGTGTATACTGGCTGGCGCTGGTTACCATCAGGCGCACCTTGTCACCGACTTTCACCCCGAGCTGGTTTGCCAGCACCTGTCCCAGGATCACCCTGTAGCTGCCCGCTTCCAGATCCATGATGTCGCCTTGATTGATGTAATAGCCGACAGGCTCAAAGGCCTCTGGGTCCACCCCCACCATCATCCCCGCCGCCAATGACTTGGCACTTTGCAAAATAGCTTCGCTGCGGGTGAGCGGCGACACCATATCAACATGGGCAATAGCAGAAACTTGTGCCGGAGGTTGCTCTGTCCGGGGGAGGTAACCCTCTGAGGTAGATATAACGGCTTGCGGCATCACCCCAAGGATCCGCTCCTTGAGCTGTTGCTCAAAGCCATTCATCACAGACAATACTGTGACAAGGGACAGGACCCCGACGGTAATCCCCGCGGTCGACATGTAAGAAACAAAACGGCTGAACCTGTCACCAGAGCGTCCCCTGAGATAGCGCAGCCCGATAAAAAACGATACGGGATGAAACATAGATTGAGAAGATACCATCCTTATAAAAACTGTTCGAAAGCATACCTGTTGCCGCGTCTGATTACCATGAAGCGCAGTAAAAGTAATGTAAAAACAGCGGGTAAAACCACCACTCTAGGGCCTGTTTACTTGTCCCTTGGCAATAGCTGAGTGATAATCGTAGGATAGTTAATTTATATCGAGTGCGACATGAATCAGGACGAGTATTTTTCAGTCCATGCCGGATTGACCATCAATGTAGAACCGCTCCCTCCCGGTGCAGGTATTCCCGAGATGCTGGCTTTCCAGCAAGAAATCCCGCCTCTGTTTCGTATCGCCAGTGAATGCAGCAGCCTGGATGAAGGCTTGGAGCACTCCTTATCCCAGCTCAATAAAGAAGAGTTCAAAGCGCTCGCTAACTACTTAACGGCACAGAACAATAAAATCAACTTGTTGCTTTCTTTCGTCCTTGCCCAACAAGATGATGCCGAGCTGCGCTTCATCACCCATACCTTTGGTGCCAGCCAGCTCTCCTACTTCTCACCTGTTGCACTTAGCGAAGGCGACCACGTCAGGCTCAAGCTGTTTCTCGACAACCCCGCTGCGGCGGTTTACGCCTATGCTGAAGTAACCCAGTGCCTGCCACAGCAAAACGGCAGTCATGAGATTACCTTGAGGTATGTATGCTTAATGGAGGACGACAGGGATCTGCTGATCCGAGCCGCCCTGTATTTCCAACAAAAAATTCTGCGCCAACGCGCTCAACAGCGATCAGATAATAAAAGTTAACCATGAAAGATCAGTCTATTCTCTCTCTTCCATTACCGTCCAAAACCGGTGACAGCCGATTTATCGGTAATGTGTCCGGTGCAGCGCTGGCACTCTCTGTTGCCGAACTGGCCCACGATCATCAAGGCCCGATCCTGGCCGTGGTACCCGACACCCAGACCGCGTTACGCCTGCAGCCGGAAATCAGCCAGTTTTCCGCACAGGAAGTCAGCGTTTTCCCCGACTGGGAAACCCTGCCGTATGATAATTTTTCGCCGCACCAAGATATCATTTCAGATAGACTGACCCGCTTATACTCCCTCCCCCAGCAGGCCAATGGGGTCGTGCTGGTGCCGATCAGCACCCTGCTGCAACGCCTGACACCTCGCGCCTTCATTCACCAGCACGCGCTGATGGTACGCAACGGCGATAAGCTGTCGCTGGAGAAACTGCGCTTGCAGCTCGAGGCCTCTGGCTACCGCCATGTCGATCAGGTTATCGAGCACGGTGAATACGCCAGCCGCGGCTCACTGATTGACTTGTTCCCGATGGGCAGCAACCAGCCATACCGGATTGACTTCTTTGATGATGAAGTTGACTCAATCCGCCAGTTCGACCCGGAAAACCAACGCTCGACCGGCGAAATTGAACACATCCGCCTGCTGCCGGCCCACGAATTCCCGACCGATGAAATCGCTATCGAGAACTTCCGGATGCGCTGGCGCGAGCGCTTCGAAGCGCGCCGCGAGCCGGAGTCTATCTACCAGCAGGTCAGCAAGCGTACATGGCCGGCAGGTATCGAGTATTGGCAGCCGCTGTTCTTCGAGCAAACCGAGACCCTTTTCGACTACTTGCCGGACAATAGCCTGCTCATCACCATCGGGACCCTCGAGCCTGCTGTCGACCAATTCCTGGCCGATGCTGAGTACCGTTTTGAACAGCGCCGGGTCGACCCTCTGCGCCCGTTACTCGAGCCCAAGGAGCTGTGGCTGACCAAAGATGAAATGTTCAGCCATTTCAAAACACTGCCACAGGTACGTATCCGTCCGGATAATGAACCTGAGAAAGCAGGACGCTATAACCTCCCTCTGCAGGCTATCCCCAAGCTGACGATCAACCACCAACTAAAAGAGCCGCTGGCCGAGCTTCGCCGCTTCGCCGAAAGCTACCCGGGTAAAATTGTCTTCTCGGTCGCCTCGGAGGGCCGCCGTGAAGCACTGCTCGACCTCCTGGCCCGGATCAAGCTCCGCCCTGTTGTCGCCCCGACGCTGACTGAAGCCTTGGCCACACCGGGCAAGTTCAGCTTGGTGATCGGTGCCGCGGAGCAAGGCTTTGTGCTGGAAAAGCCCGAAGTTGCCCTGATCTGTGAAAGTGATCTGCTGGGTGAACGAGTGGTCCAGCGCCGCCGCCGCGACGAAAAGAAATCGGTCAACGCCGATACCATTATCCGCAACCTCGCCGAGCTCAAAGTGGGCCAGCCGGTGGTGCACATCGACCACGGTATCGGCCGCTACCAGGGCCTCCAGACCTTGGAAGCCGGCGGCATGAAAACCGAATATGTCACCTTGGAATACCAAGGCGGGGCCAAGCTCTACGTGCCTGTCGCCTCGCTGCACCTGATCAGCCGTTACTCCGGCGGGGCGGAAGACACCGCCCCTATCCACAAACTGGGCGGCGAGGCGTGGGTCAAAGCGCGCAAGAAAGCCGCGGAAAAAGTCCGTGATGTCGCCGCCGAACTGCTGGATGTGTACGCCAAGCGCGAGCTGAAGCCGGGTCACAAATTCAAGCTTGACCGTGAAGCCTATGCCGATTTCTGCACCGGCTTCCCGTTCGAGGAAACCCATGATCAGGCGCTGGCGATCAATGCCGTGCTGTCTGATATGTGTCAGGCCAAGGCGATGGACCGCTTGGTCTGCGGTGATGTGGGCTTTGGCAAGACCGAGGTAGCAATGCGTGCTGCCTTTGTCGCCGTCGACAACAGCAAGCAGGTGACCGTGCTGGTACCAACGACCCTGCTGGCCCAGCAGCACTTCGAGAACTTCCGCGACCGCTTTGCCAATACTCCGGTCAGGGTGGAGGTGCTTTCCCGCTTCAAGACCGCCAAGGAGCAGAAGCAGATCCTGGCCGACATGGCCGAGGGCAAGATTGACATTCTGATCGGGACCCACAAGCTGCTCAATGCCTCGGTGGATTACCATGATCTTGGCTTGCTGATTGTTGACGAGGAGCACCGCTTCGGTGTCCGCCAGAAAGAAAAGCTCAAGGCGATCCGCGCCGATGTCGATATCCTGACCCTGACGGCCACCCCGATCCCAAGAACGCTGAATATGGCCATGAGCGGTATGCGTGATCTGTCGATCATCGCAACGCCGCCGGCCCGCCGCCTGGCCATCAAGACCTTCGTCCGCGAATCCGACGATGCCCTGGTCAGAGAAGCCGTGCTGCGTGAGATCATGCGCGGCGGCCAGGTCTACTTCCTGCACAATGACGTCGACTCGATCGAGAAAACCGCCGAGGATCTGGCCAAGCTGATCCCCGAAGCGCGGATCACCTTCGCCCATGGCCAGATGCGCGAACGTGAACTCGAAAAAATCATGAGTGACTTCTACCACCAGCGCTTTAACCTGCTGGTCTGTACCACCATTATCGAAACCGGGATCGACGTACCGACCGCCAATACCATAGTGATCAACCGTGCCGATCACCTTGGTCTGGCCCAGCTGCACCAGCTGCGTGGCCGTGTCGGTCGCTCGCATCACCAAGCCTACGCCTACCTGCTTACGCCGCATCCTAAGCGCATGACCAAAGATGCCGTCAAACGACTCGAAGCAATTTCGTCACTGGAAGACTTGGGGGCAGGCTTTACCCTGGCCACCCATGACCTTGAAATCCGGGGTGCCGGTGAGCTGCTCGGCGACGAGCAAAGCGGCCAGATCCAATCCGTTGGTTTCACCCTCTATATGGAGATGCTCGAGCAAGCCGTCGAAGCCCTTAAAGAAGGTAAGGAACCTTCGCTTGACGACCTGCTGCGTCAACAAACCGAGGTGGAACTGCGCCTGCCAGCATTGCTACCGGAAGACTTCATTCCGGACATCAACACCCGCCTGTCGCTGTACAAACGCATTGCCAGTGCCAACAGCGAAAAAGCGCTCGATGAGCTCAAGGTCGAACTGATTGACCGCTTCGGCCTGCTGCCGGATCCAACCACCAACCTGTTGGTTCTCAACAAAATCAAGCTCAAAGCTGCAGGTATTGGTGTGCGCAAGATTGAAGCTGGCGAGAAAGGCGGCTTCATTGAGTTCACCCCCAATGCCAACATCGACCCAGGGTTACTGGTTGGCCTGCTACAGTCCCAGCCGCAGCATTTCCGGATGGAAGGGCCGACCAAACTGAAAGTCATGGCCCCGATGAGTGACAGAAAAGACAGAATAAAGTATGTTGACGGTCTCCTAACAAAGTTGGCCGAAAACGCTCTATAATAGATAGCACTTAAGTGCGGAGTATTATCTTGAAAAATATCATTTATTTGCTGCTGTTTGCCATTAGTTGGCCAAGCCTTGCAGCCCGACAGTTTGATATCGAAGTGATCCTGTTCAAGCGTAACATTGCGCCTGAGCAAGTGAGTGAGTCTTGGCCGGATAACCAAAAGCCCGTCGATCTCAATGGCACCATTGACTTCGGTGACACGGCTCGCCTGCAAGCGCGAGGGCTCACCCCGATGCCCTCCTCGCAGTTTGAGCTCAACGGCCAATACAATAAGCTCCAGCAGCATGCTGGCTTTACCCCTCTAGCCCACTTCGGTTGGCGCCAAGGGGATTTGAGTCGTGCCGCAGCGCCTCGCATCCATTTCACAGCCGGTAAAGACTTTTCCGCCCAGTTTTCCGCTGATGGTACGGTGAAATCAGCACAACCGACCGAGCCTGCAGACGGACAAATGGATGAAGGCTTCAACGAAGAATCACTGATTTCAGCGCAAGAAGAAACCAGCTCCCTACGCGAGCTAGACGGCACCCTGCGCGTTTATGTCCAGCACTTCCTATTCACCGAAGCCAACTTTGCCCTGCGCGAGCCAAGCCGCCGTGAAGTGATTATCGGTGCTGAACCGCTCGCCCCAATAGAAGGTAGCCTTGAGCCGGCAGGCAGTGTCCAGATCGGTCACCTGCAGGAAGTCAAAAAACAGGTGAAAGTTGAAGAGTTCCTCAAAACGTATCAGTTCCAGCAGCAACGCAAGATGCGCAGTGGCGAAACTCACTACCTTGACCACCCTCTGATGGGTATGGTGATCCAAATTCGCCGCATCGACGGTTAACACCCGCACATTACCAAGGGCTGCAAACGCAGCCCTTTTCACACTTTCCCGCCTTGCTCTTACACCATCCACGACATTTACCGCACTCCGGTTTATGCTAACAACATGTACCGATGGAGACTGTGGACAGGATGAAGACAGACTACCAACTCACCAGCGAGCGCTTGCTGCTCCGCCCTTACAAAAATGCCGATCTGCTGGATTTGCTCGATGCAATCCGCCATTCGCAGCAAAGCCTTACCCCTTGGCTTCCTTGGTGCCACGCCCAATACAGCCAACATGATGCTCATGAATGGATTCATGCCAGCCAGCAGAACTGGGTATACGACATCAGTTATGAATTTGCCATCTTCGAGCGCAGCACGGAGGCATTTCTTGGTAGTACTTCCCTGAGCAATTTATCCGAACTCGCCAACTCGGCCGAGCTGGGTTACTGGATCCGTTCAAGCGCCCAACGGCAAGGATATGCAAAAGAAGCTTGCCAAGCCATCGCCCAGTTTGCCTTTGAGACAGTCGGCCTGACACGGATCGAAATCGTGACCCATACCGGCAATCTTGCCAGCCAGCGTACAGCCCTTGCGACCAAGGCGCGTTTCGAGTGTACCGCCCGAAACCGGATCATTACCCAGGCTGGCCCAATCGATGGTTTACTGTTCTCGCTCATCCCCAGTGATATTGCTCGTTATCTTCCCCCTCCCGACCTTTCGCCAAACAATTAGCTTTGCTACTATCATCGAACATATTCAGCACGATATGAGGAACTTACGTGTTTAAAATTATTCTGGGTATCGCCCTTGTAGCGCTCATTATCTTCTTTATGCAACGCTCTCAAGGCAACAAGCAAGCTGCTGTTGAAAATATCAAGGCGGGTGAAACCTTCCTGGCTGAGAACAAGGAAAAAGAAGGGGTGCAAACCACTGCATCTGGCCTACAGTACTTGGTGTTGCAACAAGGTACAGGTACTGTACACCCGAAACCCAGTGATAAAGTTACCGTCCATTACCACGGTACCCTGCTAAACGGCACAGTGTTCGATAGCTCAGTCGATCGTGGCGAGACTATCCAGTTTGGCCTTAACCAAGTGATCAAAGGCTGGACTGAAGGGCTGCAGTTGATGGTCGAAGGCGAAAAAACACGCTTCTTCATTCCGGCCGAACTGGCCTACGGCAACCGCTCGATTGGTGCGATCCCGCCAGGCTCGGTACTGATCTTTGATGTTGAGCTGTTTAAAATCAACTGATTGTTATTAGCACTCAGCACTTCACAAGATCAAAAAAACCGCCGTTTCTGGCGGTTTTTTATGATTTGACGACATAGCTTTAGCTAGCAGGATCAGCAACGACGGACATCTTGGTACCAAACACATCAAACAGCAGGAACATCATTGTTCTTCTTTATTGACCCGTATCGAGCTGTGGCTTAGTGAAGCTTCAAGTTAGGGCGCAGTACGCGGTTAATACGGCCTACCAGCATCATCAGGCTGGTTTTCACCACACCGTGCAACGCAATCTGGTGCATGCGGTAAAGGGAAATGTATACCACACGGGCAATACGGCCTTCCACCATCATCGAGCCTTTGGTCAGGTTGCCCATCAGGCTACCCACGGTTGAGAAACGGCTCAGTGACACCAACGAGCCATGATCGCTGTAGACGTATGGCTTCTGATCGCGGTCAGTCATTTTCGCTACGATGTTTGAGAAGCAACGGCTTGCCATCTGGTGTGCGGCCTGGGCGCGAGGTGGTACAAAGCTACCGTCTTCCTGGGCACAAGATGCCAAATCACCAATGACATAGATATCGTCATCACGCGTGGTTTGCAGCGTCGGCTTAACCACCAACTGGTTGATTCGGTTAGTCTCAAGACCAGCGATATCCTTGATGAAATCCGGTGCCTTGATACCTGCAGCCCAGACCATGATCTGCGCCGGGATATGGTCGCCGTCTTTGGTTGTCAGGCCGGTTTCGTCTGCCTTGGTAACCATGGTCGCAGTGCGCACATTTACCCCCAGCTTGGTCAGCTCACTGTGGGCGGCTGAAGAGATACGCGGCGGTAGAGCAGGAAGAATACGCTCACCAGCTTCAACCAGGTTGACGTTCAGGCGAGAGCTATCCAGATCACCAAAGCCGTAGTTCTGTAGCTCTTTCACCGCATTATGCAGCTCAGCTGAGAGTTCAACGCCCGTTGCTCCAGCACCGACAATGGCGATATCAACTGTTTTCTGTTCTTTGTTCGCATGCAGTTTCAGGAACTGGTTGTTCATTTGTGTACGGAAACGGTGCGCTTGTTCAGGGCTATCGAGGAAAATACAGTTTTCGCTCACTCCCGGCGTGTTGAAATCATTCGACGTCGAGCCGATTGCCATCACCAGAATGTCGTATTCAAGCTCGCGCTCTGGCATCAACAGTTCATTATTTTTGTCATGTAATGGCGCGAGAGTGATCACCTTGCGTTCGCGGTCGATGTCTTTCAGGCTACCCATTTGGAAATCGAACGAGTGGTTTTTAGCATGGGCGCGGTAACTCAGTGCATCGACACCCGCATCCATCGAACCGGTTGCCACCTCGTGCAGCAAAGGCTTCCACAGGTGACTTGCCTTGCGGTCAACCAAGGTAACCTTAGCACGACCTTTACGACCCAATGTACGACCCAGCTTGGTTGCTAACTCCAAACCGCCGGCGCCACCGCCAACAACAATAATTCGAGTCATCACAACACTCCTTCCACAAATTTAGAATTTTAAAATTTAGAAATCTAACCTGGCCCGAGCTAACTCCAACCAGCATAATTCTTTTTATTCAACAGCTTAACTTTAGAACCTCGAGGGATGCTTACGACATCTTCTTCATTTAATTAACTCAACTTTTTTTGATTTACCTCAAAAAAAGTTAAGATTTGCATTATAAGCCAATATTATTTCAAGGCAAGAAATAATTGATTAAGATCAATGCTCAGCCGTGAGAAGGCTGTTTTTGAGGTTCGGTCTAGGCCATAGTCGAGATGGGGAGTGGAAATTACGAATAGCCAATACCCGGACTGGCCGCAGCAGGCAGCATAATTGTACCGCCTGCTTGAATCGCGGGTTAGGAGGCTTCTTTGAATGCTTTAATCGTTTGTAAGTGTTGAGAGATTTTCTTGAATTTGTGCGTTTCGTTTTCATCCCAGATAACATCATAATAATCGCTAAGCACATCTTTGGTATGACTGTTGTCTAGGACTTCATCCTTAGTGGAAAGGATGCACAGGCAATTACCTGCATTTTTTCGCCTAAAATCTGTTACGCATTTGGTGGAAATATCAGCATACTCTTCAGGGCGGTCGATACGGCCTTCCATATTGCGCTCTGGATACAGGTTTGGATTAAAAATAACTTGCTTAATACCACATAAAAAACCAATCCGCTCAGACCAATATCCACCCAGCCCGACGCCACAGATCAACGGGTGCTCATCCGCAGACTCTTCCTTTAGCTTATGCACTTCTTTTAATAAATGCTGCATATCATGCTTAGGGTGTAGGGTACTGTAATTCACAAAACGCACATCAGGATCAATGAACTGAAGCTGCAATACTTTTTCATGGTTACCCGGGCTTGTTGAGTCAAAGCCATGCAGATAAATAATCATTTTTATTCCCTATTGTGATTATCAGTAAAATCAATCTAACACGTTTTGTGGGGTTTGTTGACATTACTTTCACAACCAGATGAGAATCAGATCGACTTATTGATTAATCAGCAACGCCACATCCTTACGCAAGTTTACTAGCTTGCGGTTGAGAAACGCTTTCTGCTGTGGTGACATCGTATGGTTGAGCCGGCGCATCAGCTCAAAGCGCCGATTGAGGTAGAAACGTATCTCTGCTTGGTATTTGGGACTGTTCAAGGCGACCATATCGCGCATCAGCTGAGTAAACTGGGCCTTGAAGGCGGGCGAAGTGCGGTTTTCCATCAGCTGCTTCAAACGCTCAAAATAGCCGTTGCGCAGCGAGCGGAAGACTGGCGACATTTCCAACTGGTAGCCCGCCAGTTCGGTGAGCAACTCCTCTTGCCGGCTAGTCAGTGATCCCAGCCAATCTTGGGTAAAATCCTGCAAGCGCTCCGCTCGTTTCGCCAACTTTTCAGGCTGACTTAGCTTGGCCCGTTTCTGATCATATTCAGCAAAGCGCTGACGTAAGTGCCCCTCTAACTGTGCTACTTGAGCCTCGTTGAGCGAGACCAAGAGATCGGCAAGCGGATCAGCCAGAATTGCCGCGGAGTCCTGCCCCAGCCGAGTAAACACCGTATAGTATTCCTGCATCTGACTAAAGGTCATAGGCGTAAGCAAGTCAGCCTGCAGGTCATCGATGGTGCGATGGATTTTGGGAAGCTCCTGCCTACGATGGATAGCCAGCGCACGGTCAAGTCCCCGGTCGAACGCCGAGTCCTGGGAGGAATCCAGGCTCACATAGGAAGAAAAGCGATAGCTCAGCCATACGTCAAGATTGTTGTAGGCTAATCGGGTGGCGCAGCCTACCACCAATACCACGGCCATGCAGAGCAAGACCCTCTTGAGGTGCCTCTTAATCATGCTCTTTTCCTCATCTCTTCCCTCCAAATTACGCGTAAACCCCAGCCAAGAGATCATTTCTACAGTATACAGAACCGATAAAAACGTATTTCGCACAAACGGGAAAGGGCCACCTCAATTGTAGTCGAGAGGAAAAATTAACTGCCTATTAATCAGTAAACTGCCCCCCGCCCCATAGCTTTTCCTTCAACGCCAGGGCCTGATTAAGATAATCGTCATCGGGCTGTTGTAAAGTAGAAAAGAGTTGGGCCCCGACATAGAACCAGAGCATCGCCATGTAGTCACACCACGGTTGCCAATAGGCGACTGCCGCCTGCCAGCGGGCCTGACAGGCGACATCCTTGATCCCACGACTTTGACAATACTGGGCAACGGCGGCCTTAAGATCCAGCTGGTTAGCCGCAATCGTCAGCGCCAAGTCCAGCGACGGATCACCGGCGGAGGCATATTCCCAGTCAATCACGGAGTATCGGCCGTTGGGGGCGGTGATGATGTTGTATCCCCCCAGGTCATGGTGGCAGCAAGTATCGGCAAACCACGCCGTGATCGGCCGGGCCTGAAAGTACGCATGAATACGTCTCAGCTGAGGGTCATCAGTAGCCCCGCCGATATTCCGCCAGTAGTGCGCAGTTCGTTGTCGGCAGTCAAGGCGATGGCTTGGCACCGGCAATTGATGAATGGTCACCAGAGTCGCCATTAAGGTCTCGCAGGGCAGCGCCTGTAGAGCGGTTTGTCCCGCGACCCACTCGACCAGTAAGCCTTCAGGAAACAAGGCAAAGGGGCATGGCGCAATCTCATGCAGGGAAGACGAGGAAATGGCACGGAGTACGTTGTGCTCCTGCTGCCTGGAGACACCAAAAGCAAGTGACGAGGAGGAGGTTGGCCGCCATACCAAGGTATGTCGTAGAGAGTTCTGTCTGTGCTCGATGACCACTACCCAGCAGCGGTTGCTGAGACCGCCACTGAGAGGTTCGGCACTGACTAAGCAATATTCCGGTAACCTAGCTTCAAACAAAGCTCGCAAGCTATCCATACTCATTGTACCGGAACACCCTGATTCAAAAGTTACCAGCCCAGCAGGCTTTTCGATTGCTGCTTACGGATCTCGGTTTCGTCAGCCCATTCAATCAGGCCAGTCTCCAAATCCATCAGGCGCATGGTCATCTTGTAGTAGACATCTTTGTCGCTGCCGGCGGATTTCACTATGCTCGACAGGTTACCGTAGAGCATGTACTCAGCCCCGACCATTTTACCGAACTGAATCGCTGTACTCTGGTTGACTAGCTCGTCATTATTCTGGAAGTTGAGCTGCTTGCGCACGTCTTCCACACGGGTCATGTCGACAAAACGGAACTTACCCGAGTTAAGCAGGCGTGTGCTGACCGAATCGGTGATCGACTCGGTATCAATATGCTCGCTGGTTTTGTTCTTGATGCTATCAACAACAATGATTGGGCGCTGGCCATTCCCGGTAATGTAAGCGACCGAGCCTGATGTCAGCATGCTGTCAGTCATCTCTTCAGCAATCTTCTGCAAGTCCGTCGAACCAAATTCAATAGTGGTTGTTTCAGCCTGCTGGGCATCGCCATAGCTTACCTTCTGAGCACACCCGCCCATCAGCGCAGCTACCCCCATTAATGCGATTACGCTTTTTTTCATCGTTTTACCTTTATCAGTCAAACAGCACTCGCTACAGTGCCAATCCCACAATTAATAATCAGCTTTGCGGATATAAATCCGGTATTGCCTCGCCTGAGGGCTTCTGGCAACGGCTTGTAGTGTCATTGTATCTTTGCCATGAAGCACGACCTGCCGCCAAGGGCTATCGCTTCCGCTCACTTCCAGTCCTTGAGCGTCATACCAGTAAAAGCGGTATTGCAAGTTCAGATCGGAGTCAATCTGGCTGGTCACCGGCACCCCTGCCTTGAGCAAGCCGTTAACCTCGGAAATATGGGCCTGCTCAATCGAAAGTCGGCTGGCCAAGTTGGGGTTACCGATCACCACGCTTTGGTTACTGCTCTCAATACTGATCCCAGAGGTGGTGTTAGAACACGCGGTCAACCCCAGGACCAGACCCAATACAAGTAAAATTCTCATTAGTTACCCCCCAATAAGACTGACCAACCGGTCAGCTGATTTCCCTGACGTGATACCCACACCATTGTTGTTCTTCCCGCCTGGACATCTACGTCTATCTGATGGCCATTCCAGGCCAAATCATAGTGCCCTGCCGCCACATCTTGCTGGGCGATCGACACCGACGCCGGCAAGGTCTGCCAGCTTCGAGTATCTGGTTGCTCGGTAAGCGTATTGAAGATATTGGTCAATACATTACCTACATCATTGGCTTCTCTGGCCGCGGTTTTGCGCACTTCGTTCTTTGCCGCCACCCGCAAAGCCTGCCGCAGTACAATCATCGGCAGATCTTCCTGAAGGCTGTAGCGTGCCATGCCATCGACATCGGCCACGGTACTATCAACCAACGGCTTGCCATTGAGCTGCAGCGGCGTAAAAGCGTTGTTGGACGGGGTGCGATAATAAGGCAGGGTCAGATTATATATGACCCCATCGCCTCGGCTGTCCGTTAGCCAGATAGGCAAACGCCAGTCATCCCTTGCCGATACCACGCCCTGCTCGTCAAACACGATGACCCGGCCTGTGCTAGCGGAGGGCGGCTGGTATTTGCCGTAGCGCGCCTGTAGCGCAGGCAGGTCATTGTCCATCCGCATGCGTGTCGCCAGACGCAGCACCGTCTCGGCGACAAACGGGTTATCAGGTGCGACCGCCAAAGCCCGTTTGTAGTCAATATAAGCGCTGTTGAGATCACCATCGGCCTCGTAGAGCACGCCGGACAGGAAAAACAGGTAGCCGTTCTGGATATTGCCCAGCGCACTTCCCACATCCGGATAACGCGCCAAGACGGCCCCCAGGTTTTGATCCAACCCCTTTCGGCGGGCTTCCTTCGCCGCCTTGGCCAATTCGTCCTCCCGCTGCCTCTTTGCCGCTTCCTGCACTTGGTTGGCACGGCGCACTTCCACCAGCGCCCCTTCGAGGTTGCGCTGTTGGAGGTAATTGAGAGCCAGGTATAGATGTAAAAAGCCCAGCTCGTAGTCCGCAGGGCGGTAGGTGATCATATTATCATTGGTCAACAATGACCCCACCTGATTGAACCCTTCCGACACCTGAATACGGGCCTGGCGCTGCTGCTCTTTGACCGCACTGTCAGCCGCCTGCAGTGCACCGAAGCTCTGCGGGTAGTGACCAGCGACGAAGCCGACCCGCCCCCTTTCCATGCCATCCAGAATTTCACCGGCAGGCGCATCAGGCAATACGTCCATTGCCTGTTGGTACAAGCCCTGCTGCATTGCCTGATGGGCCTTGCTGTTGGCCGCACTATAGTGACTAAATAAACTCTGGGTGGATAAATTTGCGCATGCAACCAACCCAAACGACAACACCGCTACGACGGCATGTTTCAACATCTTTTGCCAATCCTAAAACAAAGCCTGAGTGCCATCTATCATCAGCAAACACGCCGTAAATACTCGCCACTCAGACTTCAATTTGGAACAGAAGTTCACTTGCTCTCGACTACCCAATAACTGGCCTGCCGAGTCTTACACTAACCAACAAGCATTGGCCCCAGTGGGCGACCACCCAACAGGTGCATATGAATGTGGTACACCTCCTGGCCCCCATGCGGGTTACAGTTCATGATCAAACGGTAACCGTCTTCAGCAATCCCTTCCTGCTCAGCGAGCTTACGGGCAACCGTAAACAAGCGCCCCATCATCAATTCGTCCTCAGCTTCCACATCGTTAACAGTCGGCAGCAGCTTATTCGGAATGATCAGGATGTGGCTTGGCGCACGCGGGTTAATATCGCGGAAAGCCGTCACCAAATCGTCCTGATAAAGAATGTCGGCAGGAATTTCCTTGCGAATAATCTTACTGAAAATGGTTTCTTCAGCCATGTCTTGCTCCATTTATCGTTATCGAATCTACACTTGCAGTATGCTCGACTACGTTGATAAGAGCAATATTGAACATTGTTTTTAATCTCTTTTCCAGCTCTTTTTGCCCCATCCCCCCAAATTATCGCAAGCCAATAGCACGAAAGCGCTCACCAACGCCGCCGGATAAGGTGAATAAATTCATGGAATAACAAAGTTATTTTTTGATGCAGCCGTCAAAGAATGTATGAAGCCAAATCAATTACTATTTGGCATGATGCACTCGACCCATAAGCGGAATTTATGGGTTGGGTGAGTCGATAATGACGCAATTTTGTTCGCTTTTTTTGCTACTAAAATTTGAGCCGTCACATTTTGTACGAAGACCAAAACCATAATTCTAACTTCGTATTACATTGCCATAAGTAAGTTCTGCTGTCGCTTGCTTGTATTGTTTAGGGATATTATGAAGACAACGAAACAGACCTCTGTCATACGACGTATGTATACCGCTATCACCGTCATGGTAATGCTATTTGTTGCCACCCTGGTGATGATGCTTGATGGAACCAACCGGATCCACCAACAGCTTCAGATCGTCACTACCCAGTCGATGCCTTTGGTGTCACTCTCAAACCAAGTCAGCGTAAGGCTGCTGGCTGCAGATAAAATCTATAAGGACTTCCTTACCAGCCAGAACCTTGAGCGTATGGATGGCTACGAAGAGCAATTTGGCCTGGCCCACCAGCAATTTCTGATGGCTTTCGAACAATTAGCGAGCGCCTCACAAAACAATGCGGCGCTGAGTGGCCAGCTAGAAGCCCTGATCGCACTGGAAAACCGTTATTTCCGCGAAGCGCACAACGCGATGGACAACTACCGAACCCAGCTGCTTGCCCAGGCCGAACGTCAACAGTCCACCCGGCGCTTCCAGCAGTTGCATGGCAGCCTCAATAGCAGGATGAAAGACTATGTGGATGATCAAGAGAGTATTTCGCTCAAGATGATTGCCAAGAACTACTTCGTCAAACTGCAGGAAACCGAGGTCGTCACTTCCGATGCCCTCGCAACGGAAGATATCAACACCATTGACAACGCCATCAAAAGCAACCGGCGAAACATCAACCACCTCAACAATGCCTATCGTTCACTGCTGGCTATCATGCCGGAGCTCAAGCCAATCTTCGACAAGTCGATTGCCCAGTACACCGTCGATATCGGTCAATCCGGCGGGGTCTTGGATGCCCACTTCCAGTATATCGAGGCCCGCAACCGGCTCTACGACAACATCGCCACCCTCGCTAATGAAATCGATCAGGCAACGGAACTGCTTGCTAGCTTCAGCGCCCAGGCGACGACCCAAATGAATACGGCGATCACCAACGCCGACCGCACCTACAACCAGGGCTACCGCAATGCGACCATCCTTGGGATCGGGACAACCCTGTTTGCCCTGTTCATTGGTTGGTATATCGCCCAAAGTGTCCGCAAACCCCTGAACGCAACCCTGGCTACGCTTGAAGCCTTAGCCAAGGGAGACATGACCAAGCGTAGCCAGGTCAACCAGTTTGCCGAGTTCAGCAAGTTGGGCAGCTACATCAATACCCTTGCCGATAACCTGCAGGAAATCCTTGGCAAACTGAGCCAGGCCTCCAGCGATCTCACCTCGGTCGCCGAAGTGAATCAGTCGACCACCACCGAAGCGAAGCACCGGCTCAACGAGCAACGCCAGCAAACGGCCTCTGTCGCCACCGCCATGACCGAGATGGAGCAGTCTGTTACGGACGTGTCCCACAGTGCCCAAAGCACCATGGAACGAGTCCATGAAGTCGAGCAAGCATCGAGCACGGGCCGGGAGGTCATGAGCCGCAATATCAATACGGCACACCAACTGTCGACGCGCTTAGACAAGTCAGTCCATGCCGTGTCGGAGTTGCAGGAAATGAGCAGCAATATCGGCTCAATCCTGGATGTGATCAGGAACATTGCCGACCAGACCAACCTGCTCGCACTCAATGCGGCCATCGAAGCGGCACGGGCCGGCGAGCAGGGACGCGGCTTTGCCGTGGTGGCTGACGAAGTCCGGGTACTGGCCAAGCGAACCACCGACTCGACGTCTGAAATCGAGCAGATGATCCAGCGCCTGCAATCCAGCTCGGGGCAGGCTGTTGACGTCATGCAGAGCTGTGTCAGCGAAATGGAAAACAGTATTACCCAGGCTTCAGAGGCCAACAGTGCGATGGAAGAAATCCAAGCCATTATTCTTGAAATCAGCCAGATGAGCACCCAAATTGCGCAGGCGGCGGAAGAGCAGCGCAGCACCACGGGCTCTATCGCCCGCTCGCTGGAAGATATCAGCCATATTGCAGACTCCAACTATAGCGCGATGGAGGAAGTGGCCGAAGCCAGCGGCAAGCTCGATAGGCTCGCTCATCAGCAGAACGATCTGGTCCACCGGTTCACACTGTGATGGATACCTTATTGCGACGCCTACCTTGCAGCTAATCTATTGTTAGCCAGCCCCTGCGGCTGGCTTTTTAATCCGCTCCCTTTCAAAGAGGCAAAAACTCGCCCCAGAAGCAATCGTTTGCCACGAACGGCATCAATTAATTCAATAGTTTGAACAACCCGCTTTACAAGCTCTGGCGGAGGTTTTAGAATCGGTCGATTTTTTTTGGGAGGGAAGCAACAATGACGACTATTACGATCACACGTCCTGATGACTGGCACACCCATTTGCGCGATGGTGATGTGTTGACAGATACCGTTCGCGATATCAGCCGCTACATGGGTCGAGCTATCATCATGCCGAACTTGATCCCACCGGTCACCGATACAGAAGCTGCACTGGCCTACCGCGACCGTATCCTTGCCGAAAAGCCTCAAGGCAATTTCTCTCCTCTTATGACCCTCTACCTGACCGACAACACCACCCCTGACGAAATTCGCAAAGCTAAAGCCACTGGCCATATCTTTGCCGCCAAACTTTACCCTGCAGGTGCAACCACCAATTCCGACTCGGGAGTGACGTCTATCGACAAGTTGATCCCGACGCTGGAAGCGATGCAGGAAGAAGGGATGCTGCTTCTGATCCACGGTGAGGTAACAACCCACGAAGTAGATATCTTCGATCGCGAGAAACAATTCCTCGACACCGTACTGGGCCCTATCGTCGAGAAAATGCCAAACCTGAAAATCGTGGTCGAGCACATCACCACCAAAGATGCCGTCGAGTTTGTCAGCAACGCCGGCCCTAATGTGGCCGCAACCATCACGGCACACCACCTGATGTTCAACCGCAACCACATGCTGGTTGGCGGGATCCGCCCACACTTCTACTGCCTGCCAATCCTCAAGCGTAACACCCACCAGCAGGCGTTGGTGGCAGCAGCAACCAGCGGTAGCCCGAAGTTCTTCCTGGGTACCGACTCAGCTCCGCACGCCCAAGGGCGTAAAGAGTCCGCTTGCGGTTGTGCCGGCTCATACACCGCACACGCAGCCATCGAACTTTACGCGGAGGTATTCGAGCAAGCAGGTGCACTGGATAAGCTAGAAGCATTCGCAAGCTTCAACGGTCCCGACTTCTACGGTCTGCCACGCAACGCAGATACCATTACCCTAACCAAAGAAAACTGGGCTGTGCCTGAAACCATGGCGTTTGGTAACGATGTTGTGGTACCCATCCGTGCTGGCGAAGAGATGACTTGGAAAGTAACGGCTTAATCAGTCATTGACTTTCATCAGAACAAAAAAGGGGCGCATATTGCGCCCCTTTTGTTTTTCTTAGCGATTATTCAGCAAAGATTAGCTGTGCACAGGCTCCGGTGCCACAGAGCTGCTGCCTGGCAGTGCGACATGGTGGAACAAGCGATACAGTACAGGCACCACAATGAGGGTCAGTACAGTTGCAAAGCCTAACCCGAACATAATGGTCACCGCCATCGGCTTGAAGAACACATCCGGCAGCAAAGGCACCATCCCCAAAACGGTGGTAATTGCCGCCATACACACCGGCCTGACACGACTCACCGCCGCATCAACCACCGCCCGGTACTTCTCCTTGCCACTGGCAATTTCGATCTCGATCTGATCCAGCAGGACAATACCGTTCTTCACCAACATCCCCGACAGGCTGAGAAAACCAAGCAGAGCCATAAAGCCAAACGGCGTATCGAGCAAAAGCAGCCCGGTGGTCACACCAATCACCGCCAGTGGGACTGTCGCCCAGACAATCAAGGCTTCTTTCACTTTGTTGAACAGGAAAATAGTAATGAGGAACATTACCAAGTATCCCATCGGCATGGTCTGGAACAGCGAGGCTTTGGCATCAGCCGAAGACTCATATTCTCCCCCCCATTCCAGCGAATAGCCCGGCGGGTAGTCCAGCCCTTCGATAAGGGGCTGGATCCGCGCCTGCACCGTCGCCGCCGTTTCATCACCCAACGGATCCGGATCGGCCATCACAGTTAGCATCCGCTTGCGATCTTTTCTCGCAATCAACGGGTCTTCCCAAATCATATTGACGCCATTGATCACCTGCTGCAACGGAATATAGCCTTGCGTTGCCGGACTCCAGATTTTCATCCCTTCAATCGTACTGACATCCACGCGCTCCTGTTCTGGCAAGCGGGCGACGATGGGCATCAAGTTGGTTCCGTCACGATATATCCCGACAGTCAGGCCGGAGAAGGACATCTGCAACAGATCGTCGACATCTTTTTTGGTGATGCCGTAACGGCGGGCCTGACTCTCGTTGAACACAGGCTCGATCACCTTATTACGCTCACGCCAGTCATGGCGGATATTGAACGCCCCCGGATCGGCATTCATGATATCCACCACCTGCTTGGCCAACGTCCGCAGCACTGTCGGATCCGGACCAACCAAACGGGCTTCGATTTTCGATCCTGATGATGGACCAAGCATGATCTGCTTGAGCTTGTATTCCAGCTCGGGGTGGCGCGTGTCCAGCACCTCACCGAGCTTGCCCATGACCGGCATCACATCCTCGAAACTGTTAACCCGGATAATCAATTCGCCATAGGAGGAATAACTCTTCTCCGGCGAATAGGTCAGCATGAAGCGCTGCGAGCCCTTGCCGGCACTGGTATTGACATACTCGACCCGCTCGTCCTGCCTCACGATACCTTCCAGCTCTTTCAAGGTCGCATTAGTTGCCCGGATGTCCGTCCCTTCCGGCAGCCAGATATCAACCATAAACATCGGTGTCGTCGACGACGGGAAGAAGGACTGCTTGAGTAGGGTAAAGCCATACAAGCTGGCCCCCAGCATAACCACCAGCACAATCACTGTCATCCAGGCACGGCGCATGCAGAACTCAAGGAATGTCTTGTACCAAACAAAAATCTTGCCGGCATAAGGGTCCGCATCCGGATCCTGGCTACCGGTTTTGACACTCTTGAAGAACAAGTCACTGAAGAACGGCGTCAAGGAGATAGCAGTAAACCAGCTGAGCATCAAGGAGATCAGCAGCACGGTAAACAGCGTCCGACAATACTCGCCGGTCGAGTCCTGCGACAGGCCTATCGGCGCGAATGCCATAACCGCAATCACCGTCGCCCCCAACAATGGCCACTTGGTTTGGGTCACAATGTCAGAGGCCGCCTGCATCCGGGTCCGGCCCTTCTGCATCCCGATCAGCACCCCTTCAACCACCACTATCGCATTATCCACCAACATACCCAGTGCGATAACCAGCGCCCCAAGAGAAATCCGCTGCAAGTCGATCGCCAGCCAGCTCATGAAGACAAAGGTGCCCAACACAGTAAGCAGCAGGATCAAACCAATCAACAGGCCGGATCGCAGCCCCATGAAAAACAGCAGGACAATAATAACAATTGCCACTGCCTGGCCCAGGCTGATCACAAACCCACTGACCGATTTGTCGACCTCGGTCGGCTGGCTATACACCACCCCGATGTCGATACCGACGGGTTGCTGCTCTTTAAGCTCTCGAAGCCGCGTTTCCACACGCTTGCCAACCTCGACAACGTTGACACCTTCAACTGCCGAGATCCCAACATGCAGCGCTTGCCTGCCGTTGTAGCTGATCAAATTACTCGGCACTTCTTGGAAATCACGCTTAATGTCAGCCACATCCTTCAGGTAGATAAGCCCTTCTGCCCCGCTCTCGGTGATGATCAAGTCGCCTAGCTCATCAACGCTCTGGAACTCACCGGTCGGGTGGACGCGGATATACTCATTGCCGATGCGGACGGCACCGGCACTGGTGACCAGGTTCTGGGTTTCGAGCGTGCTATAGATGGTCTGCGGCGAGATCCCCAAGCTGCTCAGGCGTTGCATCGAGATTTCGATAAACACCTGCTCTTGCTGGGTCCCCGTCACCGATACTTTTCCGACGCCGTCGACAAGCTCGATTTCACGGCGCAGATAATCCACATAGTCGCTGAGCTCCTTGTAGCTGTACCCCTTACCGGTTATCGCCAGCAACATCCCGAACACATCACCAAAATCGTCGACAACCGAAGGCTCATGCACCCCCGGCGGCAACGACGGCTTGAGATCATTGACCTTGCGCCGCATTTCATCCCAAATTTGCGGCAGATCATCGGGGCCGTAGTTGTTCTTCATGGTGACGGTGATCTGAGACAGCCCACGGCTAGAGACCGAGTTCACCTCATCAACATAGATCAGCTGCTGGATCGCCTTCTCTATCGGATAAGTCACTTCCTCTTCAACTTGCAGAGGTGTCGCACCGGGATATGCGGTGATCACCATGGCATCTTTGATTGTGAACGCCGGATCTTCAAGACGCCCCAAGCCGAAGAAGGCCATGGTACCGCCGATCAAAAAGATCAGGGTCAACATCCAACTGATCACTTTGTTGCGAATGAAATAGCTTGCAATATCCTGCTTCATAATCAGCCTGCCTCCTTATCGACGATGGTGACCGACTGGCCTTCGCGTAATCTATTTGCCCCTTCAACCACGATATGCTCGCCCGCTTCCAACCCCTCAAGTAATCGAATTCCTTCTGGCACCACCTTATCGGTGACCACCCTGCGCTTGGTCACCGTGCTGTCATCGTTAACGACCCAAACAAACTTGTTCTCCATGGCAAGATCATCACCATCTTCGTTAATGATGGCCTCGAGCGGGATCACCGATTCATCCCGCCGATAGACCTTAAGCTTCTGGGCATCGGCTCTCACTTCTACCGCCATACCATCGAGGATAAAGCGATCCTCGGGCATGGGCATGGTGAGAGTGACTAAAAATGACCCCAAATCAGGATCAGGTTCGGTGGTGAATTCCTTGAGGAAAGCCCGGTATTCAGCACCGCCCTCTAGCAACACCCTCGCCCCCGGTTTGGATTCCTCCAATTCAACCGCCGTACTTTGGGAATAGATCATATCCGGAGCTTGGATAAGGATGTCTACCTGATCCGCCAGGTGCAGGTTCATCACCAGCTGACCAACCTGAACATTCTCGAACTGCTCAACTGGCACCCTTGAGATCACCCCCGAAAACGGGGCCTTGAGTTCCGTGAACGTCAGGTTGAGCTTGGCCAAATCGAGGCGGGCCTTGGCAATCCGGCGCTGCGCTTTCAGCTCATCAAACTGCGACTGGGGCAGGAAGCCCTGTTTGACCAACTTCGCCGAACGGCGGTACTGACTATCGGTAACGTTGTACTTGGCCTGGGCGTCATCGACTTCCAGCTTGTAATCGGTTGGATCGAGACGGGCAAGTAGTTGTCCTTTCTTGACTTGATCGCCAGGGCGCACGGCAATGTGGATGACTTCGCCCTGTACCCGAAATGACAAACTTGACTTATCGGCTGCTGCGGCAACCGCAGGAAAAGTCAGCTGTGGCGCTGATTGTGCGATTTTCACTTCAACCACCGATACGGGGGCAACGATGGAACGTGGCTCGACAGGCGCTTTATCACACCCGTACAGGAAAGTCACTCCCCCAAGCACCAAGGGAATTAGGGTTAATTTATTCATCCTACAGTCCCCGCTCTTTTATCCATTCGCGCACCCTCTGGCCCTCTTGCAACTCCTGAACTCCGGAGGTGGCTATCAGGTCTCCATCGTTCAACCCATTCACGACTCTGCGTTTATCATCGAGCTGAACGGATACCTTGCTGACTATGCCTTGCTCGTCAACCCGCCAGACAAAGGTGGTGTCCCCTTCGGTTAAGATGGCACGAGATGGAATGGAACCGCTGGAGCTCTGAGGGATCGCCACACGTACATGCCCAGCCATACCGGGAAGCAAATTGAACCCTTCAGGGCGTTCCATAAAGAGCGTCACTTTGTAACTCGACGTTTTTGCATCGGCCTCGGTATCGATTTCCTTGAACTCGGCGGAGAAGGTCTGGTTAGGGATGGTATCGAAGGTAACCGTTGGCTCCCGATCAAAATCGTTGCGATGCTGGAAACGAGCAAACAGCTGATCCGGTAACTGAAAGGTCACATTGATCAAACCAGCACTTTGAATATGCATAACGGGCTGCTTGGCCGCGACGTATTCATAGTTTTCGACCAACGACAAAGACAGTGTGCCATCGTAAGGCGCAACCAAGCTGGCATAATTGAGATTTGCCTGAGCTTTGTCCAAATCCGCTTTGGCTTGGTTGAGTTCAGCCTCCGAACGGTCGAAATCCAGCTCTGATACCACCTTGGTTTTGAGCAGCTCTTTATCTCGCTTGTACTGCACAAAAGCCAGCTCATAGTCGGCCTTTGCCTGCTCAAGCAACAGGCTGAGTTCATCAGTATTGAGGTGGGCGAGAACCTGCCCTCGCTTGACGATATCACCGGGCTTGCC
This sequence comes from Photobacterium gaetbulicola, assembly GCF_003025515.1. Classification (NCBI taxonomy): domain Bacteria; kingdom Pseudomonadati; phylum Pseudomonadota; class Gammaproteobacteria; order Vibrionales; family Vibrionaceae; genus Photobacterium; species Photobacterium gaetbulicola. Next base: position 83,095 of record NZ_PYME01000007.1, on the reverse strand, counting down.
ATTGACCTTGTCAAGCTGTCCAGACACCCGAAAAGCCAAGACTGCTTTATCACCAGCCTCAACAACAGCTGGAAATGTTCGATAACTTTCGCTACTGCCTACCGATACGGCTTCTAACTTGACAGGCCTGGAATCGGGCTCAGGAATGGTGACTTCTTTATCCCCGCAACCTTGCACCAACAATGCTAACAAGGCCGGGGCCCACAACACGCGTCCCATAAAATCCTCTGTAATTCTTAATTTTTGTTGTATTTATTTCAGCTACCAAGCGCACGTGGCGCGAAGATGTGACACTAAAACGCTTGTTAATACTATAGTTCATTTATTGCTGCATTAATGAAACCAATAACAAAAAACCAACAAAAAACAGGTTATTAAGTAAGACAATGACGTTATCAAAGCTCAGATATAACAACGATAGGCAACAACGAGAAATCAGCAGAAGTCAGTAATTATCAGATAAAGAAATCGCCACCCCGCTAAATGCGTGAAATGATAAGGTGATTTTTTGAGGTAGATTTAGCTATTTTCACATCGCTCAATAGCCGCGTGTTCCGGCCTGGCTTTTAGCAATAAAAAAAGGAGCCATATGGCTCCTTTTTGACGGTTAATAACCAGAATGCTTAGCCTTCAAGCTCAGCAATTTTCACTTTCCAGGTATCTGGCCCCGTTTGGTGGGCATTCACCCCTTCGGCATCAACGGCAACCGTAACTGGCATATCTTCGACTTCAAACTCATAGATTGCCTCCATGCCCAAGTCTTCGAACGCCACCACACGCGCTTTTTTGATGGCTTTGGCAACCAAGTAGGCGGCTCCGCCGACTGCCATCAAGTACACCGCTTTGTGCTGTTTGATTGACTCAATCGCTGCCGGACCACGTTCTGCCTTGCCGATCATACCGGTCAGGCCGGCTTGCTCGAGCATCATGTCGGTGAACTTGTCCATACGCGTAGACGTCGTTGGGCCAGCAGGGCCAACAACCTCATCGCCCACTGCATCGACAGGGCCGACGTAGTAAATGAAGCGGTTAGTGAAATCAACCGGGAAATCTTCACCTTTCGCCAGCATGTCCTGAATGCGCTTGTGCGCGGCATCGCGGCCAGTCAAAATCTTGCCTGACAGCAATAGGGTCTCGCCAGAACGCCACTCTTGGACATCAGCCTTGGTCACTTCATCAAGGTTAACGCGGCGGACATTGTCACCGACTTCCCAGGTCACTTCCGGCCAATCCTCAAGCTTCGGCGGCTTTAGATCTGCCGGGCCTGAACCGTCCAGGGTAAAGTGAACGTGGCGGGTCGCTGCACAGTTCGGGATCATGCAAACCGGCTTAGACGCTGCGTGTGTCGGTGCCGTTTTGATTTTGACATCCAGTACCGTTGTCAGACCGCCAAGGCCCTGGGCACCAATACCGAGCTTATTCACCCGATTGTAGATATCAAGACGCAATTCTTCTTCGGCATTTTGCGCACCGCGCGCCTGCAACTCATGGATATCAACAGACTCCATCAAGGATTCTTTCGCCAACACTGCCGCTTTCTCGGCGGTGCCGCCAATACCAATACCCAGCATGCCCGGAGGACACCAGCCCGCGCCCATCAATGGCACGGTTTTCTCGACCCACTCAGCCACATCGTCGGATGGGTTGAGCATCACCATTTTGGTTTTGTTCTCAGAGCCGCCGCCTTTGGCCGCTACCTGGATTTCAACTTTGTCGCCCGGTACCATGTCGATATGGACAACGGCAGGGGCATTGTCTTTGGTATTCTTGCGGCTGCCCGCAGGATCAGCTACGACAGAGGCTCGTAGCGGATTATCCGGGTTGGTGTAAGCCTGACGTACGCCTTCATCGATCATTTCCTGCACGGTCAGATCACTGTCCCACTGCACGTTCATACCGATTTTAACGAAACAGGTCACGATGCCGGTATCCTGACAGATTGGGCGGCGACCTTCAGCTGACATACGCGAGTTGATCAGGATCTGAGCAATCGCATCTTTCGCAGCTTGGCTCTGCTCTTTGTGGTAGGCTTTTTCCAAAGCTTGAACAAAGTCGAGCGGGTGGTAGTAAGAAATGTACTGTAGCGCATCAGCCACACTACTAATTACATCTTGTTTCCGGATGACGGTCATATCTGCCCTCGTTGATTTTTTATCATTCCCTGGCGCCCGATTTTTTTGCTTCCAGTGTAGGGTGTGATTCACATTCTCTGTAGAAAAAATGCAACCACGCGGCCATGATCCTCATGGCGTTTCTCCATCCAGCCTATTTCGTTGCTACCTGCTAAAAATAATGCCTTCAGGACGTCCTTGGGCGTCGGATTAAATTCTGTGTTTATGATACTCTTGCGGATAATTTCGCGCCATGCGCCAAACGTACACCTGTCACAAAAAAGAAAATGATTTGTAAATCACATCCAGAACTGAGTATTGAACAACTCGACTACCACAAAGACGCCTCGCTAACGTGGTTTGAATCGTTTGCGGGTCTGCCTTGGGCTATGATATTACGCTCCGCAGCTTCGGATCATCCAGATAATCGATTCGACATTTTAGTTGCTGATCCTTTAGCCACTTTAGAGACATATGGTGAAACAACTCATATTAAATTTTCAAATGGTGATGAAAAGTCGAGCAACGATGATCCGTTCGCACTGATCAAGTCGGTACAGCAACAGCTGCTTCCGTCAACAACCCCTCTGAAAGATGTGCCTTTTATCGGCGGTGCTGTCGGTTTGTTCAGCTACGATCTGGGACGCAGGATCGAAAAAGTGGCCAACACCGCCAAGCACGATATTGCCACTGCCGACATGGCGGTGGGAATTTACGACTGGGCGTTGCTCGCCGATCACCACACCGAGCAGCTGTATTTGGTGTCCCCATCAGGCGGCGATCGCAAGCAATGGCTGCAACAGCACCATAAAAAGGCACAGATCGCGGCCCCGGCTACTAATTCGCAACACCCGCCGCTCTTTTCATTAACATCGCCGTGGCAGGCGAATATGGATATAGACGAATATCGCAGTAAGTTCGATCGTATCCAGCAGTATCTGCTATCGGGTGACTGTTACCAAATCAACCTGACCCAACGCTTTTCAGCTGATTACCAAGGTGACGAATGGCAGGCATACCGATTACTGGAAGAGCGCAATGGCGCCCCATTTTCCGCCTTTCTCCGCACTGGAGACAGTGCGATTCTCTCGCTATCACCGGAGAGGTTTCTGCAGCATCGCCATGGTGAGGTTGAGACCAAACCCATCAAAGGTACCCGACCTCGAGATACCGACGCCGCCCGTGATGCTGCTCTGGCTGAAGAGTTGCGTACGACAGAGAAAGACCGCTCAGAAAACCTGATGATCGTCGATTTGCTGAGAAACGATATCGGTCGGGTGGCCAAGCCGGGCACGGTAAAGGTACCAAAGCTGTTTGATATTGAGAGTTTTCCTGCCGTGCACCATTTAGTCAGCACCGTCACCGCAGAGCTGGATACGCAGTACACGGCTACCGACCTGCTTCGTGCCTGCTTCCCGGGCGGTTCCATTACCGGGGCACCGAAGGTCAGGGCGATGGCAATTATCGAAGAACTAGAGCCAAATCGTCGCAGTGCCTATTGCGGCAGTATCGGCTACATCAGCCGTTGCGGCCAAATGGATACCAGCATCACCATCCGGACCCTGGTTGCCAACGAGCAGACACTCCATGTTTGGGCTGGCGGCGGCATTGTGGCCGACAGCCAGGCTGACAGTGAGTACCAAGAAACACTGGATAAGCTGAGCCGCATTCTGCCAGTGCTGGGAAACTAGCCTCTGGAGACATATACCCCAGAAATCCAGCCCAACACCGTGTTGGGTTGGTTTTTGGGTTTGTAATTGTTGGGATTTATTTATAATCTTATGACCCATTGCTGCACGGATCCGCGGCATCGAACCCGCAACTCATGAAATCAATTCGCTAAGTTGCTGTTTCAACATCTATAGTTATTAGTATGCCGTCATAGCAGCACCACGGAAGGTTTATGAATTGCCAGCAACAGATCATCACCCGCTTCTTGCTTGCCCCGCAAGCCAGCTACGATAAGAGCCATACTACCCGAGTTAGGCAGTACATCCGTGACGGCTATCAGCTCAAACCTGCCGCTGTGCTTATCCCGCTCGTTCCCCGCCACGACTCATTCAGTATGATTTTTACCCGCCGGGCGCAACACCTCAAACACCACCCGGGACAAGTTTCATTTCCCGGCGGCCGATTTGAGCCTCAAGATATTGATTTAATTGATACCGCACTGCGTGAAACCCATGAAGAGACTGGTATTTTATGCAACCGTGATAGCATTATTGGACAGCTGCCAAGCTTGCCTACTATCAGTGGGTATATCGTCACCCCGTACTTGTCGGTGATCTCGCCGGATTACAGGCCAGAGCTGGATCCAAACGAGGTTGATGAATTGTTCGAAGCCCCAATCGAACACGTATTAAACCCGATGAATATACGGATACAAAAAGTTACCCTTAAAGGGAAAACACACAATATTTATTCAGTTCCATTCAGCAAATATTCAATCTGGGGTGCCACCGCCCAAATGCTCAAAGTGCTCTCTGATCAGCTGTGGTATGAGCAAAACTAATCTGACACGATAATTTCCCTAATATTACCTCAGACTTTAGCGTGATCCATGTCACACTAAATTGTATTGCAATTTCGCCCCGTTACATAACGAGATCTCGATCAAGGTTTTCCTGCAATAAATCACGAAAATGCGCCCCGTTCCTAATTTCCGTTCCGTAATTAACTTTGGATATATAATCATGCAAACATCTACAAGCACCGTAGCAACTAGTGCTGCAAAAGCAGGATGGACGTATAAAGACGTAACATGGGCACTATCTCTATTCGGTACTGCTGTTGGCGCGGGCGTATTGTTCCTGCCTATCAAAGCGGGTGCTGGCGGTTTCTGGCCTCTTGTTATTCTAGCCCTGCTTGCTCTTCCAATGACTTGGTTTGCTCACAAGAGCTTGGCTCGTTTCGTTCTTTCTGCTAAAAACCCAGAAGCAGATATTACTGATACTGTTGAAGAACACTTCGGTAAAGCTGGCGCAAACATCATCACTTTTGCTTACTTCTTCGCCATCTACCCAATCGTTCTTATCTACGGTGTAGGTATTACCAATACTGTTGACTCTTTCATGGTTAACCAGCTAGGCATGGAATCACTTCCACGCTGGATCCTGTCTGGTGGCCTGATCATGGCGATGACTGCAGGTGTAGTATTCGGTAAAGAACTGATGCTGAAAGCAACTTCAGCAATGGTTTACCCTCTAGTATTCGTTCTACTAGCACTTTCTGTGTACCTGATCCCAGATTGGAACGGCTCAATGATGTCTGTAAGCCCAGACTGGAGCGCAATGCCTTCTGTTATCTGGCTAGCAATCCCAATCATCGTATTCTCGTTCAACCACAGCCCAATTATCTCTCAGTTCTCTAAAGAGCAGCGTCGTGTATACGGTGAAAACGCAGTACAGAAAACTGACATGATCACTGGTGGCGCAGCAATGATGCTGATGGGCTTTGTAATGTTCTTTGTATTCTCTGTAGTACTGTCTCTATCTCCAGAGCAGCTAGCTGATGCACAAGCACAAAACATTTCTGTACTGTCTTACCTAGCAAACATCCACGAGTCTCCAATGATTTCCCTGATGGGCCCTATGGTTGCTTTCGCTGCGATTACTTCTAGCTACTTCGGCCACTTCCTAGGTGCCCACGAAGGTCTAGTAGGTCTGGTTAAGTCTCGCTCTGACATGCCAAAGAGCAAGATCGAGAAAATCTCTCTAGCATTCATCGTAGTAACAACTTGGGTTGTTGCAGTCGTAAACCCAAGCATCCTAGGTATGATTGAAACAATGGGCGCACCAATGATTGCCGCTATCCTATTCATCATGCCAATCTTTGCAATGCAGAAAGTACCAGCAATGGCTAAGTACAAAACTTCAGCTCCTGCTCAGATTTTCACAGCACTATGTGGTATTGCCGCGATTACTTCTGTAATCTACGGTGCACTATAAGGCGATTTATCACTGACTTAGTGATAATTCACCAGCGCTAAGTGAATTTGTAAGAAAATGTGCTACTACGCATAGTCTTCTGACTCAAATTCCGTAAAATAGAGCCACTAAAGAGCAGGACGCGTTTGCCCCTGCTCTTTTGTTTTGATTATCTCGCCAAGGAAGGGGCGAGAATGATAAAAACTATACAGTCTCACGGTAACTAGATAGTTACCCTGACTGAGGTATTAGCAATGATCAGTGTTTTTGATATCTATAAAATCGGTGTGGGTCCTTCCAGTTCGCACACTGTCGGCCCAATGAAAGCAGGTAAAGAGTTCATCGATGACCTGCGTGCCATGGGCAAGCTTCGTGACGTGACTAAAATTACCGTGGATGTTTACGGTTCGCTTTCTCTAACCGGTAAAGGTCACCACACTGATATCGCAATTATTATGGGCCTGGCTGGTAACAGCCCTGAGCATGTTGACATCGACAGCATCCCTGGCTTTATCGCCCGCGTTGAAGAAACAGAGCGCCTACCAGTTGGCATGCACTGCCACACTGTCGATTTCCCTCGTGAAGGCGGTATGAACTTCCATACTACTAACCTTCCTCTTCACGAAAACGGTATGACTATTCACGCTTTCATCGGCGAGGAAGAAGCATACGCCAAGACTTACTACTCTATCGGTGGTGGTTTCATCGTTGACGAAGAGAACTTCGGCAAATCAAGCGAATCATCGGTAAAAGTGCCTTACATGTTTACTACCGCAGAAGAGCTAGTAAACCAGTGTAAGGAAAACGGCCTGTCAGTAAGCTCACTGGTTATGTCTAACGAACGCGCAATGAACGCGGAAGACGAAATCAGCACTTACTTTGCCAACATCTGGCGTACCATGCGCGAATGTATGGAGCGTGGCATGAGCGAAGAAGGTATCCTTCCGGGTCCTCTACGCGTTCCTCGCCGTGCAGCGGCTCTGCGCCAGCAGCTAATGACAACCGAAAAGCTGAGCAACGACCCAATGACCGTTGTTGACTGGGTTAACATGTACGCTTTCGCGGTGAACGAAGAGAACGCAGCCGGTGGCCGTGTGGTTACCGCACCAACTAACGGTGCTTGCGGTATCATTCCTGCGGTTCTGGCTTACTACGACAAGTTCATCCAGCCAGTTGGCCCGAAAGAGTACACCCGTTACTTCGCCGCTTCTGGCGCTATCGGCGGCCTTTACAAGCGTAACGCGTCTATCTCTGGTGCGGAAGTTGGCTGTCAGGGTGAAGTTGGTGTGGCATGTTCAATGGCAGCGGCTGGCCTTGCTGAGCTTATGGGCGGTAGCCCTGAGCAAGTATGTATGGCTGCTGAAATCGCGATGGAACACAACCTGGGCCTAACCTGTGACCCTGTTGCTGGCCAGGTACAGGTTCCTTGCATCGAACGTAACGGTATCGCAGCGGTTAAAGCTATCAATGCTTCACGTATGGCACTTCGCCGCTCTTCTGAGCCTCGCGTATCACTGGACAAAGTTATCGAGACGATGCTTGAAACCGGTAAAGACATGAACGCAAAATACCGTGAAACCTCACAGGGTGGCCTGGCAATCAAAGTAATTTGCTAATTGCCCAGTAAGTAATAGAAAAGCTACCCACTCGGGTAGCTTTTTTTATGCCCGTCGCCTGCAGGGCCATTGCTTAGAATGCCCCACCCGCATTGTGCAGCAGCTGCTCAATGTCTTCCGCCAGCGCCTCGCCGCACTGCAAGGTGGTGATCCACGAAATAGGGATCCCCCGGGTATCACCAAAACCATAGCAGGCCCCGGCGATCGCCCCGACCACTATTCCCCGGCCGCAGCTGTCACCACCTACCGCAATATTGGTGAGTATCGCCTCGGTATAGCTTGAGCTGTTCTGTAGGATCCATGCCGCCATCGGTAGGCTATCGGCAAGGTGGCAGGCACTATTTGCAATCGACAGCACATGGGAAAGATCATTAACATCACCACTGAGCACCCTGACCTGCTCGATTTTCTCCTGTACCAACTCAGGGCATTTGACCTTCAGCACATTAAGCACCGGCTCCATGCGACGTGAGCGCAAGGCTTCGTTGAGAGCGCTGGCAAACGCCTTGGCGCAAGCTAATGCCAATTCATTTTGATGAGTCACCCCGACAATACGGTCAATTTCGCTTTCCAGTTTCTCCGAAGGCATTTTCAGCGCCACCAATGCCGGTACCGCACACAAGGCAGGGGTCTGGTCGTCATCACAGCCAGAGTCTTCCGGCCAATCTTCTGGTAACAGGGAAAACAGAGACAGCAGCAAGGCTTTGGTCGGACTATCGACATAGCCGATGAACTCGCCGCCGGGGCCGAAGTAATCCAAGATTTCCTGCTGCAAACGATGAGTCTCGACATCGGGTTCACTGAGCAGCCGAATATACAGGGCTAGCCATTCACCATAAATGGTCAGCTCCCCTGCCGTGAGCTTGTCATGGGCATAGTAACCTTCTACCCCTTCATAATGATGGGCATCCGGTTCGATAAAAGGAAAATGCGGAAGAGATTGGAGGGTCCGGATACGCTCCGGGGAATAGATCCAATGGGTCCCCATACTGGCAGCATCGGCCACCAGCGCCCCCATCAGGGCTGCATAACGTTGTGCCATTGTCTTGTCCTTTCACGATCTCAAACGATGAAATAAGCTTATACCCATTCCCGCGAACTGGCTGAACAAGAATAAAAAAACCCGCCATTAAGGCGGGTTATAGTAAACAATCAGCGATGGGCTTTAATTAAGCAGCCGCTTTAAATGCTTTTGCTTTCTTCAGTTCGCCTACAGGCAGGATGGTACGACCGTACTCGTTGTTAAGTACTTGTGCCATTGCAAAGTAGATAGCACTTGCACCACAGATGATGCCTTCGAATCCAGCGATAGTGCCGATTAGTGCGCTGCCAGTGAAGTCACGCGCTGCCAATAGGAAGAACAGTACAGTTAGAGAGCCGAATACGAACTGCTTGGCGCGAGGGTAGCATAGCGAACCAATGAACATGAAGCCGGTGAAGATACCCCATAGTAGTAGGTACCAACCCATGAAGCTTGCAGGGCTTGCAGGCAGACCCATGTAAGGCATTACGATTAGACCAACAAGCGTCAGCCAGAACAGACCGTAAGAAGTAAATGCAGTCGTACCAAACGTGTCACCACGCTTGAAGCACATCATGCCTACGATAACCTGGCTCAAGCCACCGTAAAAAATACCCATAGCTAGGATCATCGAATCAATTGGGAAGAAGCCCGCATTGTGGATGTTCAGAAGGATGGTAGTCATACCAAAGCCCATAAGACCTAGTGGTGCTGGGTTAGCTAGTTTCGTAGACATGTTTTCCTCAAATAGGAGTAATTCAACAAAAATGATAAAGATTAAAATTTGGGTGCATCAATCAATGCGCGGCGAATTCTAAAGGACGCTGACAGGCAAATCAAGCCAAAACCCGCACAAAACTTAACCAAACTCAAAAAAAGTTGTAATTTAGCACCGACATGTAAAGCAAATTTTTTCCTCAAAGCGTGGTGAACTGTTAGCAAATGTAATCAACCAAAGACTCCAGAACATAACGAAAAATAAAATACCGATACAAAACAACAACTTAACCACAAGCACTAACCACCTTTATTGTCATAAGTTTTCACAAGTCGTTTTTAACTCTTATTGGCCCAGCTTGCGGCTAGCTCTGGGGTACAGATGTAAAAAAAGCAGCATATATGCTGCTTTTTTATTCATGATTGTTTTATATAACCAGACCGGCAATCAAATTTCCTGTCCATCCCCCGCTTCATCCCCCGCTTCATCTCCGGCCATGGACACGGCGCTATTGATCGGCTCTACCTCATCGGCGGCTAGCTCCTGCTGGGCCGGCATGTCTTCGATGATATTGGGTAACGGCGTCTCACCGGCCTGCTGTTCATCCGCAGGGATCTGCGCTTCAGGTGCCGGAGCCATCCTCAACAGCTGTGCTTGGAGTTTAGCGATTTGGCGGTTCTGCTCTTTGAGCAACCCCTTGAGCGTATCTAGCTGGACCTGCTGCTGGGTAGGCTGGGTCTGGCGACTGGCCAACTGAAGCTGCTGACGCGTACCTGCCACCTGCGAGCTTAATTGCTTGGCCTGCTCAGCCAATGGCTGGTCGCGCAAATCTGAATCATTCAGCGCCTGGGAGATGCTGAGCAACTTCGCTTCAATGGTAAGAATATAGCTTTCGTATTCATCACGGTTACGGTCACGCAGGTATTTCACCTCTTCGGCAATATGCGCCGCGTGGGCAAGCTCAAACTCTATGGCTGACACCACTTGGTTGATCGCATCAAAGGCCCGGGGAGAATTATCTATCAACGTCTTACCAGCCTTGATTTCCTCTTCAACCTTGGTATAGCTGAGTGGCGCATAATAGCGCACGTCTTCACGACGTAACTGGCGCAGGGCTTCTTCCTGCGGGGTGATATAAATACGCTTGATCACCCTCACTTCCAAACTGTGCGCGCGGGAAAGGAATTCGGTCTGCTCTTCGCGGGCCCGGTTGAGATCGCCGCGGGCCACAAACGCGAACAAGTTGCTATAAAAGCGGTTGAGCCGAACAAATTCACTGCGGTAGTGAGCATTAGCATCAATCGAGTTGAGGTAGGCCAACTGGGTCATGGCAGGTTCCAGGACCTTATCAGCAATTTTCTTTAGCCCCATCAATTCCGCATGGTTGCTCTCGACCACCTCGATATCATTGTAAAAACGGTCGAGGTAGGTCACCGAAGAGAAAAGCGAATAACTTTGCGTGGCGAGATCCGGCGTCGACTGAATGTCTTTGAAAAGATTATCAGCACGCTGCCAGCTTTCCATCATGGTGGCATATTTATCGGGCGCATAGAGCTTTAAACCCCCGGCATCGACGAGGGTGTTGCGCCAATGGCGATGAACTTTATTGGCAGAATGAAGTACGCTCTCAACATTCACTTCTGTGGATAATTCGTTGTTACTGTCTGGTGTGCCGGCACAACCCGCGAGCAAAGTCGCCAATACAACCATACTGGCAACTTTCCCAACATACTTCATATATATGTTCCGATTCTCTTTCCGGCCAGAGGGAATATTTTCAGGCCGATTATTATTGTCTTGTCTAACGATATTCTATCTGACTCACAGTTTTATAAAAAGTTCATCGGTAACTTTTGCCGTATTTTGAACAAAACTTGACAAAAGGTCTATTTTTTCGCCCTTTTTTCCGTCAATTTAAGTCAGAAAGCGTCCGTTCCATAATGAAGTTTTGCTGCCACCTTCCGTTATTTCAAGCTGAAACCTTGCCCTTCGATAAATTTTTTCATAAATGGACGCGCTTCTTTATTCAAGGTGCCAGAAATTTGCTCACTCCAGGACATATCTTTATTTCCCCCGGTACGGTTCAAGTAGTATTGCCGTACATGCTGGTCATAGCGAGCCAGCGTATCCATATCTAGTGGGGTATAGTTGTTTTCATGAACCACCGCAGAACGCGGAAGACGGGGCTTTGCCTCGGGCGACTGTGCTGGATAGCCAAGACAGAGACCAAATAACGGCAGCACATGCAAAGGCAATGACAGCAAGGCCGCGACTTTGTCGGGGTTGTTCCTCAGGCCACCGATATATACCCCACCCAGCCCCAGGGACTCAGCCGCCAGCAAGGCATTTTGTGCCATTAACGCTGCGTCAACAGCACCGATCAAGGTCTGCTCAGTAAATCCCAGCTTTGCGTCAGGATAAATTTGTTGATGGCGATTGTAATCAGCACAAAATACAAAAAACTCCGCGGCACTGGCAACGTACTCCTGCCCGCCGGCATACTCGGCCAATAGCAACCGCTTCTCGCAATCGGTAACCCGAATAATACTGACACACTGGATAAAACTTGACGATGACGCCGCAATAGCACAGTCCAGAATAGTAGTGCGCAAATTTTCACTTATCGGCTCAGCGGTAAACTTACGAATTGAGCGATGGTGCAAAATGGTATCAATCGTCTGGTTCATACATTTCCCTATAACAGTGAGCCTAAATATATACCCAAGTTACCTCAAGGTGCAGGATTCAGAGGGTTGTCAGCGCATTCAATACAAGGCGAAGATTTGCAGGAATGGCATTCCCTTTCAAAAATCTTCAACAAAGGAGTGAATGGGCTGACACCCTCCCGAAGGGCGAGTTTTCTAAGCTCATATACGGCGTTATTGTTTCTTGATTTAGAGCCACTAGATCTTCAAAACAATGCCTTGTCTATAAGCTTATAAATTCTCGCTGAACCTGCCTCTTGAGGTAGCTTGGGTATAAGTCACTCTAGCACAGGCGTCCGGGTTGACCCACTGTTATATGGCATCGAGAAATATTGCCCGTCCGCTAATTTTCCTCGCTGTACAAACCATCTTCTGAGGTAGAACTGGCAACCTGACCTTGGCATATTTGCTCGAGGATGCTCAGCAGCCGATCCTTATTCAGCGGCAGCGGGTTTCCCTTGATCGAGTTCGATAGCAAGGCATCTTCCGCCACTTCATCAAACATCACATTGCAGAACCCATAGTCTGTAAGCGGCGGCAGGCTCAGTCGCTTTAATGTCCGCTTGGTCCAAGCGATACCATCAATAATCTCGGCATTCATCCGGCCAGTCAAAATGCACGCTAGCTGACGATAACGGTTGAGTACATCGGCCCTCCCCGCCTCCCGCGCGGCCAAGACATTTTCCTGCATCACATAAGGGGCTAACTGGGCAGTGATGAGCCCGTGTGGAGCTTGAAGCCTACCACCTAGGGAGGAGGCGAGGCCATGAGCGGCACCAAGCTTGGCATTGGCCAGCGCCATCCCCCCCAGCATGGCGGCAAAGGCCATATCAGAACGGGCCCGTGGGTCATCGTCCTCGCACGCGGCAAGAATGGCCCCGGACAAGCGCCTCAGTCCTTCTTCACAGACCATGTCGGTCAACGGGTTGGGTTCGCCACAGACATACGACTCCATAAGATGGGTAAAGGCGTCCATACCGCAGCAGCCAGACATGACGGGATCCATACCGTAGGTAAGGGTCGGGTCGACAATGGCCAGGTCCGGCAGCATATCGGGGCTTCGCAGCCCGACTTTGACATTTTCCTGTGCCGAGCGCAGTACTGCACTCTTGCTAACCTCCGAGCCAGTCCCTGCTGTAGTAGGAACGGCGATAAAAGGGATCGGTTTGGCTTGCAACGGCACATTGCGCCCTACGACCTCGACATAGTCGTATACACTGCCCTGATTAGGGATCAGAGCAGACAGCGCCTTACCCGCATCGAGCACACTGCCGCCACCGATGGCCAGTACCATGTCAGGGCGGAATTTCCGCCCCATTGCCGCCATCTCCTCCACCATCGCAATGAGCGGCTCGTCGTGAATGGCCACTTGCTGATAGCGCATTCCCTGCTGCTTGAAGTAACTGATCAATGGCTGGGCTCGGGAACTGTCCCGGCCTGTCACCAGTAGCACGCTGTAGCCGAACTGGTTTAATGTCGACAATGAATTACTCAGTGCGCCTTCCCCGAAGATTATCCGAGTGGCCGTCATAAACTGAAACATAGGCACTCCATTCCGTATTTTATAATTAATTATTATCGAGTGTGCCCCGATGCTGATTCCTGTTTTTGATTCTGAGCAACTTTTCACCATTGAATAAAACTGTCGACACGAGAACCTGCGAGCAGTCACATTTCATTCCAGACGGCTGATACATCCCATCCAGCCTCTCGCCTTCGCGCCCAAAAGCATCGCTGCATTTTCCTGCAATCGGTTTTGTCTATCACAGCAAGAGATAAATCCCTCTTTCTCATCCCTGCCAGTCACGATATAGTAAACCCATCAAATTTAAGGAGAGATGCTATGTTCGTTGTTATTTTTGGCCGCCCGGGCTGCCCGTTCTGTGTCCGTGCAAAAGATCTTGCCGACAAACTAAAAGAAGAGCGCGAAGATTTTAACTACCGTTATGTCGATATCCACGCAGAAGGCATCAGCAAAGCTGACCTAGAAAAGACAGTGGGTAAACCAGTCGAAACTGTACCTCAGATCTTTATCGACCAAGAACATATCGGCGGCTGCACAGACTTCGAAGCATACGCCAAAGAAAACCTAGGCCTGTTCCAGTAAGCGCAGAGCAACCCGTTTAGTAACATTTTCTTAAAAAGGCTGAAATATCAGCCTTTTTTATTAGCTTCTGGTCTATTTCTCAGCAAATCAATCCGAAATTTTTCTGTTAATAACGATGATTTTCGGTATGCCATAAACATAAAATCAGCTAGAATTTCCCCACTTTGTTGCTGGTCTCTCTTCGCGGAAAAAACTGTTGTGAATATCGATGTCGCCGCCCTCCTACATCAGAATGATATTCTGTTGCTCTTTGTTGTACTTGCTGTAGGCCTTTCGGCCGGTAAAATTCGCATTGCCAACATGCAACTGGGAAACTCCATCGGAGTTCTCATTACTGCCCTCCTGTTTGGCAATGCCGGCTTTACCTTTGACGCCGACGCGCTGAACATCGGCTTTATGCTGTTTATCTTCTGTGTCGGGATTGAGGCCGGGCCTAACTTCTTCGGGATCTTTTTCCGCGATGGTAAACACTATTTGCTGTTGGCACTGGTCGTGATCCTGTCGGCGATTTTCATCACGGTCACCATGAGTAACTACCTCGGCCTCGGGCTTGGGTTGAGCACCGGACTCATGGCTGGCTCACTAACGGCGACACCGGTACTGGTTGGGGCAAAAGATGCCTTGGCCAGTGGCTTGTCCAACATTACCGATCCAGACAGCATCCAGCAAATTATCGACAGTATCAGTGTCGGCTATGCCATGTCTTATCTCATTGGCCTCGTCAGTGTTATCGTGCTGGCCAAGCTGATGCCCAAATTGCAAAAACATAATCTTGCCGAATCATCGCAGCAAATCGCCCGTGAACGAGGCATCGGTGAGAGTGCCCAGCGAAAGGTATACCTGCCAATCATCCGTGCCTACCGGGTTGGTCCAGAACTGATCAACTGGATTGATGGCCGCAACCTGCGTGAACTGGGTATTTACCGCCAAACCGGCTGCTACATTGAGCGCATTCGCCGAAACGGCATTCTGGCCAACCCCGACGGTGACGCCATTTTGCAGGAAGGGGATGAGATCGCTTTGGTAGGCTACCCTGACAGCCATGCCCGGCTTGATCCCAGCTTCCGCAATGGTAAAGAAGTCTTCGACCGCGATCTGCTGGACTTGCGTATTGTTGAAGAAGAGATTGTGGTCAAGAACGACAGCATTGCCGGCAAACGTCTATCCGAGCTGAACCTGTCAGAATACGGCTGTTTCCTCAACCGGGTCGTCCGCGCCCAGATCGAAATGCCGATGGATCACAACATCCTGCTGAGCAAGGGGGACATCCTTCAGGTCAGTGGTGAGAAAAGCCGCGTTCTGGGACTGGCCGAGCGCATTGGTTTCATCTCGGTCCACAGCCAAATTGCCGACCTGCTGGCGTTCTGCTGCTTCTTCATCATTGGCTTGCTGGTCGGTACCATCACCATGACCTTCGGCCAGATTGCTTTTGGTCTGGGTAGCGCGGCCGGTTTGTTGGTGGCAGGCATTACGCTGGGTTTCCTGCGGGCCAACCACCCGACCTTCGGCTACGTGCCGCAAGGAGCGCTGAACATGACTAAGGATCTCGGGCTGATGGTCTTTATGGTCGGTATCGGCTTGAGTGCTGGTTCCAACCTGTTTGATTCGCTGTCACAAGTTGGCCTGGCCGTGTTCTCGGCAAGTTTAATGGTAAGCGTGATCCCTGTAGTGCTGGCCTACCTGTTCGGAGCCTACGTCCTGAAAATGAACCGTGCCCTGCTGTTCGGGGCCATCATCGGCGCCCGTACTTGCGCGCCGGCGATGGATATGATCAACGAACACGCCCGCAGTACGATCCCAGCCCTGGGTTACGCCGGTACCTATGCCATTGCCAACGTGCTGCTGACAATTGCCGGCACCCTGTATGTGATCCTCAGCTAACGGCAGCAAGCCTACCCGACTCAACCACATGCCCCCTAGATAAACAGGGGGCATTTTTTTGCTTAACACAGCACTGTCGAGTCAGCACAGATTCAGTCCATTTCATCTAAGCTATAAAGAGTTAAAATTCACCGTATATCCCTGATTAGCACCACAAATTGCTAGGAAATATTCGCCACTTCACACGCTATTCAGTATATTGACTGAATAGGTAGAAAAACTATTGGTAATCAAAACTATGCGTATCCTTATTGTTGAAGACGATCCGATCCTCAGTCACCACCTAAAATCCCAGCTAAGTGAAATGGGCCACCAGGTTCAGTGCGCGGGCACAGCAGAAGAGGGCCTATTCTTTGCTCAGGATTACCCTAACGATGTGGCAATCGTTGATATCGGCCTGCCTGATCGTGATGGCATCAGCCTGATCAAAGATATGCGCGAAAAAGGACTGCGCTTGCCTATCCTGATTTTGACAGCCCGTTCCAACTGGCAAGACAAGGTCACCGGGCTTGAGGCGGGCGCCGATGACTATCTGGTCAAGCCGTTCCAAAAAGAAGAAATGGTGGCACGACTCAGTGCGTTGGTCCGCCGCAGTGCTGGCTTTGTCAAACCCGAGATGACGGCCGGAGACATCCGTGTCGATCTGCTGGCCAAGCAAGTGTTTATTCAGGATAACCTGCTCGAGCTTACCGCGTTTGAGTACGACTTACTGGAATACCTGATGCGCCACAGCCGTCAGGTCGTCTCTAAACAGCGCCTGCTGGATGTGCTGTACGAAGATCAGGAAGGCGATCCGAACACAATCGAAGTGATGATCAGCCGGCTGCGCAAGAAGTTCACCAATAATGGCCAGGAAAACCCAATCTCCACCATCCGCGGTCAAGGCTATATTTTCGAACTTCAAGCCCAGTAATGAAGAGAATTATCCAACCGCGGCTGCGCCGCCGAGTTCTTGTCACCTCCGTCGCGATCATTGTTCTGATCACCTCAGCACTGGCTGGGGTGATTAACCAGCTTTATAGCCAAAGCTATATGGCCGCGTACTCTTCCGAACTAGTCGCCCAAATGCCGATGGTCGTTGCCCAGCTCAACCGTGCCGGCCTGATCAAAGATGTCGACAAATGGATAGACTCGGTCGACCCGTCTGATACTGACTACATGTCGGTGGTCTGTGACAAAACCGACCACACTATTTGGCTTTCCGAAGAAGCCAAGGAAGCCAATATTGGCAATATATGTAGCGAGCTCCCCGACAGTATCCCTGTGCCTACCCTTGTTGAAACCCAGGAGGGTGAGAATTATATCGCCTATAACATGAGCCAGGAACGGGAAGGAGGAAGTGTCTACCAGTTGGTGGTACTCCGTTCCGGTGATTCCTATGTGTCCTCGCTCAATCAGCTGCACAAACGGACCACTTTCTATCTCGGTCTGTTTGTCCTTATCGCAATTGCATTCTTGATTGCCGCATTCCACTGGAGTTTCCAGCCACTGCGCAAGATGGCATCGCAGTTGGATCAGATGACCGATTCAAAGCGTGACAAGCTTGATGATGATTTCCCTATGGAGCTGCAAGATGTGACCTTGGCACTCAACCGCCTGATTGAAATCAGCAACGCCCAGAAAGGCCGATACCGCCATGCTATGGATGACTTGGCGCATAGCCTGAAAACACGCTTGGCTGCAACCAACGCGCTGCTGGATGACAAGGACATTCCCCGCTTCGAATTGAACCAGCGGGTGATGGAGCAGATCAGCCAAATGGACGAACTTGTCCAATACCAACTAAAGCGTGCCATGATGGGTCAGCAGGGGCTGCAGAAAGACAAAACCGAGCTAAAGCCACTGACGGACAGCTTCAGCCGCTTGCTAAGTAAAGTGTATACAGAGAAAAACGTCTCACTGCGTTGCTTCTTCAACGACAAACTGACGCTGCCGGTCAACCGAAGTGACTTAATGGAGCTACTCGGTAACCTGCTGGAAAACGCCTACCGGTTCTGTATTACCGAGGTTCGGGTCACTGTAAAGGAAAAACCTGACCGGTTTATCATCGTTATTGAGGATGATGGCCCAGGCGTGCCGGAAGAGATGCGTGAAGCGATATTCCAACGCGGCGTCCGAGCAGATCAGCTCAACCCTGGACAAGGGATTGGCCTGTCGGTTTGCCACGAGATAGTGATGAGTTACAAGGGCACAATTCATGTTGAGTCGGCATCGATTGAAGGCGCGGCCTTTGTGATTGAATTGCCGAAGCATTAAACCCGGCCTTCAGCAATTACAAAAACCACTAGCACAAAAAAACCGCCGTAGCCGGCGGTTTTTTTATTTACGCTTTCTGCGTGAAGTTAGATATCTTGAACATCAAACTCAACAGCTGGGTTCACATCTGCGTCGTAGTCCACCGATTCGATACCAAAACCAAACAGTTTCAAGAACTCATCTTTGTACTGCTGGTAGTCAGCCACTTCAAACAGGTTCTCGTTGGTTACGTTCGGCCATAGATCACGACAGTGCTTCTGGATATCTTCACGTAGTTCCCAGTCATCAAGACGCAGACGGTTTTTGCTGTCTACCTCAGGTGCACTGCCGTCCTCTTTGAACAGGCGCTGGGTGAACATGCGGTGGATTTGCTCCATACACCCTTCGTGAACCCCTTCCTCACGCATCTTCTTGAACACCATGGCGATGTATAGAGGCATAACCGGAATGGCCGAGCTCGCCTGAGTAACCACACTCTTCAGTACGGCAACGTTGGCCGAGCCACCCGTCGCAACCAGTTTCTCGTTCAGCTCAGTAGCTGCGCGGTCAAGGTCCATTTTCGCCTGGCCCAGAGCACCGTGCCAGTAGATTGGCCAAGTGATCTCGGTACCGATGTAGCTGTAAGCAACGGTCTTGCAGCCATCAGCCAGCACACCAGCCTCAGACAGCGCATTGATCCACAGTTCCCAATCCTGTCCACCCATAACGGTAACAGTATCAGCCACTTCTTGCTCAGTAGCCGGCTCAATGCTTGCCTCAATCAATACGTCTTTGTTGGTATCAACTGCGGTTGCGGTGTAGGTTTCGCCCATTGGCTTAAGCGTCGAGCGAACCACTTCGCCTGTATCTGGCATTTTACGCACTGGAGAGGCCAGCGAGTACACCACCATGTCTACCTGACCCAGATCTTCTTTGATCAGGTCAATCACTTTCTGTTTTGCTTCGTGAGAGAAAGCATCACCATTCAAGCTCTTGGAGTATAGGCCTTCTTCTTTGGCAAACTTGTCGAATGCGGCAGAGTTGTACCAGCCTGCTGTACCCGGTTTCTTTTCAGTACCCGGCTTTTCGAAGAACACACCAATAGTTGCAGCACCGCCACCAAATGCAGCGGCAATACGCGAAGACAGACCGTAACCGCTTGATGAACCAACAACCAGTACACGCTTAGGGGCATTGGCAATAGGACCCTGTGCCTTAGTGTATGCAATCTGCTCTTTGACGTTTTCCTCACAACCCACAGGGTGAGTCGTAGTACAAATAAATCCACGAATTCTAGGTTTGATGATCATTTTCAACTTCCCTTACACAATTGACAGTAGGATAAAAGGTAAATGACAAATTCGCATTAAATTTATGAGCGAAAACGCTAAATTTGGCAGTGGTTGGAGGTGTTCCGCGCGGAAAATCACAGATTTAGCGCAAAAAAGTGCCACGCAATTGCGTGGCACATGGGAGACACCAGGTTTATTGTTCACAAGGCGTACGCCTTAGGCTGCTTTCCCCGGTTGCAAGCCGCCTTTTTTGAAGTGGGCAGCAGAGAAGTGATCCACCTGAATCGCCCTCTGTCTTAACTGATCGGCATTTTGCATTTTTTTCACGTCGGCGTCTGTGACGATCCCCTCATCAAGAGCAATTTGTAGCTTTTCTGTTAAAGAAGCCTTGCGTGGGATCGTACCCGCTTTAACCGCCTTGGCAATTTTACGCTCGAGATCTTTTACTTCGTACATGGCAATAAACGCGCGTTCCATCAACCCAACCGGATCGTCCTCTTGTTTACCGACATAGCAAAGGTGGGTCAGCCTATCACGCTGCTTGCCCGGCCGCATCAGAAGCTCGGCAATCTTCACCGCCACCTCATCTTTTGGTGCTGCATAGTGAATGCCGAGCGGGAACAACAAGGTACGTAGCAAACGACCAACCCCCTTGCGTGGGAAATTGGCTAACACTTCATCGAACGCAACCCCACACTGGTGCAAACAATGCTGCAAACCGTAATGGACAAATGGCAGGTCTTGCTGCTGGCGCCCCTCGTCCTCGTAACGTTTGAGTACCGCAGAAGCCAGGTACAAATGGCTTAGTATATCGCCCAAGCGGGCAGAAACCATTTCACGACGTTTCAGCTCACCGCCAAGACTCAGCATGGCAAAATCAGCGGCCACAGCCAACGCACGACTCATACGAGACAACTGCTTGTAGTATTTAGCCGTTTCTCCACTGACCGGCGAGCTGTTGAAGTACGAGCCACTGAAGGCGTTGAGCAAAGATTTGCTTACATTCCCTACCGCAAAACTGATGTGGCTAGCCAGCAACTTATCGAACGCTTTCGCCCCTTCGCGACTGTCTGGGTTTGCCGCCGCCTCCATCTCGCTAAGCACGTACGGGTGGCAACGCGTGGCCCCCTGACCGAAAATCATCAGATTTCGGGTTAGGATATTCGCCCCTTCTACCGTAATGGCGACCGGCATGCCGAAATAATGGTGGCCGATATAGTTCATTGGCCCGAGCTGAATCGCGCGCCCGGCGTGGACATCCATCGCATCATTGAGGATGGTCCGAGCCATTTCTGTCATATGGTATTTGGCAATGGCCGTGACGATCCCCGGAGTTTCATCCATATCAAGAGACGTCGTCGTCAGAGTTCGTGATGCTTCTAACATATAAGTGAAACCACCAATACGCCCCATCGCCTGCGCAACACCTTCGAAGTTACCGATAGACATCCCGAACTGCTTTCGGACATAGGCATAAGCGCCTGTGGTTCTTGCCGTTAAATGACCAACGGCAGTCCCCAGTGCCGGAAGGGAAATACCACGGCCTGCCGACAAACATTCCACCAGCATACGCCAGCCACGGCCGACATAATCCTGACCACCAATCACCCAATCCATCGGGATAAAGACATCGTTACCGCGGGTCGGGCCGTTCATGAAGGCAAGGTTCAGCGGATCATGGCGCTCACCAATTTCAACGCCCGGGTGATCTGCCGGGATCAAGGCACAAGTAATGCCGAGCTCTTTGTTGTCGCCAATCAAACCATCAGGATCATGCAGTTTGAAGGCCAACCCCAGCACGGTGGCTACCGGTGCCAGGGTGATATAACGCTTGTTCCAGCTCACGCGGATCCCCAGCACTTGCTCGCCTTGGTACTCGTCGTAGCACACCACGCCCAAATCAGGGATACCACCGGCATCCGACCCCGCTTCAGGGCCGGTAAGGGCGAAACAAGGAATATCTTCACCGTGGGCCAAGCGCGGCAGCCAATAATCTTTCTGCTCCTGGGTACCATAGTGAGTCAGAAGCTCACCCGGGCCCAGCGAGTTTGGCACCATGACCGATACCGCGGCACTCAGACTCTTGGTGGCAATCCGGGTAACGATGGTTGAATTGGCGTGGGCGGAAAAGTCCAAACCGCCATACTCTTTACCGATAATCAGCGAGAAGAATTTCTCTTTGCGCAGATACTCCCACACCTCCGGCGACAGATCTTTATCTTCCTGGACAATCTGATAGTCGTTCAGCATATCCAACAGCGGCTCTAGCTTGTTGTCGATGAACGCCTGCTCCTCGTCACTCAATTTAGGCTGCGGGTAGGTCAACAAGGTATTCCAGTTAGGGTTCCCGCCGAACAGCTCACCATCCCACCAGACACTGCCGGCCTCCATGGCCTCTCGCTCGGTGTCGGAAAGTGGCGGCAGCACTTTCTTGAACATTTTGAATGCGGGATCACTGAGATAGCGTTTTCTTAGTTTGGTTAACGTACTCATGTTTCAGGTCCTTTTGTCACTTTTATCGTTATTGGTTTTTTGGGTATATCTATCTTGTTCCTGTTGACTGTTCGCTAATTAGCGAAAGCGATTGTTCTATCGGTGCAGCAACGCCCGCTGCCAAATAAGGCACCAAACGTTCGATCAAATCTTCAGGTTTAACCTGGCGGGAGAAGTCATTCGCCGCAATCTCACACAGCGCGGTAGACGAGGCCATGGTGAAAACCGATGCCCCAAGCGTGAAATGCAAGCGCCAAAATAAGGTTTCAGGATCTAAAGATGGATTGGCACGGCATACCGCGGTGGTAAATAGAGTTAATACTTGCTCATAGCGAGTCATGATGAACCAACGCAAATGCCCCTGAACATCGGTATACCCCCTGCCAATCAGCGACATGAACACGGTTGCCCCGTTGGCACGGTATTCATTAAGTGATAACAGCGGATCTTTAAGACAGCGAAAGACATCTTCCATGGAAAAATCGTCGCGCGTCAGCAGCACTTCCAGTTCTGATTGTAGGGAGGGCATGAATGCCTCGAGATAGCGACCAAGCACTGCCCTGACCAAGGTTTTCTTGTCGCCATAGTGATAATTGACGGACGCCAAGTTCACCCCAGCTTTGCTGGTGATGGTGCGCAGTGATGTGTCTTTGAAGCCGTGTTCGGCAAAGAGTAGCTCGGCAGCATCCAGGATACGTGCCTTGGTTTCTCCCTTTCCAGCCATATTCATTCACCCGTATTAAACACTTGTTTAAACTTTACATTCAAGAAACATTTTTAACAAGTCACAAATATACCCCATGTTGTAACATATTGATATTTTCGCTGTTTAATATAAAAGTCGTGAAGATGATCAATCTTTCCTTCGCAGCTCTCGTAACTCCAACCGGGTGAAAAACGTCTCAATCCTGTCTCGTGAAAACGGCTTGAGATTTAACCAAACAAAAAAAACCTGAGAAAGTGAAAAAAAATTGGAACAAAGTCGACATCTGTGGGTCATAACTATTGCCACTGCTTTTTCTTAGAAGACATTCTTCGAAACCCGTCCCCGCCACTGGAGACGGGTTTTCTTTATTTCCCGCTTAATCCACTTTCCTTTACTAAAGCCTAAAATCAAACAGTTAGAAAAAAAGTACTTTTTTTTCATTTTTCTTGAACCATCTTGAAAATAGCCAGTCATATATAATGACATTCAGATTAAAGACTTTTCACAAATTGCTGGCCGCAACTTGCATTTACTCTTTAATCCCACAATGCCACTGCTGCTAAACTCCTAATTGTTTTATGATGTGTTGCCCACTCAATTGAAGTGGGCTTTTTTTTTCCGCAAAGCATTCCCCTGAGATCTCTTCTCGCTCAGTGGTCGCCCGGTACTTCCTGCTTAAGCTCCACCATGACTTTCTTTAGCCCATAGCCCATAGCCCATAGCCCATAGCCCATAGCCCATAGCCCATTTTCCAACCGCACTTCTTTTTTCAAAAAAAAAGAATAATTTTTTGAACCATTTGAATTTGGGCCAGTCATATATAGTGACATTCACATTAAAGCCGCGGTAAGCAGATTAATTTCCTACTCATTCCGCTGCTTTAATTTATGATGCCACTGCTGCTAAACTCCTAATTGTGTATATAGAGCTTTCGCCCACTGACTATCAGTGGGTTTTTTTTATCTGAAGAAAATTAATTTTTTTTGAACTATTCGAAAACTTACCAGTCTGACTATACATGATTCAGATTAAAGATGTGGTTCATGACGCGGTTCATGAAAAACAATGGGTATATCCCTTCTTTAATATGTAATGCCACTGCTGCTTAACTCCTAATTGTATATAGAGCTTCGCCCACTGATTTTTAGTGGGCTTTTTTTTATTCGTAATCATATAATTATGGGCAATAAACAAGCCCTAGCCCAAAATACCATACAGCGTTGACTATTATTTAAATTAACAGCTCGACCACCAACTCACCCACCTCCCCTGCACGGGCTGTACGCGCTATATGTCAGGCCTCTCAGAAAGCAAATCGGCATGCCGGATTCGCAACGACAACCATTCGCAGGTTTTGCCAGCATCAATGACCTTACTGTTACGCTCCGGCGAATTAATGAACTCCGGCAGCGGCAAACCTGCCAATTGGGCCATCTGTTGGTAATAGTCTTCTCGGCTTGGATGCTGCGGAGCGGCTAAATGCATGACCGGATGATGGGGCCAGCGGACAGCCATCTGCGAAATGGCAGCGATACAGTCCTCTTGGTGAATGAGGTTCACTCTGTCTTTACCGTTTTCGATCCCTTGGCGGCCCGATAGATACCGAACCGGATGCCGTCTTGGACCAATAAGCCCTGCAAGCCGCAGGATCACCACCTCATTCCCCCATTCAGTTCGCAAATATTGTTCGACAGCTAAATGGGCCTTTCCCGACAGCGTATTAGGGCGAGGTTCCGTCCATTCATCAACGGTTCCCTGACATTCACCATAAACCGCCGTGGTGCTGATAAAAATGACCTTGCGACAGCCAACCTGCTTAGCCATCGCGGATAACCGCTTCACTTTAGCGACCCACTCCTCCACAGCTCCTGCGTAACGACCGGGCGGAATATTGATGACGAGCAAATCGGTATCAAAAAATGATGTGATAGGCGGAGAAAGGGCTGGCAACTCCAATGACAGGGGAAGAGAGAGTGCCACACCGTGGATTCCGTACTCCGCCAGCTCCAACGCTGGCCCTACCGCCTGCTTGCTTCCCCATGTTTCTATCCCCAACTGGACGAAGTGCTTGGCCAAGGGCAGACCGAGCCACCCACAACCACATATGCTGACCTTACTCATTTTGCTCTGTGTCATAACCTCTCCCTTCGTTACCGCTGCATGAAAACCATTTTCACTTGGCAGCACAAATCCGTCGCTGGATTTATTTCAACCTGTAAATTAATTCCTGCCATTTGAAAATTAGCTACAGAAAAATACGATATTAGCCCTCCAAACCGTAATTTTGAGTAAAAATCTTTTCAGTTCTGAAAGAAAAAACTCGATCCCTGTCAAACTATAATAAAAAGAGAAAGCGATATTCATGGATTTACTAGGAGCAGATCCATGAAAAGTAGTATAGTTTCATCAAAATGGCTTTAAGCACTTTATATGATAAGTAAGCCAGTAACGAAATTCAGTAACGAGCGGTAACCGCCATGAATACCCTAGAGAAAATTCAAAAGAATCTTGATAACTTCAGTAAGTCAGAACGCAAAGTCGCTGAAGTTATCCTTGCCTCGCCACAGACAGCCATTCACTCAAGCATTGCAACTCTGGCAAAAATGGCGGATGTGAGTGAACCGACCGTTAACCGCTTCTGTCGCCGCCTAGATACCAAGGGCTTCCCAGACTTTAAACTGCACCTTGCCCAGAGTCTAGCCAACGGTACCCCGTATGTGAACCGTAATGTCGAAGAAGATGACGGCCCGGATGCCTACACATCGAAAATCTTTGAGTCCACCATGGCATGCCTGGACGTGGCAAAGAACAGCCTCGACCCAATGCAAGTGAACCGTGCCGTTGACCTATTGACCCAAGCCAAGAAAATTTCCTTCTTCGGTCTGGGTGCGTCCGCCTCTGTCGCTCATGATGCCCAGAATAAGTTCTTCCGTTTCAATATCCCGATTGTTTGCTTTGATGACATTGTGATGCAGCGCATGAGTGTGATCAATTGCAGTGATGGTGACGTGGTGGTGATGATTTCTCACACCGGCCGTACCAAGAGTTTGGTCGAAGTCGCCCGCATGGCCCGAGAGAACGGTGCAACGGTAATTGGTATTACAGCCAAGGATTCACCGCTTGATCGTGAGTGTTCAATTTCTATCTGCCTGGATGTACCGGAAGATACCGACGTCTACATGCCAATGGCAAGCCGTGTGGTTCAGATGACCGTCATCGATGTGCTAGCTACGGGCTTTACCCTGCGCCGTGGTGCAGGTTTCCGCGAGAACCTAAAGCGTGTCAAAGAGTCTCTGAAAGACTCCCGCTTCACCAAGGAAGGGATCATATAACCTTCTACGCGGCTCCCTTTGGGTATGCATCGTTACCAAACGAAAAAGGCATGGCTTCGGCTGTGCCTTTTTATCTTTCCGCACGCTCGATTTGTCGCTCTGAAGCACTATCCATCAACTACACTTACCCCAACCAAGAGAGCAATTCTCTGCAGATATGCATGATATTGCCTATAAAAATTTCCGCAACAAATCCAAAGCATGATGAAAAATTATGCATGACTAGTCCGACAATATGTTTTTTTCTTACAGTTTGTTGATAAAGAACAGCTTCTTTCTTCCTTTACATGTTGTAAAATTTCATGCAACTCAATGAAGCAGATTTCCACAAGCAATCGTTTCGTTGGTAACCAATGATACAGATGGAGTTTCCGATGTCTGAAAGGCTAAGACGTACTAAAATCGTTACTACTTTGGGTCCTGCTACCGACCGCGACAACAATCTTGAGAAGATTATCGCAGCCGGTGCAAACGTTGTGCGAATGAATTTCTCGCATGGCAGCCCAGAGGATCACATCCAGCGCACCAAGACTGTACGTGAAATCGCCGCGAAGCTAGGTAAGCACGTCGCTATCCTAGGCGATCTCCAAGGCCCGAAAATCCGTGTGTCTACTTTCAAAGACGGCAAGATTCAATTGGCGATCGGCGACAAATTCACCCTAGACAGCGACTTGGCAAAAGGTGAAGGCGATCAGCAGGCTGTTGGTCTTGACTACAAAGAGCTACCAAAAGACGTTGAAACAGGTGACATCCTGCTACTTGACGACGGTCGTGTTCAGCTAAAAGTCACCGCCGTTGAAGGTAACAAGGTTCACACCGAAGTCACCGTTGGTGGCCCACTGTCAAACAACAAGGGTATCAACAAGAAAGGCGGTGGCCTTTCAGCTGAAGCTCTAACAGACAAAGACAAAGCTGATATCATCACTGCCGCTCAGATGGGCGTTGACTACCTAGCCGTTTCTTTCCCACGCAACGGCGAAGACATGAAATATGCTCGTCGTCTTGCGATGGAAGCTGGCCTTGAAGCTAAACTAGTGGCAAAAGTAGAGCGTGCTGAAGCCGTTGCAACCACTGAAGCGATGGATGACATCATTATGGCTTCTGACGCGGTAATGGTAGCCCGTGGTGACCTAGGTGTTGAAATTGGTGACCCAGAGCTAGTTGGTGTGCAGAAGAAACTGATCCGTCGTGCACGTAGCCTGAACCGCACCGTGATCACGGCGACCCAGATGATGGAAACTATGATCACCAGCCCAATGCCAACCCGTGCTGAAGTGATGGACGTGGCCAACGCCGTGCTTGATGGTACCGATGCGGTAATGCTATCTGCTGAAACGGCTGCGGGTAGCTACCCTGTGGAAACAGTAACAGCAATGGCTGGCGTTTGTATGGGTGCGGAAAAAGAGCCGAGCATCAACGTCTCTAACCACCGTCTAGCACGTACTTTCGAGTCGGCGGAAGAAACAGTTGCCATGTCGACCATGTATGCGGCAAACCACATGGAAGGCGTAAAGGCGATGATCGCGATGACTGAGTCCGGCCGTACGCCGCTAATGATGTCTCGTATTTCTTCTGGCAAGCCTATCTTTGCGATGTCTCGTAACGAAAATACGCTAAACCGAGCAGCGCTATACCGCGGTGTAACACCGGTTTACTTCAATCGTGACAGCGACGCTGGCCTTGAAGCGGCAAAACACGCGATTGCAACGCTGAAAGAGAAAGGTTTCTTGACAAGCGGCGATCTAGTGATCGTCACCCAGGGTGACGTGATGGATACCATTGGTTCCACCAACAACATGCGTATCCTAACCGTCGAGTAATCGACAACCGAAACGACCCAAGCGTGATGGTGTTGCCATCACGCTTTGTTTAGCTTCGTCTATGCTCCCCCTCACGGATAGGTCTTGTCCACTCGCACCCCATTATCGAAATACAAAATCCTCACCTTGTCTTCGGGTTGAAACAGCATGCTCGCGTCAACATCCTGGATCACGTCAATCAAGGTGCCATCTTCTGCCCTGATAAGCAGTTCAACCAAACGATAGTGGACAATTTGCCGGGTCGGCTGGCGGTTGTGGGCTATCCCCATCCCAGCGACAGCACCAACCGCCGTCGCGACTTCCCGTCCAGAGCCACCACCAAACTGATTACCAATCAAGCCGCCGATAACCCCACCGAGTAAGGTTTCCCAACCATTGCGTTGCGAATCAACCACATCCTGGTGGGTGATATATCGAACACTGTCCACCACACCAAACACCACCTTGTTCACTGTTCGTGCCTGGTTCCTGTTGTAGGGCGCCGCAGAAAGTGCCAGTGGTAAAATAAACAATAACACTAACCATTTTCTCATCATATAATCCTCTTTCCCGGCAACCCTAGGCTCCCCCCACAGTAACGTCGAACGACTTGGGGAGAGATCGGCTACATTTAGTGTAATTATGGCAATTTATCTTCCGGAACTTGATCCGGTCAATACTGACTTCCCTGCTCCTGAAACGGCACTGGCCGACCCAAACGGCCTGCTGGCCTTTGGCGGGGATCTGCGCCCTGAACGCCTTGTCAGCGCATACCGTCAGGGGATCTTCCCATGGTTTTCCGAGGGCGAACCACTGCTGTGGTGGAGCCCGGCACCGAGGGCCGTTTTCCTGCCCGGCCAGTTTCAACCCAGTAAGAGCTTACGCAAATTCTTCAGGAAATCTGACTATCTGGTCACATTAAACCATGCTTGCCACGACATTATCGAGCTCTGCGCTACCACCCGAAAAGCAGAAGAAACCTGGATAACACCTGAAATGATCCAGGCCTACCAGCAACTGCATGACCTCGGGTACTGCCATTCGGTAGAAGTGTGGCAGCAGGACAAGCTTGTTGGCGGACTTTACGGTATCAGCGTCGGCGGGATATTCTGTGGAGAATCCATGTTCTCGCTAGCTGACAACGCCTCAAAAATCGCCCTTTGGCTATTTTGCAAACACTTCAACGCCCATGGTGGCCAGCTCATCGATTGCCAGATGATGAATGATCACCTCGCCTCCTTGGGGGCCGGTGAAATGGAACGAAGCCTGTTCACGCGTTTCCTCCACCAGCAAAGAGATGCCATACTGAGTGAAGAATGTTACCACAGCCAGGAGTTAACTTTCTCACCACATGACCAGTATTAACAAGCTCCCGCTGCGTATCGGGCTAACACCGGAATCCACGTGCAGCTATCTCCCAGACCAAACCGAGCAACTTGGCGTGGTGATGGATCACCACTGGTTGACACCGGCTGGCTACGGCGTGCTGCTGGCATCGGGCTACCGCCGCAGTGGCAACGCCGTCTACAAGCCAATGTGCCAGCAATGCAGCGCTTGTGTTCCGCTGCGGGTTGACTGCCCCGCGTTTCGTCCATCGAAGAGTCAAAAGCGCCAACGCAACCAGATGGCACGGCTGCGATGGGAGTTCAAGACCGAGTTAGATCCAGGCTGGTACCCACTTTACGCCCGCTACATTACCCAGCGTCATGCCGATGGCAGTATGTACCCACCCAACAAGGCGCAGTTCTTTGAGTTTTGCACCGCCCCATGGATGGATACCCGGTTCCTGCATGTCTACCAGGATGAACAACTGATAGCCATTGCCGTCACCGATGTCTTCGAAGATGCCATGAGTGCAGTGTACAGCTTCTTCGAGCCCGACAGCACACTGTCACTGGGTACGCTCTGTGTCCTGTATCAAATCCAATATTGCCAACGCTCGGGACGCCGCTGGCTGTATCCGGGTTACCAGATAGACCAGTGCCAAGCGATGAACTATAAAATTCGTTTCAGGCCCTGCGAGAAGCTAACAGCACATGGATGGCAACGTTTTGATGAAAACTGAGCTGCATTTTTCACCACTGCCTGAGGGAAATACGATAAAATACGGATTAATGCATCAGAGTAGCTGACAAAGCACATTCGCAGATGTAAAATTGCGGCCTAAACTTTACACTCAAACAGTTTCAAGGCATTATCCGGCCCGATCAGATGAATGGCTGGTAGCCTAAGAGGATTCAATGGCAAAAGAAGACGTAATTGAAATGCAAGGTACTGTGCTTGACACACTACCTAACACTATGTTCCGCGTAGAGCTTGAGAACGGTCACGTTGTTACCGCTCACATTTCTGGCAAAATGCGTAAAAACTACATCCGTATTCTTACTGGTGACAAGGTAACTGTGGAACTGACTCCATACGACCTAACCAAAGGCCGCATCGTCTTCCGCGCCCGTTAATCTTTAATCAAGATTACAGAATACAAATAAAACCCGGCACTGTGCCGGGTTTTATTTTTTCTACGGCCGTAAAAGGCGGCCGTTGTACGTTGCCACGGCCAATAAGATTCCCTTATCGTCGCTGCAAATTTATTTTATTTGCCACAACCCACGTTCAGTTGTCTAATCCTCCCTGCACCCAAAGGCCCAAGGCGAACGAGGTGTATACGAGGGAGATGCCCTCACCTTACTCTGTCATACCGTGAAATCTGTCTGCAGCACGGCCGTTTAGGAATGACAATGAAACCTATCGCAATGCATGATGCGCTGGTGCAATTAAGCCTGGTGAACGTTTGCGACATCGCAGCTACTATCCATCCCAAAGACCGACCGCTCAACACGTCGCCGCATCTTGAGCGCCGTAAAAAAAGAATATCGCAAAGGCGGAGCCAAAGGACGCTGTCTAGCGGCGTCTAACCCCTTTGATTCACCATGATGTGCTGAGGCCCATTGCATTCCCAGCGCTTCACACATCTGCCTGATGAATATTAACTAACCTGGTGCTTACAGTCTTGAGGCTGGGCCTTGCCACAGCTGTCGATACACTGTCAGTACCCAATCACTGTCCGAGGAAAAAGTAATGAGTGATTGGACGACTAAAAATGCGCGTGACGTTTACAATATCCCTTATTGGGGACAAGGCTACTTTGATATCAACCCGCAAGGTGAGGTAGTGGCGAGGCCCGACAGCCAGAACCCGTTTAACACCATTGCCCTGTCACAGTTAGCGGATCAGTTAATAGCCAAAGGCGCATCTTTACCGGTATTGGTTCGTTTTCCCGATATTCTCCACCATCGGGTCGATACGCTGTGCACAGTATTCAACCAGGCGATCGACCACTACCAATACCAAGGTGAATATCTGGCGGTTTACCCTATCAAGGTAAACCAGCAAGAGGCGGTGGTCAGCGAGATACTCGCTAGCCAGTATGCCAAACAGCAGCGCCAGCTCGGTTTGGAAGCCGGTAGCAAACCTGAGTTGATGGCGGTACTCGCGATGGCCCAGCAAGCCAGCTCAGTGATTGTTTGCAACGGTTATAAAGATCGGGAATATATCCGCCTGGCCCTGATCGGCGAAAAGCTCGGCCATGATGTATATATTGTGCTGGAAAAGCTGTCCGAGCTAAAAACCGTCATGCAAGAAGCCATCGAGCTCGGGGTAAGGCCGCGTCTGGGTCTGCGTGCCCGCCTGGCCTCTCAAGGCAAGGGCAAATGGCAAGCCAGTGGTGGCGAGAAATCCAAGTTTGGCCTGTCGGCATCGCAAGTGCTGTCAGTGGTTGATCAGCTTCGCGACAACGATATGCTCGACTGCCTGCAGCTGCTTCACTTCCACCTCGGCTCGCAGATTGCCAATATCCGCGATGTCCGCAACGGTGTCGGTGAGGCAGGCCGGGTGTATGCCGAACTGAAGAAACTGGGTGCCGGGATCACCACCGTCGATGTCGGTGGCGGCTTGGCCGTCGACTACGAAGGCACCCGCAGCCAGAGCAGTTGTTCGATGAACTACAGCCTGCGTGAGTATGCCAACAATGTGGTCTACACCCTGGGTGATATCTGTAAAGAGTACAGTATCCCGATGCCGAGAATTATCTCCGAATCGGGCCGTAACCTGACAGCTCACCATGCGGTACTGATCACTGACGTGATTGGTGTAGAAAGCTATAAACAAGAGTCGGTTAACCCGCCGGAGACAACGGCACCGCAGATCCTGCACAACATGTGGCATTCGTGGCAGGAGTTGATGACGTTGACCGACTCTCGTTCGCTGATTGAGATTTACCACGACAACCAGAGCGATCTGGCTGAAGTCCATACTCAATTTGCCCTTGGCATGCTGAACTTTACTGAACGCGCATGGGCTGAACAAATCAGCCTGAGACTCTGCTACGAGCTAGAGAAAATGCTGTCGGCGAAGAACCGGGCCCACCGTCCGCTGCTGGATGAGCTGCACGAGCGCCTTGCTGACAAATTCTTTGTCAACTTCTCGCTGTTCCAGTCATTGCCAGACGCATGGGGAATCGATCAGATTTTCCCAATTTTGCCGCTGAGCAACCTCGACAAGGAGCCAGAGCGCCGCGCAGTGATCCTGGACATTACCTGTGATTCAGACGGAGCCATTGAGCAATATGTTGAAGGCCAAGGCATAGAAAGTACATTGGCGGTACCGGCATGGAGCGATGAATCGCCATACCGCATGGGGTTCTTCCTTGTCGGGGCCTACCAAGAGATCTTGGGCGATTTACATAACCTGTTCGGTGATACCGATACCGCGATTGTTCGCACTCAGCCAAACGGCGGCTATGAGATTGAGCGTGTCGAGCACGGCGACAGCGTCAAAGATGTCCTACGCAGCGTCCGCCTTGATTCCGCCAACTTCTTGGCCCAGTACGAACAGATGGTCAAGCAACACTTGCCTGAACACGAGCACAGCGCCATCTTGAGCGAGCTCGAAGAAGGGCTAAATGGCTACACCTACTTGGAAGATGTCCAAAGCCAGCTTTAGAGAACGGTTCAGCCGATAAAGCCAACCCAATAACAGAACAAGGCCACCAGCACGCTGGTGGCCATTTTGAAAACCGAGGAACCGACTATGGCAACGCTTGCAA
This sequence comes from Photobacterium gaetbulicola, assembly GCF_003025515.1. Classification (NCBI taxonomy): domain Bacteria; kingdom Pseudomonadati; phylum Pseudomonadota; class Gammaproteobacteria; order Vibrionales; family Vibrionaceae; genus Photobacterium; species Photobacterium gaetbulicola. Next base: position 50,049 of record NZ_PYME01000007.1, on the reverse strand, counting down.
CTCACCCTGATTATTCGCTGACGGCCAATGCCTTTGGTTTTTTGCGCCAGCCGCTAGAGTTTGCACCACACTCCACCGATGCCGATGTCATTATCACCGGTGTACCGTTCGATATGGCCACCACCGGTCGCTCAGGCAGCCGCATGGGCCCGAACGCAATCCGCCAGGTATCAACCCACCTTGCCTGGGAAGGCAAACGCTGGCCTTGGCCGTTTGCACTTAAAGATGCCATTACCATCGCTGACTGTGGGGATTTGGTTTTTGATAGCGGTGATGCCGCCCAGATGTGTGAACGCCTGGAAAACCATGCGACGTCACTGCTTGAAGCCGGCAAATCCTTGCTGACATTCGGCGGTGACCACTTCGTCACCCTGCCGCTGCTGCGCGCCCATGCGAAAACGTTCGGCAAAATGGCGCTGATCCACTTCGATGCCCATACCGATACCTATGATATGGGTAGCCAGTTCGATCACGGTACCATGTTCTACCATGCCCCAAACGAAGGCTTGATTGACCCGCAGCACTCAATCCAGATCGGGATCCGTACCGACTATGACAACAAACTCGGCTTCAGTGTCTTGGATGCCGGCACCGCCAACGACTGGTCGGTTGAGCAAATTGTCGAGAAGGTTAAACACACTGTTGGCGATATGCCGGTTTACCTCACCTTCGATATCGACTGCCTGGATCCCGCCTTTGCACCGGGTACGGGTACCCCGGTATGCGGCGGGCTGACATCGGACAAGGCACTGAAGATCATTCGAGGCTTACAGGGTATCAACCTGATCGGTATGGATGTTGTCGAAGTGGCCCCGGCCTATGATCATGCCGACATGACGGCCTTGGCTGCGGCCACTATCGCCACGGATTTACTGCATTTATTCGCAGCTAATAAGCGATAAGCGATAAGCGATAAGCGATTTTCCTTCTCGCGCGGTACCTCAAGCCGCATGCCGACGCAAAAAAATAACCGCCCTCGGGCGGTTATTTCATTTATGGCTAAAGCGTTTTTTGGCTTAGTGCGCAGGCTCTAGGTCGCTGCTGAACTGGAAGTCCAGCTCATCGTTGACGATATCAACCCGGACCGAGCCCCCATTGACCAAACTACCGAACAACAACTCGTTAGCCATCGGTTTTTTCAGGTTATCCTGAATCACGCGGGCCATCGGACGGGCCCCCATAGCCTTGTCATAGCCCTTGTTGGCCAGCCACTCGCGGGCCTTCGACGACACTTCCATTGACACGCCGCGGGCATCCAACTGTGCCTGCAGCTCGACAATGAACTTGTCGACCACCTGGGAAATAACATCTTTCTCAAGATGGTTGAACCAGATGATACCGTCTAGACGGTTACGGAATTCAGGCGTAAACACTCGCTTGATTTCGCCCATCGCATCATGGCTGTGATCCTGCTGGATCAATCCGATCGACTTGCGCACTGTCTCGGTCACACCGGCGTTAGTGGTCATCACCAAAATCACATTGCGGAAGTCCGCCTTGCGGCCGTTGTTATCCGTTAGCGTACCGTTGTCCATCACCTGCAGCAGCAGGTTGAAGACATCCGGGTGGGCTTTCTCGATTTCATCAAGCAGTACCACCGAATGCGGATGCTTTATAACGGCATCGGTCAGCAAACCGCCCTGGTCATAGCCTACATAGCCAGGAGGCGCACCGATCAGGCGGCTCACCGTGTGGCGCTCCATGTATTCGGACATATCGAAGCGAAGCAGCTCGATACCCAGGGTACGGGCTAGCTGGACCGTTACCTCAGTTTTACCCACCCCGGTCGGACCGGCAAACAAGAATGAGCCTACAGGCTTGTTCTCGGCCCCTAGACCGGCGCGGCTCAGCTTGATCGCCTCGGTGAGCACATCAATCGCCGGATCCTGACCAAACACCAGCATCTTGAGTTTGCTGTCGAGCTTCTGCAACACATCGCGGTCACTCGAGGAAACTGATTTTTCAGGGATACGAGCCATCTTGGCAATCATCGCCTCGATATCGCTGACATTGACAGTCTTCTTGCGGCGACTGGCTGGAGCCAGGCGGCATCGCGCACCGGCTTCATCGATAACATCAATCGCTTTATCCGGCAGGTGGCGTTCATTGATGTATTTCGCTGACAGCTCAACCGCAGCACGGATCGCTTTATTGGTAAAGCGAACTTCGTGGTGCGCTTCGTACTTCGGCTTCAGACCCATCAAAATCTTGGTGGTGTCATCCAGTGACGGCTCAATGATATCGATTTTCTGGAAACGACGTGATAGGGCACGCTCTTTCTCGAAAATATTGCTGTATTCCTGATACGTGGTCGATCCCATACAACGTAACTTACCGTTACTCAACAACGGCTTGATTAGGTTGGCTGCATCGACTTGGCCACCGGAGGCTGCACCGGCACCGATAATGGTATGGATCTCATCGATAAACAGGATGGCCTGATCTTCTTTCTCTAGCTGTTTGAGGATAGCCTTGAAACGCTTCTCGAAATCACCACGGTACTTGGTGCCCGCCAGCAGCGAGCCAATATCCAGTGAGTAGATCACGCAATCCTTGATCACATCGGGTACCTGGCCCTCGACAATGCGCCAAGCCAGACCTTCAGCAATCGCGGTTTTACCCACACCGGCTTCACCGACCAGCAATGGGTTGTTCTTACGGCGACGGCACAGCACCTGCACCGTTCGTTCAAGCTCAGTATCCCGGCCTATCAGCGGATCAACCCCACCCGCACGGGCCAGCTGGTTAAGGTTGGTGGCAAAGTTTTCCAGTTTATCTTCGGAACTCTGCTCTGAGCGTGGCTCTTCGCCACCGACATCCGACCCATTGATATCGTCATTGTCGCTATCTTTGACGGTGCCGTGTGAAATGAAATTGACTACATCTAAACGGCTGATGTCACTCTTCTTGAGTAAGTAAGCCGCATGAGACTCCTGCTCGCTGAAAATGGCAACCAGTACGTTAGCACCAGTCACTTCGCTACGGCCAGAAGACTGAACGTGGAATACAGCACGCTGTAATACACGCTGGAAGCTGAGTGTAGGCTGAGTTTCCCTGCTTTCGTCATCCACTGGGATCAGTGGGGTCGTTTGTTCAATAAACGAATCAAGCTCTTTGCGCAGCGTATCGATACTAGCTCGGCAAGCCAACAGCGCCTCCTGAGCCGCTGGGTTTTCCAGCAATGCCAGCAGCAAATGTTCCACCGTCATAAATTCATGACGTTTCTCTCTCGCCCGCGCAAAAGCAGCATTCAAGCTCGCTTCAAGTTCTTTGTTTAGCATAAGGCACCTCCCCTAAATACCACTCAATTATGGCGTGCCGGAAAAGACTATGCCTTTTCCATCGTACACAGTAGCGGATGTTCATGCTCCCTCGCATACATCATCACCTGGGCCACCTTGGTTTCGGCCACCTCGGCAGTGAAGGTTCCGCACACCGCTTTCCCCTCGTAATGCACAGTTAGCATCAACTGTGTTGATTTCTCCAGATCCATGGAGAAGAACTTCTGTAACACTTCTATCACAAAATCCATCGGTGTGTAATCATCATTATTTAAAATTACTTTGTACATCGATGGTGGTTTGACCTGGACTTCCTCTTCTTCCAATACATCAGAGTCGGGAATAATCCACTCGTATAACTTACTCATAACCTTAACTTACCAGTACGATAGGAATAGTCTACCAAGAAACAATGAGTTATCACTCAATAATGCTTACAAGGTTTATCCGACCACCGTTTTCCTATCCCTATATTCAGACTAATGCACACATTGTATTCCAGCAAATCAGAGATGACTATGACTGAGCCAACAATCCGGGTCAATTCCCTCTATTTGTTCCCCAACACAAAGGAGTAGCCGCGAGAATCCGCCTTCATAAATTACGTGCCAGAAAAAAGCAGGCATGTAAAAAAATGCTAAAAATATTACACAACATCGCATTTTAACAAAATGTTATACAACCCGCTTGACTGCCTAATTCTTTTTACTAAAGTGTAACTTGTAGTGGATATTGACTGCATCAAATTAGCATTAGTATGCAAGTCGTGTTAAAAAGGAAATAGCAGACTAATGCAAAATGGAACTTGAATGCACAGAAGGATGTAAGCATGGCAACAGGTACAGTTAAATGGTTTAATAACGCTAAGGGATTTGGTTTTATCTGCCCTGAGACAGGCGAAGGCGATATTTTCGCCCATTATTCAACTATTCAGATGGATGGTTACCGTACACTCAAGGCTGGTCAACAGGTCAACTATACCGTTGAGACAGGGCCAAAAGGGTTCCATGCCAAGGAGATCGTTCCCGTTGAAGGTGAAGCCGTAAAATAACGTGCTTGACCAATACGACTCTTTCTGAAGACGAGTAATTGCTCGTCTTTTTTATTTATCCTACCACCTTTCTTCCCCCCCTCGTCACACCACCAAACCAAAATGCATAACTTATGCATAAGCGACGTTCTATCTCACGAACCAAGAGTTAACAATAATATTACAACTCAAGAGTTAGCAGGTTATTTTTAGAAAATTTAAGACACAAAAAAGCCCAGCAGGGCTGGGCTTTTTTATGCTTTATCGCAATGATGAAACAGAATTACATCTGCTCAATCATGTCATCGGCGAATTCTGAACACTTACGCAGTGTCGCACCGTCCATTAGACGCTCGAAATCGTAGGTTACCGTCTTGTTGCTGATCGCCGCTTCCATTGAGCTGATGATTAGATCAGCCGCTTCAGTCCAACCTAGGTGGCGAAGCATCATTTCAGCAGACAGGATCAATGAACCAGGGTTAACCTTATCTTGGCCAGCGTACTTAGGCGCTGTACCGTGTGTTGCTTCGAACAATGCAACACCATCACCGATGTTCGCACCCGGTGCAATACCGATACCACCAACCTGGGCAGCCAGAGCATCAGAGATGTAGTCACCGTTAAGGTTCATCGTGGCAATGACATCGTACTCTGCTGGGCGCAGAAGGATTTGCTGCAAGAACGCATCAGCAATGCTGTCCTTGATGATGATTTCTTTGCCCGTATTCGGGTTCTTCAGCGTCATCCATGGGCCGCCGTCTAGCAGTTCAGCACCGAACTCTTGCGCTGCCACTTCGTAACCCCAATCTTTGAAGGCACCTTCGGTGAACTTCATGATGTTACCTTTGTGAACCAGCGTTAGCGAGTCACGATCGTTATCGATCGTGTACTGAAGCGCAGCACGGACTAGGCGCTTAGTACCTTCTTCAGAAACAGGCTTGATACCAACACCACACTGCTGTGGGAAGCGGATCTTCGTGGCGCCCATCTCTTCTTGCAGGAACTTGATGACTTTATCCGCTTCTTCGGTACCAGCCTTGAACTCAACACCGGCATAGATATCTTCCGAGTTTTCACGGTAGATAACCATATCAGTCAGTTCAGGTTGCTTAAGTGGGCTTGGTACACCGTCGAAGTAGCGTACTGGGCGGGCACAGATGTATAGGTCTAGCTCTTGGCGAAGCGCAACGTTCAATGAACGGATACCGCCACCTACTGGCGTCGTCAAAGGACCTTTGATTGCCACTTTGTAGTCGCGGATAAAATCAAGGGTTTCTTGTGGTAGCCAAGCATCTTCACCGTATACTTGCGTTGATTTTTCACCGGTATAGATTTCCATCCAGGCAATCTTACGGTCGCCGGCATAGGCTTTCTCGACAGCGGCATCAACGACTTTGATCATCGCAGGGCTTACGTCAACCCCGATACCATCACCTTCGATGTAAGGGATGATAGGGTTGTTAGGAACAACCAGTTTACCTTCAGAGTCCAGAGTGATTTTCTGACCTTCAGCTGGTACAACTACTTTACTATCCATTTAAATCTCCTAGCGTCCATTTGTTATCTTTTTGTAAGATGCGCGCAAATCATACTTGAAATTTTATCGATACGCCACTCATTGTATTTTTCGCGTATAATAGGTATGTCAATTTACTTTTCCCTTGTACAACTCGCTATTTATGAAGCCAAACACCTCTTCGCGTCAACCCAAACGTGCCAATAATGAGCGCCGACCATCAAGAATACGAAATAAGCCAAAGCGGCCACGCGGCCCGACAAAAATCATATTATTTAACAAACCTTATAACGTTTTGACCCAATTTACCGGCGAGCCGGGGGATAAAACGCTGTCTGATTATGTCTCGGTGAAAGACGTTTACCCGGCCGGGCGACTGGATAAAGACAGTGAAGGATTGTTGGTTTTGACCAATGATGGTGTCCTGCAGGCACGCTTGACCCAACCAAAATCGAAACAGCCCAAGATCTACTGGGTTCAGGTAGAAGGCGCGCCAAGCGAAGAAGAGCTCGAACAATTGCGCCGCGGCGTGACGCTCAAGGATGGCCCAACCCTGCCAGCCGGGGTGGAAGTCATTGCCAGTCCAGAAGTCTGGGAGCGGACCCCGCCCATTCGCGAACGGAAAAACATTCCGACCACCTGGCTGGCCATTACCCTCAAAGAAGGACGCAACCGCCAAGTCCGCCGCATGACAGCTCATATCGGCTACCCTACCCTGCGCCTTATCCGTTATAAAATGGCAGATTGGACCGTCAGCGACCTGGCGCCGGGAGAATGGAAAGAAGTCAAACTCGACGCCTCCTAAACCAACTTGCCAGCAGTTTTATACTGCTGGCAAAGCCTTCACATTTCCCTGCCGCATTTTTACGATTTTAACATTAAAAACACTACACTTTTGCCTCGGCCTCATCTATCATTGCCACCAGAAGCAAACGTTTGCGCAAATAAAAAAATGACGTTGGTAAAATTATTAAAGTGTGATTCCGCTCTCGCTCTGTTTCGGCCAGATGGTTTCTGTTAGAATCGCGCCCTTAACTTTTATTAACGACTGAAGAGTAAAATGTCAGATAACAGCCAGAAAAAAGTCATTGTCGGCATGTCCGGCGGTGTAGATTCCTCGGTATCCGCGTACCTTCTTCTTCAACAGGGCTACCAAGTTGAAGGCCTGTTTATGAAAAACTGGGAAGAAGACGACAACGATGAGTACTGCTCTGCAGCCGAAGATCTCGCTGACGCGCAAGCTGTATGTGACAAACTGGGTATCCACCTGCACACCATCAACTTTGCGGCAGAATACTGGGACAACGTGTTCGAGTACTTCCTTGCAGAGTACAAAGCAGGTCGCACACCGAACCCAGACATTCTTTGTAATAAAGAAATTAAATTCAAAGCATTTTTGGACTTTGCCGACGAAGTGCTGGAAGCCGATTACATTGCCATGGGCCACTATACCCGTCGCAGCTTCCCGACGGCTGAAGGTGAATTGCCGAAGATGCTGCGCGGCGTTGATAACAATAAAGATCAGAGCTACTTCCTGTACACATTGAGCCACGAGCAGATCGCTCGCAGCTTGTTCCCTGTGGGTGAGCTAGAGAAGCCAGAAGTTCGCCGCATTGCGGAAGAGCAAGGTCTGATCACCGCGAAGAAAAAAGACTCAACCGGTATCTGCTTTATCGGTGAACGTAAGTTCACTGAATTCTTGAGCAAGTACCTGCCTGCACAGCCAGGTAACATTGAAACAGCCGATGAAGGTAAAGTCATCGGCGAACACCAGGGTCTGATGTACCACACCCTAGGTCAGCGAAAAGGGCTGCATATTGGGGGCCAGAAAGGTGGCAACGGTAATGAAGAGCCATGGTTCGTTGTTGATAAAGATGTAGAGCGTAACGTACTGATTGTTGGCCAGGGTAAAGATCACCCTCGCTTGAAGTCAGACGGCTTGGTGGCCGCTCAGCTGCACTGGGTTGACCGCCAACCAATTCGCGAACCGTTCAAGTGCACGGTTAAAACACGCTACCGCCAGCAAGATATCCCTTGTACCGTTATCCCGGTTGATGACGAGACTATCAAGGTTATCTTCGACGAGCCGCAAATTGCGGTAACGCCGGGCCAGTCTGCAGTATTCTACAGCGGTGAAGTCTGCCTTGGCGGCGGTATTATTGAAAAGCGTATCTAAGGGAGTTGACGCACGTGGCACACACTGTTTATGACCGTACTATTGCCTTTGCTGGTATTTGTCAGGCCGTAAAACTGGTTCAGAAGATTGCCCGAGATGGCCATTGTGACCAAGACGCGCTGGAAGCTAGCCTGCGAAGCATCATGGCAACCAACCCGTCAAACACTATTGAGATCTTCGGCAATGAAGCCAATTTGAAAATGGGTCTCGAAGCACTGGCAGCTGAGATTGATAACACTCCTTCGGGTAATGAAATCACTCGCTATCTGGTTAGTGTAATGGCATTGGAACGAAAGCTGGATAGCCGCCGCGACAGCATGGCACAGCTGGGTGACCGTATTAGCACCGCCCAGCGCCAGATGGATCACTTCGAATTGCTTGAAGACCAAATGATCAGCAACCTGGCAAATATCTACTTGGATATCATCAGCCCGTTAGGCCCTCGTATTCAGGTGACCGGTACACCAGCACAGCTTCAGCAGCAGAGTGTACAGCACAAAGTGCGTGCCTTACTTCTCGCCGCAATTCGCTCTGCGGTGCTATGGCGCCAGGTCGGTGGCAAACGACGCCACTTGATCTTCGGACGCAAGCAGATGGTCGAGCAGGCGAAAATCCTACTTGCCCGCTGCTAACAAAATATTTTGTGCCAGCCCTTAAGCTGGCACCTTTTTCATCCCCTTGCGTCGATTTTGCAAGGGTGAGAGTTACACCTTGTTTAAACCTTAATTGAATCAGGAGAGAGCAACATGGAACTGTCAGCATTGACTGCTGTTTCCCCAGTAGATGGCCGCTACGGAAGTAAAACGATTGCACTACGCAGCATTTTCAGTGAATTTGGTCTGCTAAAGTACCGTACAATCGTTGAAATCCGCTGGCTACAGAAACTAGCCGCTACTGATGCTATCGTGGAAGTTCCTGCGTTCAGCGCTGAAGCCAATGCCTTCCTTGATCGCATTGCTGCTGAGTTCAGCGAAGAAGACGCAATGCGCATCAAGACCATTGAGCGCACGACTAATCACGATGTAAAAGCTGTTGAATACTTCCTGAAAGAAAAAGTTGCAGAAGTACCAGAGCTACACGCAGTGAACGAGTTCATTCACTTCGCATGTACATCTGAAGATATCAACAACACTTCTCACGCACTGATGCTGCATGAAGCGCGCGAGCAAGTGATCCTGCCTGAGATCCGCAACGTTATCGATGCGATCAAGGCCCTAGCCAACGAATACCGTGAAGTACCGCTTCTTTCTCGTACCCACGGCCAGCCAGCTTCTCCATCGACTATGGGTAAAGAAATGGCTAACGTTGCATACCGTATGGAACGTCAGTACAAGCAAATCGCTAACGTTGAAATTCTTGCGAAAATCAACGGTGCGGTAGGCAACTACAACGCTCACCTATCTGCTTACCCAGACGTTGACTGGCACCAGTTCAGTGAAGAGTTCATCACGGAATCTCTTGGCGTAACTTGGAACCCATACACCACTCAGATTGAGCCGCACGACTACATCGCTGAGCTATTCGATGCTATCGCTCGCTTCAACACGATTCTTCTAGACTTCGACCGTGATGTTTGGGGCTACATCGCTCTAGGTCACTTCAAGCAGAAGACTATCGCTGGCGAAATCGGCTCATCGACTATGCCGCACAAAGTTAACCCAATCGACTTTGAAAACTCTGAAGGTAACCTTGGCCTAGCTAACGCTATCTTCGGCCACCTAGCACAGAAACTGCCTGTTTCTCGCTGGCAGCGTGACCTGACTGACTCAACAGTACTTCGTAACCTAGGTGTTGGCTGTGGCTATGCAATCATTGCATACACTTCAACCCTTAAAGGTATCAGCAAGCTAGAAGTTAACCAGGCTGCTCTTGAAGCCGAGCTAGACAAAAACTGGGAAGTACTGGCCGAGCCGGTACAGACAGTAATGCGTCGCTACGGCATCGAGAAGCCATACGAGAAGCTAAAAGAGCTAACTCGCGGTAAGCGTGTTGACGGCGAAGGCATGCGCAACTTCATCGATGGTCTGGAACTACCAGAGCACGAGAAAGCACGCTTGAAAGAAATGACCCCAGCGAACTACATCGGTGACGCAGTTAAACTAACTGACAAGCTGTAATCGCAAGGTTATATCTCGCATAAAGGAAGGCCAGCTGATTGCTGGCCTTTTTGTTACCGATGTTTAGGCTTTTTTCACGAACTTCGCCGTTACCATCATTTCGCCCGCGCCATCAACTTTGCAGTCCAGTTGATGATCCTTGCCTTCAACGATCCGACGAATGACCGCCTTGGTGCCAATCTTCATCACCATAGAGCTCCCCTTTACTTTGAGATCTTTGGCTAGCGTAATTTTATCCCCTTCAGCCAACAATGTGCCGTTGGCATCTTTAACGGTAAACTCCTCTTCGCCAGAAGGCTCAGACGGGTTCCATTCATGCGCACACTCGGGACAGATCAGCTGGTTTTGATCCGGGTACACAAACTCAGAGTTACAAACAGGGCAAGGAGGGAAAGACATACATTACTTCTTCTATCAATGAATCTGCCATATATAGTATTGGCTCACTTCGGTCTATGCGAGTGTATTCTAACGGCTAATCAGAATTTTGCCGCTCGTTATCACCGCACTACCCGTTTGAAACAACAGTTATCATGATACCTTCGCTGCTGTCAGGAGCCTCGAAAAACTGAGTAATATGGTTGAACATTTCTTCATTATCAAACGCTGCCCGCTCCGGTTGTTCGGCTCGCCTTTTCGCTATCTGCCTGAGACATTGCTCGTTACTTACCTGCAGGTAAATAAGTTCATGATTGGCATTAACTTCAGAGGCTAGAGATAAGAACCAAGTCCGTTGGCTTTGGGTATTAGCAGGAAAATCCAATACCACATTGGTGCCAGTTAATAGAATGCGTTGAACATGGCTCCGGACTAATGGTTTCATCAAACCTGAATAGTGGATGTAATCTTGGAACGAAGCAACCTTATTGGGATAAAGCGCTGCCAACCATTCATCTTCCGATAGCAAGACAGCATTTCGCTCAATGCTAACTTGCTTGGACTTGGTAGACTTTCCCGCCCCCATCTTGCCGCAGAAGAAATACAGCTTCCCGGTCATATTTTTCCTCTATCTAACTAACCTACTACCTGTTATCTAGCCCGCTCGGCTGCCATTCGGAATTGTGGCTTCCGGTATAGCGAGGCAAGGTGTCAACTTGTCAGCGTAGCCAATATCAAACAGCATTCCCTGAGATACCTCACCGGCCATTTTTTGCTCGGGTAAATTCACCACGAACAAGGCTTGCTTGCCTTCAATCTCAAAAGGGTTTTCACGCTCTTGCTTTATCCCGGCAAGGATAGAGCGAACGTGATCGCCAAAATCCACTGTCAGCTTCATCAGCTTCCTCGATTTTTCAACTTCAGCAACAGCTGTGATCGTGCCAACTCGGATATCCAGTTTTTCAAAGTCTTCGAACGTGATTAGTTCTTTAATAGGTGCAGGTTTCATTTTCGTTCTCTTTCTCGACAATTTCGCTGTAAAAGATTGAATTACCCAGCTTATCACTTTAAGCATTAGCCAATGATGGCCCATCTCACGAAACAGTGCTGCTCGCTCTTTTTCGCAAATAATCCACTGCCACGACATACTTATGCGTATAATCTCAACATCATTGTCAGCGTTTAAAAGCAAAACTATGTATCAGCTCACCTTCTCTTTCGAAGCGTTCCTTGCCGAATTCTGGCAAAAGAAACCCACTATCATCAAAGGTGGATTCAATAAGTTTACCGATCCTATCAGTCCTGACGAGTTGGCAGGCCTTGCCATGGAAGAAGAGGTCGACTCTCGCTATATCGCCAAGCACGGCAACGAGTGGGAGGTCAAACATGGCCCGCTTACTTTCGACAACGTGCCAAAAGATAACTGGTCCTTCGTGGTACAGGCCGCTAACCACTGGCATGAGGGGGCGGCCAGCTTAGTAACGCCTTTTCGCCAATTACCGAACTGGTTGTTCGATGACCTGATGATCAGCTATTCCACTCCAGGCGGCGGTGTCGGCCCGCACATCGACCAATACGATGTCTTCATCGTACAAGGTTCGGGTAAGCGGCGCTGGCGCGTAGGGCCTCAAAAAGAAGACTACGAAGAAAAGCATGGCCATCCGGCACTTCGCCAGATCAAAGATTTCGAGCCTATTCTTGACGATGTCCTCGAGCCGGGCGATATCCTCTATATTCCGCCGGGCTTCCCGCACGACGGCTATGCCATCGAGACGGCGATGAGTTTTTCTATCGGCTTTCGCTCACCGAAGAAACAAGAGTTACTCAGCAGCTTTGCCGATTATGTGATTGCCAACGAGGTGGGTGATGTCCATTACCACAACCCTGATTTACCGGCTCGCAAAACACCAGGGGCAATCATGGCCAGCGAGCGCGCCGATATGGAAGCCATGATGCGCAGCCTGTTAGATCACCCTGAGATGATAAAACAGTGGATGGGTGAACACCTCAGCCAAAATCGCCACGAACTTGATATCATTGCCGCTGATCCACCATGGCAAGCCGCTGAAGTCTACCAGTTTCTCGAAAGTGGTGAAGTGCTAAAACGACTGGGTGGCCTCCGGGCGTTTTACTACCCCGAACAACCGCACCAGCTCTTTATCAATGGTGAAAGCTACCAACTACCAGAAGAGTGCGGCACGGCGGCGACCTACCTGTGCGATGCTGAAACCATCAGTCAGGATAAGCTGGGCAAACTCATCGATCATCCGGCCTTTATCGCCTTACTGACCCAGCTGATCAACTACGGATACTGGTATCCCGTTGAATAGTCGATTGTTAAATGAAACACCGGGTGTTTGCCCGGTGTTGGTGTTGATGCGGTTACCGGGTATATAACTCAGAGCTTAAATTGCCCGGCTAACGACTGCTGATGCTTGGATAGGTCAGCCAACCGCTTGCCAATACCCGCAGACTTCTCCGCCTGCTCAAGGATGTTCTCACTCAAACCTCGGATATTCGACACATTGTGGTTAACTTCAGCCGATACTGTTTGCTGTTCATGGGCCGCATGCATGATTTGCTCATTCATTGATTGAATAGATGCCACCGCCTCCGTAATTTGTCCGAGGCTGACCACGGCGCGGCCAACTTGAGAGGACGTCTCACCGGCTAACTGGTTACCCTCTTCAATCGCAACGACAACATCACGCGTACCTTGTTGCAATACTTCAATCACAGTACGGATCTGCCCGACCGAGTCGTGTGTCCGGCTGGCTAACTGGCGCACCTCGTCGGCTACAACGGCAAAACCACGCCCCTGCTCACCGGCACGAGCTGCTTCGATGGCGGCATTCAAGGCCAACAAATTAGTCTGCTCGGAAATGCCTTCAATTACCTGGAGGATCTGGTTGATGTCTTCACTATTGGTCTCAAGCTCCTTGGCAACCGGCACGGCATTTTCCATCCTGGCCACCAAGCTATCCATCGATATTGCTGATTGTTTGATCACCCCGTGACCATCTCGCACCGCACTATCGGCCTGGCCGGCAGCCACAACGGCCGTTTCGGTATAGCCCACAACTTGCTCGGCGGTCTGTGCCAGCTCTTCCGACGCTGTGGCCACCATATCCACTTCCCGGAACTGGGCCTGACTGCCGTCGCGGGTATGGTTAGCGACTTCTGCTGCTTGTTCAGACGTCATACCCACATCGTTCACCGCAACCACGACATCACCGATAGTGGCTTGGAGTTTATCCAAAAAACGGTTGAACCAAAGGGCAAGCTGGCCGACTTCATCATTTTGCGCGACAGGCAAGCGCTGAGTTAAATCCCCTTCCCCCGTCGCAATGTCTTCCAATCGTTCAGCAACATGGCGGATCGGAGCCACCACACGAGAAGCAGCGAAGACAACCGCCAGCAAGCCAGTAACCGCGACCGCCAAACTTGCAACCGACTGAACCCATGCCGACTGGTCACGCTGCTGCGAAATATCTGCGTCCAAAGCGATTGCCTCTTCCAGCACCCGTGCCACCGGCAACTGGATAACAATTCCCCAGCGCACCAGCCCAAGCTGGACCGGTGTGTAGGCATAGAGCCACAGCTGATCACCCGTCCAGAGCACTTGCTCTTCGCCTCCCTGTAACCAGCGGGTTAGTTCCGCCGGCAGTCCGTCGTTTTGATTAAAGAGCTGGCCGACTCGACTTTGCGACTGATCCCAAGCCACGATTGTGCCATTCTGGCTGATCAGGCTGACATTGCCGGCACTATCAAACAACGCTTGGTCGACAGATTGAATTAGTGGCTGTAATGGAGAAAGCTGAATATCAATTCCCATCACCCCGACGATCTCTCCGTCAATATCAAGCGGGACAGTAATGGTACTAACAATAGGTGCCAGCTGACCGAACCCTGCCAACAGCGGATTAGACACACACATACTCGCTTGGCTGCTCAGACACTGTGACCATAGCCTTTGGCGAGAGATCAACTGCGACTCTGAATAGATAAATTGTTCAGCATCACCGGATGGTGATTTCGCCCAATACGGCGCAAAGCGTCCCTGTTCATTGGCACCCACATAATCGGCTCCAACATAATTCCTATCTTCACCGTCCAGGGCATCAGGGTTAAACACCACAAAGGCACCATGAATATTCTCGAACTCATTTACGGTACGACGTAATAACTCGCTGATAGAACCACGCAATTCAGAGCTATTGGTGTAATTCTCTTCAGCATTGTGTTTTAGGAACAGTACACTCTGGGCCAGCATCTCAGCGCGGTGCGTCGCTTCATCCAGGTACTGCTGAACCGTCGTGCTTTGCTTTTCTGCTTGGGCCTGAACGACCAGTTGGGATTTTTCCCTAAGAGTAGAGAAAACCTGCTGGCTAACGAGCTGTTGGTTTTGGGAGGCGAAATAAAATGACAGGCCTGTTAAGACTATAACTGTCGCCAGTAAGGCTAGCCCGGCCATCAGGGCTATTTTCCATTTGACGGATAATGACCGCATACAACAATCCTTGTTACTACTACATTTATTCGACAACAAACGTTATCGGTACTGTGTCAAACCTTGGACCCAGTCGCCATATTTTGCATATTGTGACATGTAGGTCACACAGGCACCAATAGCATAAATAATTAAATTTATTGGCTTTTTAGCCAGATTACAAACAAAAAAGGCGCGGTTTTTACACCGCGCCCAAAGCCTGTCACAGGCTTGAATTATTGAGCGTTGAGGCAAGAAACTGCATGAATATCGTTGCCGTTTAGCACTGGCTTTTTATTCGCACATTCGGCCGTCGCCACTGGACAACGGGTCCGGAACACGCAGCCTGAAGGCGGGTTCATCGGTGAAGGCAAATCGCCTTCCAGCAGCTCAATGTGCTTGGTGCGCTCCAACTCCGGATCAGGGATCGGTACTGCCGACATCAAGGCTTTGGTGTATGGGTGCTTCGGCTCACTGAACAGTGCCTCGGCTTCCCCCATCTCAACCGCATTGCCCAAATACATCACCAGCACGCGGTCCGAGATGTGCTTAACTACCGACAAGTCGTGGGCAATGAAGATCAGACTCAGGCCCATTTCTTTCTGTAGCGATTTAAGCAGGTTAACGACCTGTGCCTGAATCGATACGTCCAAAGCCGATACCGGCTCATCACAAATAATCAACTTGGGCTTTAGGATCAAGGCACGGGCAATACCAATACGCTGACACTGCCCCCCTGAGAATTCATGCGGGTAACGGTTGATTACGTTAGGTAGCAAACCTACTTTGGCCATCATGGCCTTAACTTGCTGTTTCACATCATCTGCCGAAAGCTCCGGAAAGTAAGCTTTCAATGGCTCAGCGATAATTTCACCTACCGTCATACGCGGGTTCAGCGATGCCAGCGGATCCTGGAAAATCATCTGGATGTCTTTACGTTTTTCGCGCATCGCTTTGTGGTCCAGCTTGGTCAAGTCCTGACCCAACCAAACCACCTTGCCATCGGTTGCTTCAACCAAGCCGATAACCGCACGGGCGAAGGTTGATTTACCACAACCAGATTCACCAACCACACCCAGCGTCTCACCTTCATAGAGACGGATATCAACGCCATCAACCGCTTTCAAGCTCAATGGTTTGGTCCACGGCCATGCGGATTTCTGAGCAATGCTGAAGTGAACCTTCAGATCATGAATATCAAGTAATACTTTCTTTTGAGCTTCCATTACCACGTCCCCATATCAGAAAAACACGCGCGCAAGCGACCTTCAGTAAATGCCTTTAATTGAGGCGCTTCTTGCGAACAACGGCTAGATACACGATGGCATCGCTCCTGGTAAGGACAGCCGACAGGCAAACTCAGTAAGTTCGGTGGGTTACCCGGGATTGTTGGCAGCTCTTCGCCCTCGGTATCAAGGCGCGGAATGGCTTTCAACAAACCTTCTGTATATGGGTGCGATGGCTTGTAGAAAATCTCATCAATCTTGCCGTATTCCATGGTACGGCCAGCGTACATTACCAATACTTTGTCACAGCTACCGGCAACCACCCCCAGATCGTGGGTGATCATAATGATCGCAGTATTGAAGTCTGTTTTCAGTTCATTCAACAACTCCATGATCTGCGCCTGTACCGTCACGTCCAACGCTGTTGTCGGCTCATCAGCAATCAGTAGTTTAGGACGACACAAAAGTGCCATGGCAATCATTACACGCTGTCGCATACCGCCCGAAAATTCGTGCGGGTACATGGTAATACGCTTGCGTGCTTCAGGGATTTTCACCGCTTCCAGCATGCGAACACTTTCTTCGAATGCTTCAGCCTTGCCCATTCCCTTGTGCAACATCAGTACTTCCATCAGCTGATCGCTAACTTTCATGTACGGGTTCAGTGACGTCATCGGATCCTGGAAAATCATTGCGATTTGTTCGGCACGGATCCGGTTAAGTTCTTTTTCTGGTAGGTTGAGAATTTCACGGCCTTCAAATTTGGCACTGCCGCCAATCATGCCGTTTTTAGCCAGTAGGCCCATGATAGCGAATACCGTCTGGCTCTTGCCCGAACCGGACTCACCGACGATACCCAAGGTCTCGCCTTGGTTGAGCGAAAAGTTTAGATCGTTTACCGCGGTGACAATGCCGTCTTGAGTTTTGAATTCTACGCGTAGATCTTTGACATCTAATAAGCTCATAGTACTTCCTTATAATCTATCTACCTCTGGCCTACCTGCCCTCTTCCGTGGTGGTAGACCGAGGCCTTCTTGTTATCTGTCTTTTGGATCCAGTGCGTCACGCAAACCGTCACCCACATAGTTAAAGCAGAACAGCGTAACCACCATAAATGCCGCTGGGAACATCAGCTGCCAGATGGCGACTTCCATCGTTTGTGAACCTTCCTGTAGCAAGGCACCCCAGCTGGTCATTGGCTCCTGTACCCCCAAGCCAAGGAAACTCAGGAACGATTCTGTCAGGATCATCGATGGCACTAGCAAAGTTGAGTAAACCGCGACGATACCCAATACGTTCGGCACAATATGGCGGGTAATGATCCGCCACTGGCTTACGCCAGATACCCGAGCCGCCTCGATGAACTCCTTACTGCGCAACGACAAGGTTTGACCACGAACAATACGTGCCATGTCGAGCCATGAAATCGCACCGATCGCCACAAAGATCAGCATGATGTTACGGCCGAAGAAAGTTACCAATACGATCACGAAGAACATGAATGGGATCGAGTAGAGAATTTCCAGGATACGCATCATCACACGGTCGGTCCGGCCACCAATAAAGCCGGAGGTTGCACCGTAAAGCGTACCAATCAAAACTGCGACCAATGCCCCCATGATACCTACCATCAGGGAGATACGGCCGCCGATCAGCGTACGGGTGAACAGGTCTCGGCCCAGGCTGTCAGTACCAAAGAAATGGCCTTCCGGACCAAAGCTCGGAGCGGCGTGCAATGCATACCAGTCGGTGTCATCGAATGCATAGTTACTGAACATCGGGCCAAAGATCACTGCCAAGGAGATCAAGCAGAGGATCGTCAAGCTCACCATCGCCGCTTTATTGCGCATAAAGCGGATGCGGGCATCCTGCCACAAACTACGGCCTTCAATTTCCAATTGCTCGGAAAAATTCTCAACCGCTTCTACGTTTTCTTTTTTAGTCAGCATCATCGGTTGGGCTCCTTAGTAACGGATTTTCGGATCAATGTACGCCAGTACAATGTCGACAATGGCGTTGAAAATAATGGTCAAAGAACCAATCAGGATAGTGATACCCAATACTAGAGAGTAGTCACGGTTAAAGGCGGCGTTAACAAACAGCTTACCGATACCCGGTAGGCCGAAAATGGTTTCGATAACGACTGAACCCGTGATGATACCGACGAAAGCCGGACCCATGTAGGAAACAACTGGCAGCAACGCAGGCTTCAGGGCGTGCTTGATAATGATATAGCCGTAGCTCAGGCCCTTGGCGCGAGCGGTACGGATGAAGTTACTATTGAGGGTTTCGATCATGCTACCACGGGTAATACGGGCGAACGTTGCTACGTACAGCAGTGACATCCCCATCATTGGCAACAGCATAAATTTCAGGCCGCCGTCGTTCCAGCCCCCCGCGGGTAGCCAGCCCAGGTTAATCGAGAAGATATAGATCAATACCGGGGCGAGAATAAACGACGGCATCACCACCCCGGCCATGGCCGTCGACATTATGCAGTAGTCTATCCAACTGTTTTGCTTCAAGGCGGCAATGGTGCCGACGGTGACCCCCATCACCAAGGCAAAAATAAAGGCAAAGAAGCCGATTTTCGCCGAGACCGGCAGGGCTTTAGACACCAGCTCGTTGACGGTGAAATCTTTATATTTGAAAGAAGGACCGAAATCACCTTGCACAATATTGCCAAGGTACGTGGTGTATTGTTCGAATACCGGCTTATCCAGACCATACTTGGCCTCGATGTTAGCCATCACTTCCGGGGGAAGCGGACGCTCGCTGGAAAATGGGTTGCCTGGTGCAAAGCGCATCAGGAAAAAGGAAATTGTGATTAACACCAACAGGGTTGGTATTGCTTCAAAAATCCGTTTTGCGATGAATTTAATCATAAACTCCACCGTTCTTTTTAGTCTGTGACAGTCAATAAATACTGGCGTGAAAAACCAGAAAGGGCACTGCTCCCGTCCCGAGAGCAGCGCTTATTATCATGCTTCTTGCTGGCTATTAGTCAGCAATGATGTACATATCTTTGGAGAAAAGCTTGTCTTCTGCGTTGTTCGCAGGGTAGCCACCCACTTTCGGGTTAACCAGACGCGCTTTCACATATTGGTAGATAGGAGCAATTGGCATATCTGAGGCTAGTAGCTGCTCAGCCTCGATGTATAGCTGCTCACGCTCTGCATCTGAAGTGGACTCCAGCGCTTTTGCCATGATCGCATCGTATGCCTTGCTGTTGTAACGAGGGTCGTTAGAACTGTTGTTGCTCTGCATCAGTGACAGGAAGCTTGATGCTTCGTTGTAGTCACCACACCAGCCTGCACGTGTAACGTCGAAGTTACCCTGACGACGAGTATCTAGGTACGTTTTCCACTCTTGGTTCTCAAGCGTAGCTGTGACGTTCAGGTTCTTCTTCCACATAGAAGCAATCGCAACTGCAATCTTCTTGTGGTTTTCAGACGTGTTGTAAAGCAGGGTGAAGTTCAGCGGGTTGCCTGGGCCAAAGCCGGCTTCCTCAAGCAGCTC
Organism: Photobacterium gaetbulicola; assembly: GCF_003025515.1. Lineage (NCBI taxonomy): Bacteria > Pseudomonadati > Pseudomonadota > Gammaproteobacteria > Vibrionales > Vibrionaceae > Photobacterium > Photobacterium gaetbulicola. The sequence continues at coordinate 30,317 of NZ_PYME01000007.1, read as the reverse complement.
TTTCGCTTTCGCGTTACGCTCTTTCTGCGTCATCTGGCCATACTCAGGCGTCACTGGATTGAAGTTAGCAGTGATTTCTGGCGTCAGGAAGTAGCCTGGCTTCTGGCCTTGGCCAAGCAGTGCCTTGGTCACTACATCACGGTCAATCGCGTAAGATAGCGCCTTACGAACACGCACATCGTTAAATGGCGCTTTTTCATTGTTGAAGCCGTAGTAGTAAGAACACAGGTTACCAGAGATAGACACAGAATCAGCGTGCTGGTTCTGAAGACGACGGAAGTGCTCGTTCGGCAGCTCGTTGGTAATATCGATCTCACCCGCCAGGAAGCGGTTCATTTCAGCTACCTGATTTTCAATTGGCAGGAAAGTAACCTTGTTGATAACCGTGTTATCGTTATCCCAGTAGTTCTCATTGCGAGTTAACACGATACGCTCGTTCACAACCCAATTGTCCAGGGTGTATGCGCCGTTACCCACGAAGTTTTCTGGCTTGGTCCAGTTGTCGCCGAACTTCTCGACAACCTTGCGGTTTACTGGCTTAACCGTAGTGTGGCCCATCATCTTAACAAAGTATGGAACAGCTTGCTCAAGCTCAACAACCAGTGTGTAATCGTCTTTCGCTGATACGCCGAGAGTTTCTTTGTCGGCTTTACCCGCGATGATTTCATCTGCGTTCTTCATGGTGGTCATTTCCAGGTACCATGAATACGGAGATGCCGTCGCCGGATCAACAGCACGCTTGAAGCTGTACACGAAGTCGTGGGCAGTCACAGGATCGCCGTTGGACCATTTAGCATCTTTGCGCAGGTGGAATGTAAATGTGCGGTTGTCAGTAGTTTCCCAGCTCTCAGCAACACCAGGGACAGTGTTACCATTTTCATCTTGGTTTACCAAGCCTTCAAGCAGGTCACGGATAACGTGTGACTCAGGCACACCCTCCGTTTTGTGTGGGTCTAGCGAGGCAACTTCCGTACCGTTACCACGCACCAACTCTTGCTTGGCAGCAAGCTTTACCCCTTCCGGCACGTCAGCAGCAAGAGTAGAAAAAGAAGTAGCCGCTACAGCCATGCCAGCGCCCAGGAGAATCGCCTGGGTGATTTTATTCTTATACATGCATTAACTCCAATACATCGTTAGATACGTCCTTGCGTTCTCCAGCCGGTGCCATCTCACAATATTCGCATCGTTAATCCTAAACAATACAAAGCAAACCGAAGAATTGGTCAAAACATTATCAGGCATTGAAGTAATTTGCCACATTTTGATTACAAAAACCGACATAATCCTTAATAAGCACTATGCCGCTAGCATAAGCACCTAGCTCAAAGTTGTGTTGCAGCTAGATCTATCACAAAATCCAAAATCAAGAGAAAAATCCGCCAATTGAGCCAAAAAAGAGTAAAAACTGAATAAATAATTGTAAGTTTGCATAAATTAGCAGCAGAAATCTCTTCTATTTTTTACAACAACTCAATATGTCAATAACAAAGGTGTAAAAATATGACTTTTACCTATAAAAAAAGCGCCTTGCGGCGCTTTCTTATTTATTCTCGCTATCCATGTTTATGTTCGGAGGCACTTCATTGATTGATTGTTCTTTGCCCTCCACCATTGCGTTGTGCTCGTTACCAATAGCCTCATCAAATAGACCATCGTGATTGATATCTTCCAGCATTTGCTTGATACGACGGTTTGACATTCTTTTATGCTTCATGGAACCCTCCGCTGTTAACCACAGCACTATTGACCCATAACAGATAGACTGTACCAAGTGAAGCCTGTCACCTAGCACAGATTTAACTATGGCACAGGATCCGTTATCCTGCCTGCCATGCCGCGAAGAGGCACTGAGTTATAATAACCAAACTTTATATAAAACATGTCTAATAGATTAAGTTCTCACATCACTGAACTTTTCAACGTTGATACGTTTCTCTCACGTCTCATTAACGCTACTATCGTTTTGTTGGCTAAAGCCTTGGTTTAAGCCATATTCCGTTCCCGTTCCGTTACCCTTGAGAGTTAGAAAATATGAGACCAGCAGGTTGTTTCTCACGTCCAAGTCCTTCCCGCGTCCGCCACGGCTACGTACCACCATCACGCAAGCCAAAAGCGGAATAAGCGTATCAACACAGCTTGATAGGCACGACAACAACAAGCCCCTCGTAGAGGGGCTTTTTCTTCGCTATTTCGCCGCACCATGTTAAAAACTTGTGATAGCCATTGTATTGTGAAATCATCAGGCCAGATCAGGGAGTGATCGAACTGAAAACAGGCAACATCACAGGAAGTCATAATGTCCAATAGCAGCCACCCAGAAGAGGCCTATACCATATCAGCGCTCGCCGATGAGTTTTCGGTCACCCTACGCAGCATCCGCTTCTATGAGGATCAAGGGCTGCTCAGTCCACAACGGCAAGGAAAGGCCAGGATCTTCTCGAGGCATGACAGAGCCCGGTTGATACTGATCCTCCGCGGTAAGCGTCTGGGGTTCAGCCTGCAGGAGATACAAGAGTTGTTCCAGCTCTATGACTCAGGATCCCAGAGTCTTTCCCAGGTGCAGCATATGCTCCATACCATCCAGTCGCGCCAACAGAAACTCAGGCAACAACAAGCCGATATCAACCGCCTGATGATGGAGCTCAATGCCGCTGAGAGAAAGTGCTACCAGCAACTCAAGAAGTTTGATTGAATTTTCCCTCCTTGATATAGCTTTGCCATTTTTCTTTACACGCACAAAAAAGCCCGACACTTGGCCGGGCAAAAATAAATAAGACAATGAACGTTGGGTAGGCTTACCAGTAAACGCGAGCGCCTACTCCGAAGTAGTTATCACCATCTGCACGTGATCCTGGTTCTACTGTGTTATCAGATTCTTTGTTGGTATAGCCCAAAGTTGCACCATCTAGATAGGCGTACTCGGCATATACACGCACATAACTATTGAAGTGATAATCGCTACCTACATAAATTACTGTGCTGTCTTCGCTTAGACTACCAACACTCAGTTTCTGCTCTGTATACTCGTAACCAGCATAAGCGGTAGCATTATCAGCCCAACTGTAAGTAGCGGCTACAGTGTAAGAATCCCCATCAATAGAAAGTCCGCTGATTGTGTCTTTAAGCTCATTTGTATAGTAGGTGAAACCAATTAGGAATGGGCCTGTGGTGTAATCAACTGTTGCTTCGTAGTAAGTGTTTTCTAGTTCAACAGCAGAAGCAGATTTGTCAGTATTTACACCTCCACCTAGGTTGAAGCTGAAACCATTGATGCTTGAACCAACATAAAGCTCAGCTAGCTCTTGGTTTGTATCGTCTTCAGGAAGACCAAAGCCAGCAGCTAACCAGAACTGTTCGCCTTCATAGTTGTACTTAATATAAGAATCATGGCGACCTCCAGAGAGAATTCCTGATAAGTTACCTGAACCACCGTTGAAGTATGAATAATCAGCTACACCAACATCATCTGAAACGATCCACTGTCGACCAAATGTAATTTTACCAAAGTCTGTATCTACACCGGCGAAGTGTAGACGGTTTTTCATTTCATAGTCTTCGCCATCAGTGAAGTTAAGGCTAAATTCAACTTTACCAAATACATCAACAGAATCTGTAACGGAGTATTGTGCCTGTACACCGGCCCTTGAAGAACCCGCATTTAGAGTGACATCCTTATCCTCTTTTTTTTCCAACTGAGTTCTAAGCTGACCATAAAAATCAACGAATCCTTCGTCTGATTTGTATACTTCAGCGGCTGAAATAGAATGAGCGAAAAGTACTGCTGGGATTGCTACTGCTAGAAGTGTTTTTTTCATTTTTACTTACCTGTAATAATTTTTTTAATCTTGCTGACTCGTCCTGAGCCGAAATGAAACATATCAACAACAAAAAAAATCATCAATAGAGCAAAAAACTGACATAAAAAAATATATCAACACTTTTAGCTAGCTAAAAAAACATAAACAGAAAACATAAAAAATCACAAAAAACCTTAAAACCACCATTATTATTCATCTTTACAGTAACCTAGCTCAGACTTTATTCAGCGTAGCTTTAGACCAAACAATAAATTTATCCATAACAATAAAGCATAAGAAATAAAATAAATGGCAAAAAAGATATAACAAAAACCTTCAATTGCTCACTTTTTAAACACCTAAAGAAACAAAACGGCAACATGTGAGACAGATTTATTGCGCTACAATGTTAACACTCAATAAGAAACCACGTGTATAAAAAGGGGGAGTAGCCCTCTCGCTACTCCCCCTTTATTAATCCGCGATGTGTCAGTGGATTATTCTATTAGTGGGTTGGGATACGAATCACCCAAATATCATGCTTATCTTGGTGATATACTCCCTGCTCAATAATCTTGCTCAAGTATGCCAACCGGTGGTGGCCTTCCAACAAGTTAAAAGGCGCCTTTAGCGACTTACCATTGGCCATAGCGATATCCCGTTCATAACTTAGGACAATTGGCGCCTGCGGCCACGTCCCCATCTCTTGCATCTGCTGTACCAGCCAGCTACGTTGAAAAATCGGGTTCGTCATCCGACGTGATAACTTATCGACCACCTCTTGGTGTGGGGTACGGATCTGTGACTGAATTTGCTCACTGGTCCAGGATTCAAGTTCAAACCGCATTGACTGAAAATCCAGCCAGCCCCAGTTGCACAAAACGCCTTTCCAGTGCCGGTATAGCCACTGCTTCAACACATCGTCAGGGAAGTTAGGTAGGACCTGATGCGCTTTGGGCTGCCATTGTTCCCATGATTCACAGTGGCGGCTACCAAAACCATCGGGCTCAAGTTCATAGAGTAGTCGATCGCTCCTGATCATTGGCATACTCCTTCTTTCATTGCTTGATATTGCCTCTGGCCGATTCCGAAGACCAGATAAATAACCAATAACCATTCACTTTTATTGGTTATTTATACGATCAATTTCAAAGTAGCACAGAGCTCACTGAAAGAATAGCTGAATAATAGAGAAAGATTATGCGAGAGTGAGGCGTGAGGCGTGAGGCGTGAGGCGTGAGGCGTGAGGCGTGAGGCGTGAGGCGTGAGGCGTGGTGATGTTGGCACCTGCTAAGAACAGGTGCCACAAAAAGTTATTTTTGCTGCCAACGACCGGCAGCAGAGGTATCGGTTTCGCGAGCATCGACCCAACGAGATGCATCCGGCGTCTGCTCTTTCTTCCAAAACGGCGCACGGGTTTTCAGGTAGTCCATAATGAACTCACAAGCTTCAAATGCCGCGCCACGGTGGGCACTGGTTACGCCAACGAAGACAATCTGATCACCAAGTTCTAGATCACCCACACGGTGGATAACACGGGTTTTCAGCAAAGGCCAGCGCTCACGAGCTTGCTCGACAATCTCTTCCAGAGACTTTTCCGTCATGCCAGGGTAGTGCTCCAATGACAACCCCGTTACCGCATCACCTTGGTTGAAGTCACGGACTTTTCCGACAAAGGTGACAACTGCGCCGGCATCGGTACCCTGTGATAACAAGCTGTACTCTTCAGCAACAGAAAAGTCTTCGAACTGAACAGAAATCATGTTTAGCCCCCAGTTACAGGCGGGAAGAAAGCCACTTCGTCACCGTCTTTAATTTCACTCTCGAGCGAGCTGATGGTTTGGTTAATCGCTACCAGCAGCTTGCCCTGCTCCAGCGCCAGCTGCCACTTATCGCCTTTTTCAGCAAGGTGCTGGCGCAACGATTCGGCAGTGGCAAAGTCTGCCGTGACCTCCAAACGGTCGACACCAACGAGCTCTTTAATCTGAGCGAAGAATAATACGTTAATCATGATTCCACCTTAAAATGCCCAGATTTACCGCCTGTTTTTTCCAGCAGACGCACTTGTCCAATCACCATGTCTTTCTGTACGGCCTTACACATATCATAAATGGTCAAGGCCGCTACCGAAGCAGCCGTCAAGGCTTCCATTTCGACGCCTGTTTTACCCGCCAGTTTACAGCATGATTCGATACGAACCATATTTTCAGCTTCTATCGCTTCCAGCTGCACTTCAACTTTGGATAGCAGCAGTGGATGGCAAAGTGGGATCAAATCCCAGGTTTTTTTCGCCGCCTGAATACCGGCAATACGCGCGGTAGCAAACACGTCGCCTTTGTGGTGCTGACCAGAAACGATCAACTGAAGAGTTTCCGGCGCCATATGCACAAAAGCTTCAGCGCGTGCTTCTCGAACCGTGTCATTTTTTGCTGACACGTCAACCATGTTAGCTTCCCCAGAAGCGTTGATATGCGTAAATTGGTTCATCCGTCTGTCCCAAAACAGAAAAAGAAAATTTGAAAGGTGGCGTTTAGCCACCGATAGAGGCAAGGTTTGGTGTCATACCGGTATTCCCCTCATCGAGGAAATGGCTCACCGCTTTTTCAGCCAATCCACCTTGTATACGGGCAATGAGCTCGTCACGCTGTTCATCCTGCTGAAGCAGGTCACGTAAATCCACGCCATGTTCACCAAATAGACACAGGTGTAGTTTACCCAAGGCAGAGACGCGCAGGCGGTTGCAGCTCTTACAGAAATCTTTTTCGTAAGGCATGATCAGGCCAATTTCACCCTGGTAATCGGGGTGGCAAAAGACTTGTGCAGGGCCATCGTTGTTGCTTTTCAGCTTCAGTACCCAGCCGTTGGCTATTAGGTAATTGCGAATACTGACACCCGAGACATGGTGCTTATTGAACAGTTGATCCATTTCACCGGTCTGCATCAGTTCGATAAAGCGCAGCTGGATTGGCCGTGTCTTAATCCAGTTCAGGAATTGCGGCAACTGCTGAGAGTTGAGGTCTTTGAGCAATACGGTATTGACCTTGACCTGCTCGAAGCCGGCATCAAACGCAGCATCGATCCCCTCCATCACCTGATTGAACATATTCTCACCGGTGATTTGGTAGAACATCTTCGGGTCAAGGCTATCCACACTGACATTGATATTGGTAAGGCCTGCATCTCGCCACTCATGGACATGTCTGGCCATGCGATAACCATTGGTTGTAGTTGCGACTTTACGGATACCGGGTTGCTCGGCAACCGTACGGATGATATCGGTAAAATCACGACGCAGGCTTGGCTCGCCACCGGTAATGCGTACTTTTGATGTGCCGCACTGAGCAAACGCCCCTGTCACGCGTTGAATTTCTTCAAGCGTCAGAAACGATGGCTTTTTCTTCTGTTGAGGATGGTAGCCATCCGGCAGGCAGTAAGTACACTTAAAGTTACAGACGTCTGTAACCGACAAACGCAAGTAATAGAACTTGCGATGATAATTATCTTCAAATTGTTTCGCCACGGAACACCTTTCCAAGTACGGGAGGCCGATGCATTTCTTTATCGACCCTGGTGACAACTTGTCACTGGCTTGAATCACTTATCCCCTTTAGCCGGGAACTTAGTGAAAAAAGCTCGGAGCATGGCAATTGTACCGCACAGGATAAAACCAAAATGCGCACAATAGCGTATTAGTTATAAAAATATCAGAGGAAATGCCATATAGGCAAACTCTCAGTTTTTTCGTGCTGCATTCTACCTTTCAGCCGAATTCACGACAATACTACTAAAGGGAATACCCGGAAAATTTCTTACTGATTGTGAGGATATTATGTCCAATATTATTGAATCTGCGACAGTCGATGATATTGCCCTCTACTTACAACGCGAAGAGGGATTAGATTTGGCACATGCTCGCGAACAAGCCAAGCTGGTTATTAACGGTTTTATTGACATGCAGGAGAAAGGTTTAATCAAAGGCTGGTACTTTGATGAGCAAAGTCATTTGGAGTTGCTACCCAGCGATAATGCAATGAAAATCATTGCGAATCAGAAATAATTCGCAAAATGCAAATTGTAAATTGGTACTTTTTTGCATTTTAGAAAGACAAATTGGGTCAAAAGCGCCGAAAACAAACTATAAGCGGTTTGTAAAATTGGTATCCCATTTGCAATGTCTACTTCATCAGACATTTTGCAACCGGATTAGACTATGAACACTTACATGCCGCTACTCTTCCAAAAACGCCACGTCTTACCCGGTGGTCGCATTCCCCTACGCATTGCTCCTGGACCGCAGATGGAAGCTTTCAAAGCCGCGCTACGTGAAGGTAGTAACAGTTTTGGTGTCTGTATGTTCGACCAAGACGAGCACGGACACAACTTCTTCCAAATTGGCACTCGCGTTACGGTTGAAGATTTTGATATCTCGCCAAACAACGGCTGCTTGATCGTTACTGTTGCGGGCCACGAAAATTTCACAATCAACCATCTGGAGCAAACTGATGAAGGCTTCTTCTGTGGAGACTGCCAATTCATTCCTCCCTGGCCCGAAACCGAGGTGCGCCAAGACCAGCAAATCCTGGCTGAAAAGCTCAAGCAAATGTTCAGCAAACATCCGGAGCTTGGCGAGCTACACCATAAAAAACAATTCGACAACCTGAGCTGGCTTTGCCAACGCTGGTTGGAGCTGCTCCCCGTACCGGCCAGTGAAAAACAGATGCTGCTGACAGCGCCAAGCTGCTTAGAGACCTATGACTACCTGATCAGCATTATGCAAAAAACCCATTAGATTATAGCCTGGTAGACTCCTTACCCCGCTGCGCTCATGCTGCAACGGCGGTAGCCAGACCGTTCCATCCCATGCCCTCCCCCCATAGAGGGCATTTTTTATTCGCCCTACGCCCACAATACGTGACAGGCATACCACCACAGGGGCAAGGCCTGTATTCAATACAACTAACGCGATACACTGCATCTACTTAGTTCACACTTTTCAGCCAATGATGACAAACACTACAGTGAATAATATTACAGAAGCCAAAATTGTTGCTATTGGTGGTGGCCATGGTCTCGGCCGCATGCTTTCGGCCCTCTCTGAACATGGCGAGAATGTAACCGGTATTGTAACCACTACCGACAATGGTGGCTCAACCGGTCGGATCCGCGCCTGCCAAGGGGGGATTGCTTGGGGCGATACCCGCAACTGTATCAACCAGCTTATTACTGAGCCTTCCGTCGGCTCGATGATTTTCGAGTATCGATTCCGTGGCAACGGCGAGTTGAATGGCCATAACCTGGGCAACCTGATGCTAAAGGCACTGGATAACCTCTCGGTCAGGCCATTGGAAGCAATCAACTTGATCCGCGATATGCTGAAAGTCAAAACGCATATTGTACCGATGACCGAGCACCCTGCCGATCTGTCAGCGATGACTCCGGGAGGTGAGATTATTTGCGGTGAAACCAGCGTGGATGAGCTGGCTGATGTACCTCAGCGGCTATACATCGAACCGGCCGTGCCGGCAACCAAAGAAGCCGTCATCGCTATCCAGCACGCTGATATCATATTGCTCGGTCCTGGCAGTTTCCTAACCAGCGTCATGCCGCCACTGTTGCTAAAAGAAATTGAGCAAGCATTGAAGAAATGCAAAGCCAGAATAGTTTTTGTCACCAACTTGGATAAAGAACACGGTCCGGCAGGCATGATGACGCTACCGCAAATGCTCAATTGGTGTGAACGCTCGATGGGAGGCCGCCAAATTGATATTGTGCTTGCTGACGAGAAGTCCGAAGGGCTGGATGCAAGATACAACCAGCATATTACCTCACTTGCGTCTAACAACCATCAATGGCGACACGACAGGGAAAAGTTAAAACAGGCTATTCACCGGATTATCATGGCAGGCTAAGCGCTTGTACTCAATTGCCATACCTTCAACCATCTGCCTAAACTCTGGCAGATGGGTGACAATCCACTCATCCTGCCCTTGCTTGACACGTGATTCACACTCTTGGGCCATATCAGCGAGCTCATCAGCACCGAAGCTGGCCGCGCTGCTCTTTAACGAATGGCAGATCTCTCTAACCTCACTGATCGTGGGCTGGTCCAAGAGCTGGCGCTGGTACTGTTCCAATTCATCGCTAAATACATTGAGGAGTAATGTCAATGTTTCCTGACCGACTTCATCTGCCATGCGTTTAATAGTCTCGGCATTAATTGTCATTATGTATTTCTCTCCCTACAACTAACCTTGCGATTCCTGCCAGGCTTGTAATTTCCGGTAAATTGTTGACGGACTGACTTCTAGCAACCCCGCAGCACGTGGAATATTGCCATCACAAGCATCGATAGCTGCTTGGATTGCGCGCTTTTCGACAATCCACAGCGGTTCAACCTGCGATTTATCTATGATTGTTAATCCACTGACCTCGGGTTGAAGAGCTTCCCCCTCGATGCTACCAGTGGCAACAGGCTGAAATGATGCAATTTTAACACCAGCTTGGTTAATTGGAGGTGGGACCATTTCCAAAGTCACTTCTTCGCCCGAATTTAGCACAACGATATTTCGAATAACGTTTTGCAGTTCACGGACATTGCCCTGCCAGTGATATTGCTCGAACAGAGAGCTGACCTCCGGAGAGAAACGGGAAAAGTTTTTACCCTCCTCAACTGACATCAACGCCAGCAAGGCATGGGCGATCTCCATCACATCTCCCCCCCTTTCACGTAGCGGAGGCAACGTCACGGGAATCACATGCAGACGATAATAAAGGTCTTCACGAAAACGGCCTTCCTGCACTTCCAGCCAAGGATTGCGGTTAGTGGCACAAACAAACCGGACATCGACGGTACTGGTTTTAGATGAGCCGACTTTTTGGTAAGTGCCGGTCTGGATAAACCTGAGCAATTTGCTTTGCAGATCCAAATCCATTTCACAAAGCTCATCAAGGAACAACGTACCATGATTCGCTAACTCGACGGCACCTTGGCGCTCAGTCGACGCACCGGTAAATGCCCCTTTCACATGACCGAATAATTCACTCTCGATCAGCTCTTTGGGGATCGCGGCACAATTGAGAGCGACAAAAGGTTTGTCGTTGCGTGGACTGGCCGCATGAACCGCTTCGGCACAGACCTCTTTACCGGTACCGCTCTCCCCGGTGATAAACACAGTAGCCTTACTGGCTGCGGCAGACTCGATCACCCGGTAAACAGCCTGCATAGGCAGGCTGTTACCGATAAACCCTTGATATTGGGCGCCAGATTGCTTGGGCGCAGCCTGGTAGGTTTCACCTTTGGCCTTACGGTCTCCGTCTTTGAGCGCATTGTTAACGGTCACCCTCAGGCGGTCAGCTTCACAAGGCTTGATAAGAAAATCGATGGCACCATATCGCATCGCTTCAACAGCCACATCGATTGAGCCATGAGCAGTCATAATGACCACGGGGATGTCAGGATTGTCTCGCTTAACCACTTCCAGCACCTGCATGCCTTGCATATCAGGCAACCGCAGGTCGAGCAGGATCAAATCGGGCGTGACACCTTTGACAAAGTCCAGCGCTTCCGCCCCCGAGCCCACAATGGTCACTGATACCCCTAATGGATTAAGGTACGACTTATATAACGCAGCGACTGAGGCGGTATCTTCAACCATCAAAATACGACGCTGTTGTAATCTGCTTTCCATTGCCCCTCCAAGTCCCACCAATCTTTACTAATTGTAAACAAAAGAAAAAAAACGATGTGACTTTTTCTAATCTATCACTCAAATATAACTGACTTGCACTGCCTTGGCATTATGAATCGCAAATTGCTTTGCAAAATGCGAATCCGTGTCCACAAATAATCAATATACACGGCTAATTTTGCTGTTAAACCCTTAAAAAAGTGCAATTAAAGAGGGCCATAAAAAGTTGGCACACATCATGCTTTATTCATAGTGACTCTTCCTGAGAGTCAACCTAGCCAACTGACGTTGTTTTTGGAATTATTTCAATAAAACAATGACGCCAACCGAACCTATTCTCGGTTGGCTTTTTTTTGCCCGCTTTTCCTTACCTATTTTACCGTCTCGCGTTGGCTAGCTATTGGCAATAAATTGCTCTCTCAATGTGTGGATTTTGTCCCTGAGCTCAGCCGCTTTTTCAAACTCCAAGTTCTGGGCAGCATCATACATTTCCTTCTCAAGCTGCAGAATTTCCGTTTCCAGCTGCTGCGGAGACATCGTGGTATAGGTTGCCTTCTTCTCGGCAACTTTATGCAGCTGTGCTGCGCGGTTGGCTTTGCTGCCCTTGCCCGGGGCCCCCAATTCCATAATGTCGGACACTTTGGTTTCGAGTGCCTTGGGCACAATGCCATGCTTTTCATTATGGGCGATCTGCTTATCACGGCGTCGGTTGGTTTCATTCATCGCCCGCTCCATCGAGCCGGTGATCCTGTCGGCATACAATATCGCCTTGCCTTCCAAGTGACGGGCGGCACGGCCGATTGTCTGGATCAGCGAACGCTCGGAGCGCAAAAAGCCCTCCTTATCGGCATCGAGGATCGCCACCAGCGAGACCTCCGGCATATCCAAGCCCTCACGCAGCAAGTTGATCCCGACCAGGACATCGAATTCCCCCAGCCGCAGATCGCGAATGATCTCAACCCGCTCAACCGTGTCGACATCCGAATGCAGGTAGCGCACCCTGACCCCGTGCTCAGTCAGGTATTCAGTGAGATCCTCTGCCATCCGTTTGGTCAACGTGGTTACCAGTACCCGCTCCTGCTTGGCCTCGCGGATCCGAATTTCAGACAGCAGGTCGTCAACCTGAGTCGCAACCGGGCGGACTTCAATCTCCGGATCGAGCAACCCTGTTGGCCTAACAACCTGCTCGGCAATATCCCCGCCGGATTTGTCGATTTCATACTGGCCCGGTGTTGCCGAGATATACAACGTCTGGGGAGCCAGAGACTCAAACTCCTCGAATTTCAGAGGCCTGTTATCCAGTGCCGACGGCAGACGAAAACCATATTCCACCAAGTTTTCTTTGCGAGAGCGGTCACCGCGGTACATCGCACCAATTTGCGAGACGGTGACATGGGACTCATCGATGATCAACAAGCCATCCGGCGGCAAGTAGTCAAACAGGGTCGGTGGCGGCTCACCTTCGGCACGGCCACTGAGGTAGCGGGAGTAGTTTTCGATCCCCGAGCAGAAGCCAAGCTCCATCATCATTTCGATATCGAACTGAGTTCGCTGGCTAATACGCTGCTCCTCGACCAGCTTGTTGTTGTCGAGCAGTTGCTTTTTGCGTACATCGAGCTCCTCCTTGATGCCATCGATAGCCTCAAGGACACGCTCCCGTGGGGTAACATAGTGAGTTTTAGGGTAGATCGTGCAGCGAGGCAGATCCCGTTGCAATATGGCACCTGTTAGCGGATCAAACATGCTGATGCAATCAACTTCATCGTCAAACAGCTCGATCCTTACCGCCTCTTTCTCAGATTCAGCCGGGAAGATGTCGATCACCTCTCCCCGTACCCGGAAGTTACCCCTCTCGAAGGCGACATCGTTTCGGGTATATTGCAACTCAGCCAAGCGGCGCAAGACATCGCGCTGATCCAAGATGTCGCCACGGCGCACGTGCAGCATCATTTTGAGGTATGAGTCAGGATCGCCCAGACCATAAATCGCCGACACCGATGCCACAATGACCACATCACGGCGCTCCATCAGCGCTTTGGTGGCAGACAGCCTCATCTGTTCGATATGCGCATTGACTGACGCATCTTTTTCGATAAAGGTATCTGTCGTCGGGACGTAAGCTTCCGGCTGGTAGTAATCGTAGTAGGAAACAAAATACTCAACCGCATTGTCCGGGAAGAACTCTTTCATCTCACCGTACAATTGTGCTGCCAAGGTTTTGTTCGGTGCCAGAATCAGCGTTGGTCTATCTGACTCGGCAATCACATTGGCCACCGTAAAAGTTTTACCTGTCCCCGTCGCCCCCAGCAGGGTCTGATGAGCAAGGCCGGCTTCCAGCCCTTCAAGCAACTGGTTGATAGCCGTCGGCTGATCACCGGAAGGGGAATAGCGAGAAGAGAGTTTAAAGGTTTTAGAACTAGACTTGTCCATCATGATTCCATACTGGCTATATGATCAGTGTGTATGACATTGTGCAGCAGCTAACGAGCATGTCAATAATAAGCCATTTTCTGCCCCATATCGGCAAGGGTATGATGTCAGCCCTCACCCATGATATAAAACACAGACACGCACGGTGCAATAACCAGCGGGTATTCCCCCTGGGTATTTACCGACGGCCTATCCTGAATACTGTATAACATTCTACAGTCACCATCACACTATTGGCATTCGGTTTAAATAATACACTGATAGGTAACATAAAATGTTGTTTTATGGATGCTAATTACAATATTGACAGTAATTTAAGCCGACGCAGTGATCCTGCCCATACTCGAATGATCTTACCGTTGTTTTTAAACAATAAATCCCTAATTTTGTCTTTCCTCTATGCATGAAAAGAACCATAGAAGCTTTCACTCAATAAATTCAGCATACGGCAAGACTATTATGAAATTTATCCGCAAAAAGAACTTAATTAAAACCGCAATATCAGCATCACTTCTTCTGTCACTGGCAGGCTGCTCCAGCGATAGTGATGAAACGTTAAAATTCACGGTCTTACACACTAATGATAACCATGGACGTTTCTGGCATAACTCCGATGGCGAATATGGCATGGCCGCACGGCAAACCTTGATTAACCGTCTTCGTGAGCAAGTAGCGGCGAACGGCGGCGAAGTGTTGCTGCTTTCCGGGGGCGATATCAATACCGGTGTACCCGAATCTGACTTGCTCGATGCCGAGCCGGATTTCGTCGGTATGAGCCACATCCGTTACGATGCCATGGCGGTCGGCAATCATGAATTTGATAACCCTCGTGAGGTTCTGGAAAAACAGCAAGCCTGGGCATCTTTCCCCATGCTCTCTGCCAACATCTACAAGAAAGACACTGGCGAGCGATTGTTCAAGCCCTATGAAATTTTTAATGTCAATGGGGTAAAGATTGCCGTGATCGGGCTAACGACCGAAGATACCGGTCGGATAGGTAACCCTGAGTATGTCTCTGATCTTGAGTTTCGCAACACCGCAGAAGAAGCCGCAAAAGTCATCGCTGAAATCGAAGCTAACGAAAGCGTTGATGTTATCCTCGCCACCACCCATATGGGCCACTACGAAGATGGCAATAATGGGAGCAACGCCCCAGGCGATGTCACTCTTGCACGCTCACTGGCACCTGGCAAATTAGATGCCATCATCGGCGGGCACTCGCAAAACCCGGTGTGCATGGAGCCTGGCACAAACAATTACAATACGGACTTTAAGCCCGGCGACGAGTGTGTTCCCGACCAGCAAAACGGGACCTACATTATGCAAGCCCATGAATGGGGCAAATATGTTGGCCGTGCAGACTTTGAGTTTCGCGGCGATGAATTAAAGCTCGTCAGCTATGAGCTCATCCCGGTGAACCTAAAAGAAGAGAATGAAGACGGCGACAAGGTCTTTATTGGTGAGGAAATCGAGAAAGATCCCGCCCTCTACTCTATCCTCGAAGAGTTCCAGAACAAAGGTGACGAGGCCCTTGGCAATATCATCGCCACCCTCAACGGTAAGCTTGAAGGCGACAGGAGCGTTGTGCGCTCGCAGCAAACCAATCTTGGCCGCCTGATTGCTGCAGCCCAAACCGAAGCGGTGCCAAACGCCGACTTCGGCGTCATGAACTCTGGTGGAGTTCGTGACTCCATCAATGCCGAAGGTATTAGTGGCTATGACGTGTCCTACCGCGATGTCTTAATCGTGCAGCCATTCGGTAATACTATTGGCCGTGTCGAGATGTCAGGCGCGGCAATCGCCGAATACCTTGGCGATGTCGCCACCAAGCAGATCGAATCTGGTGCCTATGCACAATTCTCTGGGGTCAATATGGCTGTTGACTGCGCAGCCGGTACGGTTGCTATCAACTCACTGGGAGATAAAGACTATAGCCCTGAAGATAGCTACATTTTCACCATACCAAGCTTTAATGCCAACGGGGGCGACAATTACCCAATCCTTGACTTCATCGATACCGGTAAAGTTGACGCAGATGAACTGAAGCGCTTCTTTGAGACCAAACAGGTTATCAATGCCGCTGATTACGAGCCACAGGGAGAAGTGGTATATCTAAACTCACTATCAGATAAGGGCTGCCAGCTAGCGCCATAACCCCGTGGTACCACTCCAGCCCCTCACTGACTGGAGTGGTACTTTCTGCCAAACATCTGCGTCTTTTTCCTTGACGGTATCCGTCTAACGCCGTATTATCACCGCCCACGCTGCAGCACAGTGCTGTTTACCCACCAGTCAGCTTTACCCCTTTCGTTATCTTCAAAATATGCTTTTGAGGAAACTTTCCACAACTTATCCAAGTTTTGATTTATATCAATTCACAGCGTTGTTGCATCCAAAAATTCCGTAAAGTAATCACTCTAGCTTTCTCCACAAGCACATCGTTACCCTCCGTGACTCCACCTATAACAGTGGTTTATTGCATATCTGATCCTGCTCACATTTTAACCGCAACGACACAGAGATAACCTCAAGCCCTAGTTTCCAAACATCCATCAACACAGTTATCCACAGTTTCCGTGGATAAGTGGGCTAAACCCTTGAGCCGTCAGGGCTGAAGGAAATCAAGCTTTTTTTCTGCAAAAAAAACCTCGCCGAACTTTCTTTCGCCTTCTGTTACAAGCCTGGTCAAAAAACAGACTACTCTGGAACTGAAGATGTTTATTGTTGTAAACAACCGTGTTTTTTACCACAAGTAGCATGGCCTCAGCGGATGTTGTAGTGACATAGAAAGATCGGGCTTAAATGTTAACAGCACATAATGTCGCATTAACTTTGCCGCAATGAATGGCGAAAAGGTCGTCGAAGTGGAAAAACCCTGCTCCTAGGGAGTTGTTATAGGTGCGACAAAGGAAGATAATATAAGGATCTTTTGCAAATAGTATTACGGCGGTATGACTGAATACCTACTCCTTCTCGTAGGTACAGTGTTGGTCAACAACTTTGTACTGGTTAAATTTTTAGGACTTTGTCCCTTCATGGGGGTTTCCAAAAAACTGGAGACTGCCATCGGGATGGGGCTTGCTACCACCTTTGTGCTGACTCTGGCGTCAGTATGTGCTTACTTAGTCGAAACCTACATTCTGGTACCACTAGGCATCCAATATCTCAGAACGCTGAGCTTTATCCTGGTGATTGCGGTCGTTGTACAGTTCACAGAAATGGTGGTTCACAAAACAAGCCCGACACTTTACCGCCTTCTGGGCATTTTCCTCCCACTGATCACATCAAACTGTGCCGTACTGGGGGTTGCCCTGCTAAACATTAACGAACGCCACAATTTTATTGAGTCGGTCGTCTATGGTTTTGGTGCTGCTGCCGGTTTTTCTCTGGTCCTTATTCTTTTCGCTTCGATGCGCGAGCGTATCGCCGCAGCGGATGTACCCGCCCCGTTCAAAGGTGCTTCTATTGCCATGATCACTGCAGGACTGATGTCACTTGCCTTTATGGGCTTTACTGGATTGGTGAAACTGTAACATGAGTGGATTAATCATTGCTGTGATAGCCATTGCAGCCCTGGCAGCAATTTTTGGCCTGGTATTGGGGTATGCCTCTATCCGGTTCAAGGTTGAAGCGGATCCGATCGTCGAACAAATTGATGCTATCTTGCCGCAAACCCAATGTGGCCAGTGCGGCTATCCAGGGTGCCGTCCCTATGCCGAGGCCATCGCCAATGGCGACGACATCAACAAATGTCCCCCTGGCGGCCAGCAGGCCATCGAAAAACTGGCAGATTTGATGGGTGTTGAGGTGCAGGAATCGGCCCACGATGTCGATAAAACCATCAAGAAAGTCGCCTTCATCCATGAAGACATGTGTATCGGCTGTACCAAGTGCATCCAGGCTTGCCCTGTCGATGCGATTGTCGGCGGTACCAAGGCCCTCCATACCGTCATCAAGGATGAATGTACCGGCTGTGATTTGTGTGTCGCTCCATGCCCGACCGACTGTATTGAAATGATCCCGGTAGAAACAACGCCTGAGAGCTGGACATGGGACTTGAACCAGATCCCGGTTGTAAACCTTCCAGCAGATAACAATGAAAGCACGGTGAAGTAACATGCTGTCTATTATTGAACAAATCAAACAAGGTCAGCTGTGGGACTTCCCAGGCGGTATCCACCCTGCCGAAAATAAAACCCTGTCTAACCGCACGGCAATCACTCGTGCTGGGGTTCCGGATGAATTGGTACTGCCACTCAAGCAGCACATCGGTACCAAAGGTGAAATATTAGTCAATGTTGGTGATCACGTTCTCAAAGGCCAACCGCTGACCAAAAGTGATATGAGCATGTGCGTGCCGATCCACGCCCCGACATCCGGCACCGTGACGGCAATAGAACAACGAACCACGGCGCACCCTTCAGGTCTCAGCGATCTGAGTATTGTGATCAAGAGTGACGGCGAAGATCTGTGGGGCTCTCAGCACAAAATTGCCGATTACCAATCTCTTGAGCCCGCTGAGCTGATCGATGCGATCCGCCTGAGCGGCATTGCCGGTCTTGGTGGCGCAGGGTTCCCGACAGGTCGTAAGCTGCAGGGCAGCTTGGGCTTGGCCGATATTCTGATCATCAATGCGGCAGAGTGTGAACCTTATATCACCGCCGACGATCGTCTGATGCAGGACTATGCCGAAGAAGTGATCGAAGGGGTGCGGATCCTCCGTCATATCGTCAAACCCAAGCTGACGCTGATCGGTATCGAAGATAACAAACCAGATGCAATCAAGGCACTGGAGAAATGTGTTTCGCCGGAAGACAACATTATCATCCGGGTAATACCCACCAAGTACCCTTCGGGCAGCTCCAAACAGTTGGTGAAAATCCTGACAGGACGTGAAGTACCAAGCCAAGCACGTTCTTCCGCAGTGGGTGTCGTGGTGCAGAACGTCGGTACCGCCTTTGCGGTCAAGCGGGCCATTATTGATGGCGAGCCCTTGATCGAACGTGTTGTCACCCTGACCGGCGAAGCATTCAAGCAGCGTGGTAACGTATTTGCCCGCTTGGGAACGCCGATTTCCTACCTGCTCGATAACTACGGGTATAAGCCGGATCGAAAATACCCGCGCGTGATTATTGGTGGCTCATTGATGGGCTTTACTTTGCCGCATCCGAATGTACCTATCACCAAGATCACCAACTGTATCCTGACGCCCAAACGTCGTGAGCTACCGCTGCATACTCACGAAATGGCATGTATCCGCTGTAGTGCCTGTGCCGACGCTTGCCCAACATCGTTGCTACCCCAGCAGCTACAGTGGTATGCCAAGGACAAGGACTACGACAAATGTGAAGAATACAACCTGTTCGACTGCATCGAATGTGGTGCCTGTGCCTATGTTTGCCCAAGTGAAATTCCGCTGGTTAACTACTACCGCAAGGCTAAGGCCGAGATTTGGGCCAACCAGCAAGAGACCGCTAATGCCGAGCGCGCAAAACAGCGCTTCGAAGCCAAGCAAGCGCGCTTCGAACGTGAAAAAGCGGCGCGTGAAAACCGCTTCAAGAAGGCGGCTGAAGACCGTCGCAAAGATATGGCCGCGAAAGGTGGCGACGACGCAGTCGCTGCGGCTATTGCACGCGTCAAAGCTAAGCAAGCCGCTGCAACTACTGAAGGCGCGGAGAAGAAGCCAGCCGTTGCAGCTGCCATTGCGCGTGCTAAAGCCAAGCAGGCAGAAGCCGCTAACGCCGGTAATGCAGTACCCAAGATCAGCAGTGCGGTCCCTGACAACAGTGAGATGGCAAAACTGCGTGAAGAACGTAAGCGTCAAGCCCGTGAGCGCAAGGCTGCAAAATTAGCAGAAGAAGCTAAATCGACTGACACGGCAGAAAACTCATCAGAGCAAAGCGCTGATAGCAAGAAGGATGCGGTTGCTGCTGCGATTGCCCGCGCCAAGGCCCGCAAGGCAGCTCAACAAGCTGATGCACAGCCAGAGTCAACGAAAGAGCAATCTGCAAGTGCAACATCCGATCCGAAGAAAGCAGCGGTTGCATCCGCTATAGCTCGTGCCAAAGCGCGTAAAGCCGCACAGGAATCAGGCGGTGAACCTGAGCAACCGGCTGAAACCACACAAGCAGATACGGATCCGAAAAAAGCGGCTGTGGCTGCTGCCGTCGCCCGCGCCAAAGCGCGCAAGGCGGCCCAGCAAGCACAAGCGGAGTCACCTGCTAAAGAAGCCAAGCCAGAGCAAACTGGCGACGCTGAAATTGATCCAAAGAAAGCCGCTGTCGCTGCTGCCGTCGCCCGTGCCAAGGCCCGCAAGGCGCAGCAGGCGCAGCAGGCGCAGCAGGCGCAAACCGAAGCTGCTGAAGATGCCAAACCGGATCAACCGGCACCAGATGCTGAGGTTGATCCGAAGAAAGCCGCTGTCGCTGCTGCCGTCGCCCGCGCCAAAGCGCGCAAGGCTGTACAACAGGCACAAACCGAAGCTGCTGAAGATGCCAAACCGGAACAACCGGAACCAGATGCTGAGGTTGATCCGAAGAAAGCCGCTGTCACTGCTGCGATTGCTCGAGCCAAGGCACGCAAGGCGGCTCAGCAGGCGCAAACCGAAGCTGCTGCTGAAGATGCCAAACAGGAAGAATCGGCACCAGAGGCTGAAATTGATCCGAAAAAAGCCGCTGTCGCAGCTGCCGTCGCCCGCGCCAAGGCACGCAAAGCCGCGAAAGAAGCACAAGAAAAAAATGAGGAAAACTAACTGTGGCTTTTAATATTGCAAGCTCCCCCCATGCCCACAGTCGCCGAAGCACCAGCAGCTTGATGCGCACTGTTATCCTTTGTACCGCCTTGGGTGTCAGCGCCCAATGGTACTTCTCTGGCTGGGGCGTCCTTATCCAAATCGCCCTAGCAGCAACACTGTGCGTCGCCACCGAAGCTGTGATTTTGAAACTGCGCCAGCGTCCTTTGGTACCCTACCTGCGTGATAACAGCGCGCTGCTAACAGGAGTGTTGATTGGCCTCTCCATTCCACCTCTAGCACCTTGGTGGATCAGTGTTATTGGTTGCCTATTTGCCATTGTTATTGCTAAACACCTGTACGGTGGATTGGGACAAAACCTGTTCAATCCAGCCATGGTGGCCTATGTGGTTCTGCTGATCTCATTCCCACTGCAAATGACCACCTGGTTACCACCGCAGTCATTGGCTGCTGAGCCTGTTACTTTGATGGATAGTGTCAGCGCGATCCTGACAGGCTTCACTCCTGATGGATTCAGCGTCCACCAGCTACGTATGTCGGTCGATGGTATAACAATGGCAACGCCGCTCGATACGCTGAAAACATCGTTGACCACAGGCCATACCGCTACAGAGATCCTCTCTGGCCCAGTGTTTGGCCTGATTGGCGGAATTGGCTGGGAGTGGGTTAACCTCGGTTTTTTGTTGGGTGGTCTGCTCATGCTGAAAATGCGCGTGATCCAGTGGCATATTCCAGCAGGTATGCTCGGCGCGCTGTTCGTCATCAGCACTATCGCGTTTATGATCAGCCCGGATAACACCGCTTCGCCGCTGTTCCACCTGTTCTCGGGAGCCACCATGCTGGGTGCCTTCTTTATTGCGACCGATCCCGTATCAGCCTCGACCACAGTTAAAGGCCGCTTGATCTTCGGCGCATTGATCGGCGTGCTGGTGTTCTTGATCCGCACCTTCGGTGGCTTCCCTGACGGCGTCGCTTTCAGTGTCCTGCTGGCCAACATGTGCGTACCGCTGATTGACTACTACACCCGACCACGCACGTTTGGCCACTGAGGAAACCACCATGATTAACGCAATGAAAAAAAATGGTGGCATCCTGGCAATTTTTGCCATCCTAGCTACCAGCTTGGTATCGGTCACCAACCTGCTAACCGCCGGGCGAATCGAGCAACAGCAGCAGCAAGAACTGCTTAAGGTACTTAACCAGGTGATCCCAGCGGAAAGCCATGATAATGAGCTATATAAAAGTTGTACTTTGCTGACCAGCGAACAATATTTGGGTACCGAAAGCCCTATGCCGGCATATATCGCAGAGAAAGATGGTCAGAAAGTCGGTATGGCTATTGAGACTATCGCACCTGATGGCTACAGCGGTGCCATCAAACTTATCGTCGGACTCGATCTTGAAGGTACCGTGACCGGTGTTCGCATCCTTAGCCACAATGAGACCCCGGGGCTGGGTGATAAAATCGAAACCAGGATCAGCGACTGGATTTACAGCTTCACTGGCAAACGTGTCGACAACGAAAAAGATACCCGCTGGGCGGTACGCAAAGACGGTGGCGAGTTTGATCAGTTTACCGGTGCGACCATTACCCCACGAGCGGTAGTGGGTGCGGTCAAAAACGTATCATTGTATTACCAGGCGAACCAGCAAGACCTATTCGAACAGCCACTGAACTGTCAGGGTGAGTGAAGATGATGAATAAAGAACTGATGAAAAATGGCTTGTGGAACAATAATCCGGCAATTGTCCAATTGCTGGGACTGTGTCCGCTTCTCGCCGTATCAGCCACAGTGACCAATGCCCTTGGCCTGGGCCTGGCGACAACGGCAGTACTGGTTGGCTCGAACCTGATCGTCTCTTTGGTTAGGCAGTGGGTACCATCAGAAATTCGTATTCCGGTGTTCGTGATGATCATTGCCTCCTTGGTAACTTGCGTGCAATTGCTGATGAATGCGTTTACCTATGGCTTGTATCAATCGCTGGGTATCTTCATCCCGTTGATCGTTACCAACTGTATCATTATCGGCCGTGCTGAAGCCTTTGCCTCTAAAAATGATCCTGTTCCAGCCCTATTGGACGGATTATGGATGGGGCTAGGTATGACCGCCGCTTTGGTGGTACTGGGCGCCATGCGAGAAATCCTGGGCAACGGTACGCTATTTGATGGCGCAGACCGCCTGCTTGGTAGCTGGGCAGCATCGCTGCGTATCGAAGTCTTCAGTTTTGACAGCAGTTTCTTGCTGGCCATCCTGCCACCGGGCGCTTTCATCGGGGTAGGCTTTATGATTGCCCTGAAAAATGCTATTGATAACAAGCGTGAGCAGAAAGCCGCCAAGGCACAGGACAAACCTGTTATCGAGCGTGCCCGCGTCACGACAACAAATTAATCCTAAACTGCTGGTGAGGGATCACCGGCAGAACAATGTTGGCTATATCGCTGGAAGTTAATATGAATAATCAAAAACGCGTCCAGATCCTGGAACGTTTACGTGCGGAGAACCCCCACCCCGAGACCGAACTGAACTGGAGCACCCCGTTCGAGTTGCTAATCGCAGTATTGCTCTCTGCCCAAGCAACCGATGTCAGTGTCAATAAGGCTACTGACAAGCTCTACCCTGTTGCCAATACCCCGCAGGCCATGTTCGACCTCGGTGTAGACGGCGTCAAGGAATATATCAAAACCATCGGCTTGTTTAACTCCAAGGCTGAGAATG
This sequence comes from Photobacterium gaetbulicola, assembly GCF_003025515.1. Taxonomy (NCBI): domain Bacteria; kingdom Pseudomonadati; phylum Pseudomonadota; class Gammaproteobacteria; order Vibrionales; family Vibrionaceae; genus Photobacterium; species Photobacterium gaetbulicola. The sequence continues at coordinate 6,934 of NZ_PYME01000007.1, read as the reverse complement.
TCATCAAGACCTGTAAAATCTTGCTGGAGAAACACGGTGGCGAAGTTCCTGAAAGTCGCGAGGCACTGGAGGCCTTACCGGGCGTTGGCCGCAAGACAGCCAATGTCGTGCTCAATACGGCCTTTGGCTGGCCGACCATTGCTGTTGATACCCATATCTTCCGGGTATCGAACCGCACCAAGTTCGCCATGGGCAAAAATGTCGATCAGGTAGAGGAAAAACTACTCAAGGTGGTCCCTAAAGAATTCAAGGTCGATGTTCACCACTGGCTGATCCTCCACGGCCGTTACACCTGTGTGGCGCGTAAACCCCGCTGTGGCAGTTGCATCATCGAAGACCTTTGTGAGTACAAAGAAAAAACGGAACTATAGAGCTGGCCTTTTCGCGTAATGGATAATGATACGCCCGCCATGGCGGGCGCATCCAACCAAGCAAATCGATTACTCAACTTTACCGAAATATTCTGTAACGATAGCCGTAAAACGATCATCGTCATTGGTTGGTTCGTTATATTCAATTGAGTAATAAGGCATGATGCTGTCTTTGAGCTTCTCGGCAATCTGTAACTCCAAGTTTTCGACACTCACCGTACTAGTGACTTCGTACGTTTCCGCCCGGTTAAGCTCCATCTCTTCGGCCTGCTCCGATGTAATCAATTGCGATTTTACCTCAGAGGCTAACTCGCTTTGTATTTTAGACACATCACTGCCTACAACCACGTCATTAGCAGCCAAAACCGAACCAGCACCGAACAATAGGGTCCACAGGATATTTTTCATCGCCACTACCTTGCTTAATTATTTATCCAGATAAATTTAGTCTTCGGCAGGCAAACTCAGCGCTTCAAAATTAAGACAAAGCAGGAGGCAAATTACTCTTTTACGGCAAGGTGCCATTAGATAATTGTTCTACCTAATGAAATGACAACCCTGCGGTTTTTATTGCGCCCGATTGGCGTATTGTTGTCGGCAACGGGGCGGCGTTCACCATACGCTTCAACCTGGATCCTGTCTTCCGGCAACCCCATCGCCATAAAGTATTCCTCCAAACGCTCTGCCCGTCGCTCGGACAACGCCTGGTTAGCGGTCTTTCCCCCCCGCCCATCGGTGTAGGCCGCCACCAAGACCAAATCTACGTCGTCACTGTAGCGGACGAAATCCGCAATTTGAGCCAGGCGCTGCTGTGAGGCTTTGTTCAGTTGATCGCTGCCCTGATCGTAATGAAGCACGGTAAATGCAATATCTTCGAAGCTGTAAGGCAGCAAATTATTCAGACACTGGCTGAACTGATCATAGGCCGGACGGAAAGCGACAGCAGACAAGCCCACTTCGATCCGTTTGTTTTGCTGCTGCCAGTCCTGGTAGCTAAATGTTGGGTAGCGCCCAATTTCTAGCTCAGACAGCATAACCCAGGCTGTTTGCCCACCGACATAGCCATCGAACTGTTTGAAGAACGTCAGGTTGGTAATGGACTGCGCGGCCTCACCCGGCATCCAACGCGGGGGCATTGAAACGAGATTGACATTGCGTGTTTCGCCCATCGGACGACGCATCTTCAGCTCGAAGTCGAGATTGATTTTCTTACTGGCCTTGGAGGTAAACTGGGCTTCACCATAGCTGGGTATGGTGTGGAGCATCCGGCACTCCAATGGGGTATCGACGGCCACTTTCCAGGTCGACTGGGCAGGCTCGGCAACATACACAGGTGTCGCGCTCGCCGCACTGGCCATCACCATGCCGAGCATGAATGCTACGTTGCAAGATTGAAATTTCGAGATAGCCATTTTATCACCCATTACTGCTGTCCTGCCCTTCACACTGCCTGTCAGTGCGAGATAAATGTGAAGCTTGTTATTGTATCGGAAAACGCCAGAAAAACTTTATAACCAAATAGCCTCGGGGTTATTGGGGCTACGAGGCTGAATTGGCTCGACCTATCCTTACTGCAGAGCGATTGGGCTTCAGGGCAGGGAAAGGTTTAGCTCATCGGTCGAATCTGACATAATGGCCGACTATTTTACATTGATTTGCCGTTTTATGAGCCAAGATAACGAACTAAATACCTTGAAAAGTCGCTTTCGCGGCTACTTCCCAGTCGTCATTGATGTAGAAACTGCAGGCTTCAATGCCAAGACTGATGCGTTACTGGAGATCTGTGCCGTAACGCTACAAATGGATGAGGAAGGCTGGCTGAAACCGGCATCCACCCTGCACTTTCATGTGACGCCATTCGAAGGGGCCGTAATCCACAAAGAAGCATTAGAGTTCAACGGCATCCGTGACCCGTTCAGCCCATTGCGCGGCGCAGTATCGGAAGAAGCTGCGCTCAAAGAAATCTACAAGCAGATCCGCAAAGAACAAAAAGCAGCGGGATGTTCTCGAGCCATCATGGTGGCCCATAACGCCAACTTCGACCACAGTTTTGTTATGGCGGCTTCAGAGCGTGCGAAACTAAAACGCAACCCGTTCCACCCATTTGCCACATTCGATACCGCAGCCTTGAGTGGCCTGGCCTTCGGGCAAACTGTGCTGGCCAAAGCCTGTGCCACCGCAGGGATCGAATTTGACAACAAGGAAGCACATTCAGCCCTGTACGACACCGAGAGAACGGCAGAGTTATTTTGTGAGATTGTTAACAAATGGAAAAAATTGGGTGGTTGGCCACTGCTAGAAAGTCAAACAGACGCTAGCGCTAACAGCCAATAATTCAAACAACACCAACTCATCAGACCTCTGACCAAGCCCTTTAAATTTGGGCTTGGTCACACTTCCATTCAAACATGCCTGCAACTTTTTGTGATTGTTTTAAACGCAACCTAATTAAACATTGCTCAATTATACATATTAATCAAAAACAATGCTTTACAGTAGGTTAACAATTCTAAATTCCGTCTTTATACTGCCCTAACTGTTTCATATTGTTTCAAGTGGTATCACCGCATGAACGATAACCTCTGGCTATTTATCGTTGATGTGTCCCCTTCGTGTGAACAAATATCCTGTTCCCCTGTTGTCAAGGGCCCCTTCCGAAACCCGTGGTTCAGTAACACCTTTTTGCGTTTTTCATTCATGGATCGAAGAACAAGAAGTAACTTACTCTAAAAGGCATGCATAATAATGACTAAGAAAATCACTCTAACGGCGTTCGCCGTTTCCGCAGCGCTCCTCAGTATCAATGCTCACTCGGCTGGCTTCCAAGTTAACGAACACTCTGCATCCGGTCTTGGCCGCGCTTTCTCTGGCGAAGTAGCAGTCGCAGACAATGCGTCGGTACTGGCCCGTAACCCAGCCGCGATGATGATGTTCGACCGGATGCAATTCTCAGGTGCGGTCTCATACATTGACCCGCAAATCGATGTCACTGCGGAAACAATTGGCGAAACGGCGAAGGATGTCGCGCCAACCGCCGTGGTTCCAGCCGGTTACTTCATCCAGCCAATCAACGATAAGTTTGCTTGGGGACTGGCGATGTTTACCAACTACGGTTTTGCCACAGAGTACCCTGCTGATTTCCACTTCGGCACCGATGCCGGTACAACCGACCTGCTCACCCTCAACCTCAATCCCAACATCGCTTACCGAATCAACGAACAATTCAGTCTTGGTGCGGGCATCAACATGGTGTATGCCGACGCCGAATTGCTGCGCCATAACGGTGGCCTTACCCCATCCAACCCAAGTGCGGATCTCCTAAAACTGGCAGGCGATACCATTGATTGGGGCTGGAACATCGGTTTTCTTTATGAATATAACAAAAACAACCGCTTCGGCCTGAGCTACCGCTCGGAAGTAGAGCTGAAGTTTGATGGCGACTTTACCGATTACAGCGGTGCATTTATCAAAGACGGTGCACCTGGCGATACCGTACCCGGCAAACTCAATGTGATCACCCCGGCCATTGCCGAATTTGGCGGCTTCCATCAGCTAAACAACCAATGGGCCGTTCACTATGGCGTGCAGTGGGTCCAGTGGAGCAAGTTCAAAGAGCTTCGTGCCACCAGCGATCAGTGTGTCGACAATGTGTGCTTACTCAAAGAGGAAGACTACGACGATAACTTCCGCTACTCCATTGGTGCCACCTACAACCTCAACCCTGACTGGACCCTCCGCGCTGGCTTTGCGTTCGATGAGCAGGCGGGCAAATCTACCCTGAGTATTCCCGATACCGACCGTTACTGGTACTCGGCTGGATTTACCTACAACTACAGCAACCAGATGACATTCGACTTTGGCTTTACCTACCTTTACGGCAAGAGCAGTACTTTCGAAGAAAGTGGCGAGACATTCAACGCCACCAATGATGCGTACCTAACCTCGGCGCAGATTAACTACATCTTCTAATCCGGTAGGAAACAATAAATTCAGTTAAGGGATCACCACAATGAACAAAAGTATTTTAGCTCTGAGCATTGCCGCCTCACTGGCCCTGGCCGGCTGTGGTAACGACGCAAAAGTCGAGAATAAAGTCAGCTATGAAGATCACATCGCCAAGAGCTTGGAAGCCGATACCAAAATTAAATTTGATATTTTGACGGCGCCGATTCTACCAACCTTCCTGGCCATGGACAGTACTGATGGAACACTGTCTACCGAGGGCAGTGTCGGTGATGAAAACTACAAAACCGACCTGTCTGATCCGCTAACCGCACTGGGTAAAACAGACGGTTGGAGTGTATCACAGCCGATTGTATTGCCGTTTGATGGAAAACTCGATGCCGCGAGCGCTTTGGATGCATTCCACCTTATAGAGACAACCAGTCCGCTGGCGGGGGCTCCTCAACTCATCAAAGTATTGGAACGCGGCCCTCTGAAAGACTACTTGCTGGTTCCCGGAGATGGAAAGATTACCATTTTCCCGAATTCACCACTGAACCCGAAATCTAACTATATGTTTGCCCTGACCGATAGCCTGCTTGATAGTGAAGGCGAGCCGGTCGGCATGTCCGAATCCTATGCAGCACTGAAAACAACCGTTAAACCGCCAAGCAGTGACCTTATCGGCGCACAGAAAGTCACCCATGCCATCGAGGCGACTGTTGCCGCGGTAAAAGGTATAGAGCCTAATTCAATCATCTACTCAAGCTGGTTCACTACCGGCTCGGTCGGTGATGTGCTTGATACCACCAAGGCCGTCATCGCCCAGACAATCGGCACTGTTCAAGCAGGCGGGAAAGCGGAAGATATACTAAAGGGTGAAGCCAATCCCAATAACATCGATCTGTCCAGCCTGTACCAGATGAATATCAGTGAAGTCACTGATATTGAAACCTTCTTTAATAACAGCGCTACCCTGCGCGCACTGGTTAGCAATGACCAGGACACGATTGATGATCTGGTCGCTGGTTACGTGGGAAATGGAATTAAAGTGTACACTGGTACCGTCAGCCTGCCTAACTTCCTCAACAGCAATACAGAAAATGAAGCGTGGAAGAAAACCCCATGGCAGAGCGCGGTACCTAGCCTTGCCAAGATCAGCAATGTCATGACCAACGGCTCCGATGCCGACAAAGCCGCGGTACAAGCCTCTTTGGACGGTATCGATATTGCCAAGCTGCTTGGCGGCGACAGTGCCGAGTTCATCAAACTGATTGGCCTAAAAGTCACGCTAGCCGATGGTTCGCAACTGGATGAAGAACGCCTGGTCACCCAGTACAGTCCATTACCGCAAATCCAATCGGTCGATCAGGTGCCCGTGCTGATGATCGTTCCACCAGCGGCTCTGGCACCGACGCCGGGGGTCGTGGTTTACCAGCACGGTATCACTTCGGTCAAGGAAACCGCCTACCTGTTCGGTGCCCAACATATCGGTGCCGCAGCAGCTACATCGGCAGTCCCGAAAGCCATCGTCGCGATTGACCACCCGCTTCACGGTGAACGTGCGCTGGCCGATGGTACCGTGACCACCGGCGAAACCGCTGACGTGTACATGAACCTCGAATACCTCAATGTTGCCCGCGACAATATCCGCCAGAGTATCATTGATGATCTAGGTCTTCGCACCTCGCTGTCTGTGATGGCTGGCAGCGGCCTTCCTACATTCCCAAGCCTGAATGTCATGGATGTCAGCTTCTTCGGCCACTCTCTCGGGGCTATTTCGGGCATCGGCACTTACCGTTTAGGCAACAAAACACTAGGCATCGATGAAGCTGATGCTTTGTTCAACTTCACCTCTGGGGCATTTGCCAACCCGGGCGGCGGTATTCCATCGCTATTGCTTGAGTCAAAGACCTTTGGGCCAACTATCAAGCATTCACTCATGCTGGGGGCAGAAGACGCAGCATACCTGGGTGCCTGCGGCGGAGCTGAAGATGGCGCTGCTTGTTTCGCTACTTTCTATGACAGCTTGGATGAAACAACCCAAGCAAAAGTCGACGGTACATTTACCGCCTTTGCCTATGCCGCTCAAACCGTGTTGGATACCATTGACCCCTACAACCTTGGACGTGATGTTGAAGGCCCTGTATATGTCATGCAGGCGGCCAATGACAGCGTGATACCAAACCAAACCACCAAGTATGGCATCATTGGTGGTACGGAGCCGTTAGCAAAACAACTTGGCCTGGCTGACCTCAAGAACTATTCATCGGGCGAAGTCGCCCACATCGCTCGATTCAATATCGACTCCAAAGCTCAGCACAGTACGGTAATCGGCCCGCAATTAGTCGACGGCGAAGGAACTGCTATTGATCCTGTCACCGCCCAAGCTGCCACCGATCAGGCTCAGCTGCAAGTTGCGACGTTCTCAGCGAATGCTGGACAAGGTATTGTTGTCACCCGTCCGGATATGATCAACTGAGTCAATAATAGTGAATCGAGTAGGAGGAGGCCTCACGGCCTCCGTCCTCTCACACCACCGTACAAGCGTGGGTCGCATACGGCGGTTCCGAATATATTTTCAGTGACTCATACCCATCTCTCAATGAGTACATGCCCAT